>CAYQWL010000053.1:0-22655 GCA_964421195.1 uncultured bacterium | reverse complement strand
CCTGAAACTATACCCGGCCGCCGTGATAAGGGTAATTCAGGGCTCTGGCGTAAAATCGCCAATTTTCTTAACAGCCGTTATGTTCCTCAGCACTTTTTTGTCAACGGCCAGAAGGTTTTTTTAAGAGATTTTACCATTCCCATTAATAAAGAAGCGGATCCAACGTGGTTTGGCGCATTTGAAACCAGAATATCCATGATCGATAAGCTTTCTAACGATAAGGTCGATGCGAACGTCGAAAATACTTTTCTTAAAGAGCATCGTAAGCTATTATCATCTATAACTAATCTTTTAACTGGCGGCATGCTTTCGCCAATTAAAGAGTTTGACGAAGATATGAAGGATGGCGGAAGCCGCGGGAATACCGATCTTACCGGTTTCGATCCATTAAATTCACTCCAGAAATTTTTTGTAGCCATAGGTTTTAAAAGTAAAAAAGACGTTACTCCCAATCAGCTTTATGGCGATATCAAGCGCACTTATGCTTATAACGGCCAGGTTATAAGCGAGGCTTATATTACTCCCGGTTCGCCAGGCGATAAAAATTCATGGTATAACGGCCCGGTTAACGCCCGCCCCGAACTCGAAATTAAATATCCGGAAGATAAAATTATCGGTGTTCTCGAACCATCTGTTTATAGCCGTATAGCTCAAAAAAAACATACCGCGAACGATACGGTTATTTATAAAATAGGAAACAAGTTAGAAACGAGAAAAGTAAAAAAATATTACGGCTGGGGGCCGTGGGCTGCGGCGCCGTCTTCTAAAGGACTGCTCGGTCCGATTAAAGATTTGTTCAAGATAAAAACAGGAAAACAGGCTGCGCTCGCCAATCCTTCCTATGCGATACAGCTTAAGGGTTATGAATTTGTTGACGGCGATGTGCACATAGAAGGATATTATCAGGGCCGTGGAGTTATAGTGGCTACCGGTAATATTTATATCGGCAATGAACTTTTAAGGCATCCTGACGATCGTTCGGGCATACCTGAAGCTTATGAATATCCAGAGGGCGAATATGCCGCTAATTCACGTCATAACGGCGCTTATAATTCATTACAGCTTGTGGCGCTTGGAACAAAACCTTCGACTGTGGCTGGAGAGGAAACCGGTAAAATAATATTTCGTTCGACTAAAGACGATCAATTCGCTGAAAATAACGTTTTAAAATCGCTTTTTTCGACGCGTGATAAAAATATGGAATTGCAGGCTTATTTATATGCTAAAGGCGGCGTTAAATCTGAATTCGGCGACGACTCATGGTTCGGAAATGACGTTAATAAGATGTACACGATAATTACCGGTAATCTTGTGGCTGAAAAAATAGGCGCGACTGACCACGTTCAATATTTGCCCGACGAAATGGCGTTACTTGAAGATCGCGTATGGACGCAAATATTTGATGACCTCGCTAAATCTCAGGATAAAATAGTGGTAGCGATAACGCCGAAGATTATAAGTTATACGCAGGATGCGATAAAATAAAAGGTTTTATATGGAAAATAATAAAACAGCAATTTTTATAACGTTGATCGTTGCCGTTTTGCTTACGGCATATACGATAGTTAAGGTGATGGCGCCTTCGCGCAGCCGTACCAGAAATGAAACGCGCACGGTAAATATAGGCGAGCTCGACGAGGCTTCTAAAAATAAGCCGGTGGTTAAAAGTTCGTCGTTCTGGGGTAGTTCTTCAAAATCTTCGCCGCGGCTTTTAACGTATCAGCAGGTTGAGAATTATTTTGAAAGCTATTATCAAGAATATGATCAACAGCAGCAAATTTTACATGAGGCGGAACAAAAAAGGCGTGAGTTTGTTTCCGGAATGAACGGCCGTGCGGGGCGTTATTTTAAAGAAGGGCTCGATGCGGCCGGCCGGCGGGATTATGATCGCGCTATAGATTCATTTTTACTGGCTATTAAAGAAGAACCTGACAATATGACTATAAGATTGCTTGCTTTTAAAAAATTAGCTTCGCTTTATAAGCAGAAAAACGATGAGCGCAAATATTATGTTTCTACTTTTAAATATCTTGAAGTGCTTGAAAAAGTAGAAAAAAAGCCTTCTGAAATTGAAGGTATAAGGCAATTGAAAAACGAAATAAAAAACAAGCTCGCCTCGCTTGGCGAGTAATTTTATAAATGGTGAAGAAATGTTGATTTCATCTCGAAATATTCGTCAATCTTTATTCTTGCGTTTTGTTTTCAAAAAGCGCAATGTTTTTTTATACGGCCGCGGTATTACTTTGCTTGAAATTTTAATGGCTATAGCTATTTTTTCGTTTTCGATCATTCCAATAATTATGATTTATCGTTATACCACTCAGGCGAATGTAAAAAGCGTTAACGCTCTTCATGCGGCTAATCTTGCGCTTACTAAACTCGAAGAATATAAGTTCGGGGGAGTTATTACGCCTGTTAATCCGGCGGCTGAGGTTAAAAAATGGGGCGAATATGAAAGGTTGTTTGAACTTATTAAAGAAGAATCGAATCCTGGAACTGAATGGTCGCCGTTCGCTCCTGATTGGAAAGTATATGAGCGGTTTGAAGATTATGAAACTATTCCTTATTTTCCTGATTTTAAAAGGTATGTACGAATTTCTTTTTTTCCCGAAGAAAAACCGAACCCGAATAATTATCCTGGCGCTTATTTTTCGCCGGAATATAAACGTCTTATTTCGAGAATTCAAATATATGTAGAAGTTAAGTGGGCCGAAAATAAAATCGATCGCAATAATGCGCAGCGTGAGCAAAAATACAGCCTTTATACTATCGTCAGTAATAAGGTATATCAATAGTATAGCAGGGCGGCGTCTTTTAAAATGGCAGGAGACGACGTTAAAGCGAGGATTTAATAATTATGATGTTTAAATGTTTAAGTGTAAAAAATAATAGATGCGGAGCTGGAATATATTATGCAAATTTATTTCCAGCTTTATTTAATGTTAATTATACAAAAAATGTTGCGCGTTCTAAAAAGGCGTTTACTCTGGCTGAATTATTGATTGCCGTTGCCGTTTTTTCTATTTTTTTCATGATACTTATTAATTTTTTTATGGACAGTCTTCATAAAACGGATACGGCGAATACTCAGGCCGATAATTTACGCGATACGCGTTTAGCTCTTTTAAATTTTGAAAAAGACATTAGAGAAGCGGTATCTATACTTGATTTCGATGATAACGACCGTTATACTAATGTACAGATAAAACGATATAAAACTCAAAATCCTGATAAAGAAGAAGAATATGTTATTTACACTTTTTATAAATACGAACAGAACGTAGCGGGGATTAAAATCCCTTTTTCTTTATGTCGTACGACGATCGATCACGAACCGCTTTTAAGCGATGTAGCCACTCATCCTTTGATTAAAGGGGTTATGAAATCTTCAGGGCAGGTCGGTATAGTAGCAAAAGCCGTCGAACCGACGACCGGCCGTGAAATAGAAACTGAGCTTGCCGCTTATAATATGCATTATGATCCTTCTTATTTAAATATCGCTTTTCTTTCTTATGATGACAAACAAAAAGAACGCGCCAGAGCGCGTTATAAGGGACGTTATCAGGGCGGAGTGGTAGGTTTTACCGATAAAGCTAAAATCGTCGCTATCGAAGTTACTTTTATAACTAACGATCAGCGTAATAAAGTAAATGTTTATAGATCTTTTATATACAACCGCAAGGCATTTTATGATAAATTAACCGATGAAAATTTTTGAGGTGTTTTGTTTTTATGAACGATAAACCGGGGGCTTTTAACGGTCCGTCCGCCGGGGCGGACGTGCAAAAATGCGGGCGGCCTGAAATAAAAAACAGGGCCTTAACTGATTATGCGATTAATCTTTTAAATTCGGTCAATCATGAATTAAGAACTCCGCTCAGCGCTATTACTGGCTATCTTTATTTTTTAGAAGGTTCAGGATTATCACCGAAGCAGGAAAAATTTCTCGAATTAACAAAAAATGCCGCCGAAAAAATTGAACGTATTACTTCAAGCATATCTGATTTTTGTGAATTTTGCCAGGGCGATGTTAAGATGCGCTCGTCTAAAGTAAAAATTTCTAATATATTAAGGCAGATTAAAAGAAATTTTTCTGATATAGCCGGTGAATATAATTGTGAATTTATATGCGATATAAAGTCCGGCATTGAACGCGTTTTATTTTGCGGCGATGAGTATCATATCAGACAGGTTATTTCTCATTAAATTCAGGCTGCGCTGTTTCACGCCGATAGCGGCAGCGCTGTCGTTTTAACGGCTATAGAACGTGAAAATTTTGAAACCAGCTCTTTGTGGCATTTTGATATATCATATAAAGGAACGCCGATTAGAGCCGAAGCCGTTAATGTTATAGCCGGAGGCCAAATTTCCGGCGCCGCTTTTGACGAATATATTTTTGGTTTTATGTTTGTAAAAAAATTAATAGATGCCGCTGGCGGAAAAATTGAGCTTTTAGCGGACAGACAATCTTATGTTATTAGAGTGAAGCTTAATCTTCCTTTATTCGATGAAACGTCTAACGGGCAATTATTATCGAATAATTCAGCCGAAGCTTTTAAGCAGTCATCCGCTCAAACTGCGGCCAGATTTAAAAACGATATTTTAGATATACTATTGGTTGAAGATAATTTTATAGGCAGGCGGCTTATTGGAAATATAATAGAAAATATCGGATGGAAAATCGATATCGCCTGTGACGCTATGGAAGGCCTTAAATTTTTTGAAAATAAAAAATATGATCTTATTTTACTCGATATACAACTTCCGTGTATGGATGGATATGAATTTACAAGGATAGTCAGGGATCGTGAGCTTGTATCGGCCATAAAGCCCACGCCGATTATTGCTGTAACGGCGTATTCGCTTCCGGCCGATCGTGAAAAATGTATGGCGTCCGGAATGGATGGTTATATTTCGAAGCCTATTAATATGGATAATTTTTATAAAACGATAAACGAAGTTTTAAAAACTTATTATATTGACAACTCAAATTAAATGATATATAATATTCAATAAATCAAATCGCCGGCGTTTTTATCGGTGCGATAAGACGGACCGGCGGAATTTATAATAGAAAGTCGGTCAACATAATGACAGCATACGGTCTTGACGTCAATAAATTAATCGAAGAAAATAAAGTTCCAGTGTCGGGTTCTAATCGTCATATTCATTTGAGTAAAGCTGATTTTGAAGTTCTTTTCGGTTCCGGATACCAGCTTTCGAGTATTAAAGATCTTTCGCAGCCGGGCCAGTTCGCGGTAAAAGAATGTTTGAAAATATCGGCGCCTAAAGGAGAAAAAGGCGCCGTCAGAATACTTGGCCCGCTTCGCTCGAAAACGCAGATTGAACTTCTTGCTTCCGATTGTCATTCATTGGGTTTACCGGTGGTTGTCAGAGATTCCGGCGATCTCGGCTCTACTCCGGGAGTCGAAATTATAGGGCCTGCGGGCCGCGTTAAAATCGCTGAAGGCGTTATAGTCGCCGCGCGTCATATTCACATGCATACGGCCGAGGCGGCCGCGTTCGGTTATAAAGATAAAGACCGCGTCTCGGTGCGGCTCGACGGCCCACGCAGCGTTACTTTTCATAACGTGCTTATCAGGGTGCACGATGAATATTCTCTCGATATGCACATCGATCTTGACGAGATGAACGCATGCGGCGTTAAAAATGGCGATCTGGCGCAAATTATCAGATAAATAGCGTTTCGGCCCGCCGCGGCGTGAAAAAACGGCCGCTGCTTATGAAATATTATATTTTGCGATATTTAACTTAGATTATAAAAGGGTGATAAAATTGATAATCGGAAAAATAGCCGGAACAGTGGTGGCCACTCGTAAAGATGAAGGGCTTACCGGAATGAAGTTATTGGTCGTTCAGCAATATAACGTTGAATTAAAACCGACCTCTAATTATTTGATCGCCGTAGATGCCGTCGGAGCGGGCGCGGACGAGTTCGTACTGGTGGTTTCCGGTTCTTCGGCGCGCGCGACCGGCCGCACCGAAGGTAAGCCTGTAGATGCAGCTATAGTCGGGATTATAGATTCACTCTATCTTAAAGAAAATAAAATAGATAAGAAATTACTTTGATTTTCTGGTCTGGTTAAGCCGGAATTACTCAGGTTCCGCGGCGTAAATAGCTAATTATAGCCGCCGATTTGCTGGTTTATAAGTTTGTAAATTTATAGTTGAAAGCGGGTGTTTGAAATGTTCGCAGACGAACATCAGATTAAAAAAATAGTCGAAGACGTTATAAAAAAAATTAATACAGCCGGTTTTAGCGAGGCGTACGATCTTAACACTCAAAATCGCGGCGCGGGCCACGGCATTCACGCCAGTGTAGAAGACGCCGTGAGAGCGGCTTTGCTTGCATATTACGAATTTAAAAAAATAACGCTTCAAAAAAGATATGAAATTATTAAAGCTATGCGTGACGCCGCAGTTCGCAATGCGGAAATTATGGCGCGCGAGGCGCATGAAGAAACCGGAATGGGCCGTATCGCCGATAAGGTACAGAAGAATCTGCTATCCGCCAATAAAACTCCGGGTCCCGAAGCGCTCAGGCCATGCGCGGTTTCTGGCGACCGCGGGCTTACTATCGAAGAACGCGCGCCATACGGTGTTATAGCCGCGATAACTCCTTCGACAAACCCCGTCGCTTCTATTATAAATAATTCTATTACCATGCTTTCCGCCGGTAATACCGTAGTTTTTAATTTTCATCCCTCCGCGAAAAAGTGCTGCGCTAAAATGCTGTCGATATTAAATGACGCTATAGTCTCGGTGGGCGGGCCTAAAAATCTTATTAACGCCGTAGAAAATCCTACAATGGAAACTTCCAATGCGCTTATGAGGCATCCCGAAGTTAAGCTCGTATGCGTTACCGGCGGCCCCGGTGTGGTTAAAGCGGCTTTTGCGTCGGGTAAAAAAGTCATAGCCGCCGGGCCGGGTAATCCGCCCGCGGTCGTCGATGAAACCGCCGATATCGAAAAAGCGGCTATAAATGTAGTTAACGGCGCTTCATTTGACAATAATATAATGTGTATAGCCGAAAAAGAATGTATCGCAGTTAATTCTATCTTTGATAAATTAAGAGATTATATGAAACGCCATGGCGCTTTCGAATTGCGCGGCGATGAAATAAACAGGCTTATGCGAGTGGTTTTTGATCCGCAGGGTAATATTATTAGAAAATGGTGCGGTAAAAACGCCAGAGCGTTACTTAACGAAATTAATATTCATGTTTCAGATGAAATTAAGCTGATTATAGCCGAAGTAGATAAAAATCATCCATTCGTACAGGAAGAAATGCTTATGCCCGTTTTACCGTTAGTGCGCGCAAAAAACGTAGATGAAGCTATAGAAATAGCCGTAGAAGCCGAACATCATTTTTATCACACGGCGACCATGCATTCGCATAATATTGAGAATTTACATAAGATGGCCGCCGCTATCAATACTACTATATTCGTTAAAAATGGCCCTTCGTATTCAGGACTTGGTTTTAACGGTGAAGGTCATACTTCGCTTACTATTGCCGGCCCTACCGGTGAAGGCGTTACCACGCCGTTATCGTTTACGCGCGAACGCCGCTGCGTGCTTATCGATTATTTTAGAATAGTATAGTATAACTGAATTTAATTATCCGGTGTTATTTTATTAAACCGCCCGTGGCCGATTTTAATTTTGAAGGCCGCGGGCGGTTTGTTTTATATTACAGCTAAAAATTGTTTTATTGATTATTGATTATTGTAATATTTCGACGCGTCCGGTAGAGTCTGTCCTTAGCAGGCGGGTATAAAAACGTGATAATTCGCTGTACGCGATAGGCGTATTTTTGTCTTTATATGCCGTAATTGACCAGAAATATTCTAATTCTGGCGTTAATTGTTCCGGCGGGGTTATTAAATAGTCGTTAGTGTCAGCAGGGGCACCGTAAGTTTTTGAAAGCTGCGCGGTATCTATAACCCAGTATGATTTTTCGCGTGAAGTAACTCTTAATCTATAGAATGCCGCTCCTGAAATGGCAGGCCATGAAAAAACCGGATTTAATTCTATTGAGTTTGTTCCGTTTTCGATATAATTAAGTTTGAACGGCGTCAGTAGATGAATATCTATAACGGTGTCGCGCGCTTCTTTTATTTCTATATAATAACTATTTTCGAGATCCCAGTGCCCCGTTAGCTTGCCGCCCAGATAATCTTCGCCGATAGTATATGAACCGTCATTTTTTATGTCTTTGTATGCGGCTATGTAATAAAATCCCGGTTCTATGCCGTCGAGTGAAAATCCGCCGCCGGAATCAAGCGTTTTATATTTAACCGCATTTTGAAGAAAACTGTCTTTCGTTATGAAAACAATCGCATCTGAAACTGACTCGCCGTCATAAGTTTTGACCGTGCCTGAAACCGAGCCGGGTATAATAGGCGAATAGGTCTGGATGTTTTTTTGCGGGCAGCCGGTATTAAGCGTTATAAAAATAGACAGCAATAAAAATAGAAAAAATATATGGTTATGCCGCTTGCTATATAAAGCGCCGGTTAAAAATAAATTATAACGATTAATATATTTTTTCATATTATATTAATAAAATAAAAAATAAAAATAAAAATAAAAATAAAAATAAAAATAAAAATAAAAATAAATAAAATAATATTAATATATTATTTTACATGAGATACATGAGATTAAAAATGTTTAAGCTTAAAAAAATAAATGTTAAAAATAGTTTTGTATTGTTATTTTAATATTCTTCTATTAGATCGGTGGTATATGTATTATCATGTTCTTCAGTAAATTTACCGGCATCAAATTCCGGATAAAATTCGGCGTAAGTTTTATATTTAGAAGGATTGCCATTCGCCCATGTCGCATCGAGCCGGTTCCACTTTCCGTCAAGATATATAAGGTTCCATTCATGGCCGTTGTCTGAAGAGTCACGGCCTGATTTTTTTTTGACATTCATGCCAAGAGAGCGGCATAATGCGGCGAATAATTCGGCAAAATCATTGCATACTCCCTTTCTTCTTATAATGAAATGCGATGGTTGAAATATAGGCGTATAACTTTCATCAAGATAACCCGGATAAATATCATAATAGTATGTGTATGTGAATTGACCATTGGTATCGCCATTAACTAAAAATTCATATATTTTTTTGGCTTTTTCGGTATCGGTGGAAAGGCCGAAAGTAATATATTTTGCATAATCTCTAATATACTTATTGCCGCAATTGACGTCCTTTGACGGCAATAGGTGTTCATAAGATGAATTTATCGCTTCGAGATTATTTACTAAAAATGTGAGTGTGCTGCTTCCTTCATTTACCGGAGCATAAGAAGGGGCATGTGGATATAAATAATTATTTTTAGTGCGATAGGAGTAAATTCGTAAATTACCGGTTTCTTTAAAATAAATATAACCGTCAAAGCGGTTGTTTGAATTAACTGGAAGCGAATATTTACCTATATATTGATCAGCTTCGTTTTTAACGTTAAATTGGACTGAGTGGTAATAACGGTCGGTATATCCTGAATTAAGCGGTTGTGCGGTACCGGCGACACGCATGTATCTTTTTACATTTTGATTTTGTTTAACGAGATTGTCGTCGAGTTGTATGTCGCTTTCAGCTTTTGTACCGGTAAAATAATATACTTCCTGGCTTGAAGCTGTTCCGTCAATAACTCCACCGGAAGCTATTTCGAATTCAGGAATAATTATATCCGTATCAAGGTCGGCGGTAGAAGGCGCTGGAAGAGTGTTAATAATGATATTTGCTTCCGATATAGCTGAATTTGTTATGCCGCTTTTGATAGCTATTGCTTTAAGCGTCGTGTTTGTTGAAATTGTAATTGGCGAGTTGTAAAGAGAACTTGTTGTGGCAGGCGTGGAGCCGTCTGTGGTATAGTAAATTGAAGCGCCTGATGTCGTCGAAGTGATTGTAACTGTTTGCGGGCTGATATAGGTTCCGCTTGAAGGTGAAAACACCGGCGGTGCGGCAGTCTGTGCTTGATAAGTTCCACTATAAATGGTTTGTGAGATTAATTTGCCATTTATAGACATAACGAAAGCCATTAATTCAAGGCCGGCTGGTAAGGTTGGCGTTTGATCCAATGCGAGTATCGCAAAATTATATGTATGTGTTCCGCTTGACGGCGCGGGACCGTTATAACCTATATTGCCGAAGGAATTTTTACCCTGCGCGGCTGTACCGGAAGGTAATATGCCGGCAGTTACACTCGCGGTTTTAGTTATGTTTTCAGTTAAACCCGTTGCGGCGGGTGGTATATTATAAATTACCCAGTGAATAAAATCATCCTGAGGATTATCGGGCGTATTATTTATATCGTCAGAACATATCATAGCAAAGCTTTTGGTTTCCACCGGCGCGTTAGCCCAGTTGAATGGCGGAGAGACGTCGGCGCCAGAGCCGCTATATTTAGCGGGTATAGCGCCGCCTTTTGTAAAGGCTGTAGTTGTAAGGCTGAAAGTATTGGCGGTTATGTTATATTCAGCAGTAGAAACCGTTGAATTCGTCATTCCCGCTTTTATAGCAATGGCTTTTATTGTAATTGAAGCCGCAACGGGTATTGGTGATGAATATTTAGTGCTCGAAGCGTCTGGCGTTGAATTATCAATGGTATAGTATATATCGGCGCCAGCGGTTGACGATGTTATTGAGACGTTTTGAATGGTCGTATAGGTTCCGGCGGGTGGTGAAAATTGCGGCGCTGCGGCTTGTTGCGCAGTGTTAATAGTATAAACGGCAGTAGAAACCGTTGAATCCGCCATCGCATTTTTAACGGCGATAGCTTTAAGCGTCGTAGTCGTTGAGATGTTTATTGGAGAACTGTATAGCGTGCTTGAAGCGCCTGGAGTCGTGCCGTTAGTGGTATAATAAATAGAAGCGCCGTTTGTGGCGGAAGTGATAGTTACCGTTTGAGCGCCTGTGTAAGCGCCGCCGGCAGGCGAAAATACCGGCGCCGCGGCCTGTGGAATGGTAATGCTATATGACGCGCTTGTTATGGCGGAATTAATCATTCCGTTTTTTATAGCAATGGCTTTTATCGTTGTATTAGTTGAAATAGTTATCGGCGAGCTGTATAATATGCTCGAAGCCGTTGGTTCCGTACCGTCAAGCGTATAATGAATTGAAGCGCCGTTAGTGGCGGAAGTGATAGTTATCGTTTGAGCGCCTGTGTAAGCGCCGCCGGGTGGATTGAATTCAGGCGCTGCCGCCGGTATGCCTATTGTATAAACAGCCGTTGTGATCGCTGAATTTTGCGCCCCATTTTTAACGGCAATCGCTTTAATTGTTGTGGTAACTGAAACCGTGACGGGGGAAGAATATAGCGTGGATTGTGTCGTAGGCGTTGAACCGTCAGTTGTATAATAAATTATCGCGCCCGGCATTGCGCATGTAATCGAAATCGATTGAGCGGTTTGATAAATGCCTGGAGCAGGGCTGAATGCAGGCGTGGGAACCTTGATGGTATATGCGGCGGAAACGACGGATGATTCCGTCAGGCCGTTTTTTTGCGCGAACGCTTTTATGGTCTGTGATGAATTGATATTAAATGGTGCGCTGTATTGGGCGCTATTAATTGTCGGCGTCGAACCGTCGGTTGTGTAATAAATTATAGCGCCTTCGGTCGGACACGATATGCTTATGGTGCGCTGGCCTTCATAAGTTCCTGCAATTGGCGTGAATACGGGAGCGGCCGTTTTAATGGTATAGGCATTAGAAATAACGGCGGAATCGCGCATGTTATTTTTATATGCTATGAATTTTAGTGTTGTTGAAGCGCTTATCGTTATTGGCGTGTTATAAATAGTTCCGGCGGTTGAAGAAGGTTCGCTTCCGTCAATTGTGTATTTGATTTGCGCACCCTGAGTTGCGCAGGTTAATGTAATATTTTGCGGGCCTTCGAATGTTCCGCCCGCCGGGGTTGCGACGGGGGCGGCTACCCGTAATAAATATGCGGCCTGTGAGATGTCGGATACGGCCATTCCGGTTTTAAAGGCGATAGCGCGTAATGTAGTATTTTCGCCAAGCGTTACCGGCGCCGAATAAAGGGTGCCGTGAGTTAATGATGGTTCGCTTTGATCGATGGTGTATTTAATTGAAGCGCCAGATGTCGAAGATGATATTACGATATTTTGCGGCGCGTCGTAGGTGCCGGCGGCCGGAGTAAATACGGGAGCGGCGGTTTTTATTATATAAGATGCGCTGGAATCGGCTGAATTTGCCATTCCTGATTTTATAGCGACCGCTCTTATTAATGATGAAGAATTTATCGATATGCCGCTTATGTATTTAATGCTGTTTATGCCGGGATAACTTCCGTCGAGCGTATAATAAATGGATGCGCCGCTTTCGGAAGATATGGTTACGATTTGCGGTTGATGATAAGTTCCAGCGGGAGGTGAAAATTGCGGAGCGGCGGTTTCTGTAAGATTGGTATCTATCGTATAATTTTCAGAAGCTGTTTGTGAATCGAGCATTCCTGCTTTTATGGCTGTAGCTTTGATAATACAATTTGTTGTAACATTTACGGGCGTGAAATAAGTGGGGCTCGAAGCGGAAGGTTCGGATCCGTCGGTAGTGTATTTTATGACGGCTCCGGGCGTAATCGTGTTTATAGTAACGTTTCGAGCGGAATTGTATACGCCGCCAGGAGGCGTTAATAAAGGTTTGGCGGCGCGTGGTTGTACGACATATATTGCGACGGCCGTTTCAGAATTTTCGAGCCCGGTTTTTATCGCAATGGCTTTAATAACGGTATTGGATGAAACGGTAAGCGGCATTGTATATAAAGTGCTTGCAGCCGAAGGTTCTTCGCCTCCTGAAGTGTAATAAATAGATGAGTTTGCGGTTGCACATGAAATCGTTACTGATTGCGTATCGGTATAATTTCCCGCGGGCGGGTTAAACACCGGCGTTTTTACTTTAATAACATATTGCGCCTGCGCGATATCGGAAAACAGCATTCCGTTTTTTACAACGATTGCTTTAACCGTTATCGATCGCGAAACCGTAAAAGGGCCATTATAAATATTTTGCTGGTTTGCCGCGGGCGCGGAACCGTCCGTTGTATAATAAATTGCCGCTCCGTTAATTGAAGTGGTTATGGCAAGCGTTTGTTCATCGGTATAAGATCCTTCCGCCACGCTGAATTGAGGCGGCGGCGCTTTTATGTAATATTCAGCCTGCGTGATACCAGAATCGCTATACGCAGGTGATTTTGTGGCGAAAGCCTTTAAAGTAGCATTTGATTTAATTGTAAATGGCGCTTTAAAAAGCGTTTTAAATGAAGTAGGGCGCGAACCGTCGAGAGTGTAATAAATTGCCGCGCCGGGAGTCGCGCATGAAATTGATATCTGGCATTCGCCGGTGTAAGTGCCTGCCATTGGAGTAAATTGAGGTTTTTCAACTTCGGGCCTCGGCATGTTGATTACTATGTATGATTCGCATACTTCCGAATCGATCAGGCCCTGCTTAATGGCGAAGGCTTTGATATACGAATTTTGATTCACTTCAAAAGTGCCGGAATATATGATAGAAGAAGTTGAAGGCGCGGATTCGTCGAGCGTATAATAAATTGAGGCGCCGGGCGTTTCGCATGATATGTTGACCTGCTGGGCTTTACCATAGGTTCCCGACGATGGATATATTACAGGTCTGGCTGTATGAGGAATTTCGATTTTATAATCTCCGGATAGTGGAAACGAATCGGCCATTCCATCTTTTACCGCTACGGCGCTTAATTTAAGACTTGATTTTATTTCTATAGGGCCGTTATATTTTGTGCTGAAACGGCCGGGTGTCGAACCGTCGAGTGTATAATAAATTGCCGCTCCTGATGTCGTGGAAGTGATGGTTATATTTTGCGTTGCGTCGTAAGTCCCGGGAGGAGGACTGAACTGCGGAATGGCGGCCCTTTCAAGTATGCAATAAAGTCCCGCTGTTACCGATGAATCAGCCATATCGGTTTTGTACGCTATAGCTTTTATTTCGGTGGTTCCGTAATTCAAAAGATTTATCGGGCCCTGGTATATTTCGCTTAAACGGCCGGGCGTCGAGCCGTCGAGCGTATATCTGATGACGCTTCCAGGCGTTTTTGAAAATAAGGTTATATTTTGAGTTCCGGCGTATGTTCCAGGAGGAGGGTTAAATTCGGGCGGCTCGGTTTTGTTTATTATGTATTCTCCCGATGTTATGCTGGAATCTTTCAGGCCGTCCCTGACGGCGATAGCTTTTATATGTTTTGATTCAGTAATGATGAACGGCCCGGAATAAAGTATAGATGAGCTGGAAGGATTTGCGCCTGCATCGAGCGTATAGTAAATGGATGCGCCCGGCGTTCTGGTGGATATATTTATCTGGCAGGGGCCGGAGTATATTCCGGGTGCCGGAGATAATTGAGGCGCGGCTGTTTTTTCGATTATATAAGACGCCCGTGCTATATTTGAGGCGTTCATACCGTCTTTAAATGCCGCGGCCTTTACTGTCGTAGAAACGGCGATTAAAATAGGTTCGCCGTTAAATACCATGCCGTTTTGTATGCCGGGGTCGCTCGAATCGAGCGTGTAATGAATAATTGCGTTCGGGGTGGCGCATGACATGCTTATATAAATTTCATCCGCGAAATTGCCGCCCGCGGGAGAAAATACGGGCGCGGCAACGACGCCGTGAGAGGCGGTATAAATAATGTAACTTCCGCTGATGCCGGGTTTTAAAATGAATGCCGGCGATTTTAGTCCGGTTGAATCGGTATATGAAATATTTTGAATACCGGTTATTTTAAGTTCGTATGAAGCGTCTTCAGCGGGCCTTACGGCGTTGGTCTTATAGTTGAATTTAATTTTTTTGCCGGATATTACCGGGGCGCTGAAATCTTCGTTAAAATCTGTTTCGCTGTTTAATAACCAGCCGTCTTCAGCTGGATAGGTATAATTTATCGTTGTAACGCTGCCCGGTTTTGTTCGGGTAAGATTTAATTTTAGTTTTAAAAAACGGTTGTGGTCATCGTCGAGAATAAATTCTTTTCCATCGGCCCTTTGAAATTCTATTTCAAAAAATGGTTTGTTAATATCGTAGCTTTTAACCGGCTGTGCGCCGTTTTTGTAAATATAATCCACTGCGCCGTTCTGGTCGCCTATATTTATGGCGTATAATTCTAACGGTGAAATTGATGAATTTACTATACTGAAGAAGGCTTCTGATATATTCGAATTTTTATATCCGTTTTTTATGGCTATGGCTTTTATGGTGGTGGATTCTTTGATCATAAAGGGGCCGTTATAGATAATGCCATAAGTATCTCCAGGTGTATTTCCATGAAGCGCGTATTTTATTGTCGCTCCTTCGGTCGCGCAGCTGATAGAAATGCTCTGTCCGGTTTCAAAAACTCCGCCGGGTGGCGAAATAACCGGCGTTTCGATTCCGGCGGGTTTTATTGTACTTTTAATGCCGGTGACGACTTCGGATATATCGGCGGAGCCGGTTGAAGCGGAAATTTCTTTGCCTGAAAGCGTTATTGCCGGCGGTCCGGTTATGACTGCCGCGACGGCGCCGTCGGTTTCACGGGCTTTCGCGACGGCCACGAACGAATTAAGAAGCGACGAAATGTTATGTAAATAATTTATTTTTGCAGATCTTAGAGCGGGACTGTCGATTTTGATTATTTTAATTACCGTGTTTATAGCGTTTTTTAACGGCGTTATTACTTTCGATGAGTCGGCGTCGTTTATTATGGTTTCCGCTTCGATTTCAAACCGTGTTTTAACGTTAGAATCGTTGATTTCGACATCGGGTATTTTTGAGGTATCTTCAAGTAATAAAAGCGCTTTTGCCGTGGTTTCACCGTCAAGTTTTAAATTGCCGACGTTTATGCGCAATGACGGTGCGTCGTCGTAGCGAGGTATGCGGCCGAGCAGGCGTTTATAGATTTCATGGCCGGTTTTAAATCTGACTGTTATTAAAAGATAGCGGCCGTAATCTTCGGTAAGCGGCAGAGACATAAAAAAATTGTTGCCGGCGAAGTATCCGTCGGTTCCATAAATAGGATTTGAATTAATATCGAAAGCTTTGATTTCACATTCGGACGCGAAGTTTATGGGTACGGCTGCCCGGACTGAATTCAGGCCAGCCGCGGCGGCTGAATTTAACGCCGCGGTATCGATTGTTCCGCTTAATTCGAGTGTTCGAGGAGTATATGAATTGTTCGCGGCGGGAACGCCGCCTCCCCCGCCGCCGCAGCCGGTAATGGTCGATAAATAAACGGCCGCGGCTGTTAGTATAAATAAAATAAGTACGGGGAAGAAAAAAATATTAGTTTTAAATTCAGGCTTAAACATAAACTTTCTCCGTTATTTATTTATTTTATTTAGCTACCGCAAATTCGCACTGGTCGGATTTTTCGCCGCGCGCTTCGCCGCCTGCCGGTTTTACGGCCGCCGCCGTAACGTTGATGGAGACGTTTAACGTTATTCCGGCGTATTCATCAGGAATTAATATGGTAGCGTTAAAGCTCGTTTCGGTCGTGCCTTTATCGTCTTTAATATTATGTACCTGTCCATAAGCGCCGGCCGTTCCATTAACGTAATATTTGACCGCGGCCGAGCCGGGTACGCTGACCGGTTCCCATGAAAGAATTTTAGTAGGCGCGTCGAAATGAACGTTGCGGACTTTAGGGACGAAACGATAAAACGCGCTGCTAACGGCGGATGGATTCAGCCCGGTTTTGTAAGCTATGGCTTTTATCGTGATGGATGAGTTGATTATAAACGGCGCGGAATATAATATGCCGGAATCTGGCGCGGGCGTGGAGCCGTCGGTGGTATAACGTATAGAAGCTCCGGCTGTAGAGCATGAAAGCGTTATATAATCCTGGCCGCCGATAAAATTGCCTGACGCCGGGTCAAAATTTACTCCGGCCGCGGCCGGCAAGGTATTTATAACGTAGGCGGAAGGCGCTATATCGGAGGCCGCGAGTCCGGTTTTAACTGCTACGGCGCGTATTGTGAGTGATTCAGATACGGTTAGAGGGCCGTTGTATAAATTGCTTGCGATAGATGGTTCGGTGCCGTCCGTGGTGTAGTAAATAGAAGCGCCCGCCGTTGTGGTTGTTATCGTGATCTGTTGAGCGCCTGTATAGTTTCCCGCCGGCGGATTATAAACCGGCGCGGCGCATTTAATAGTGTACAGCCCTGAAGTTATATTCGAGTTTTCGTTTCCGGCTTTTGTTGCCGCCGCTTTTAGAGTAGTCGTAGCCGGTATAACGATCGGCGCGTCATAATTTACGGCGCTGAGCGAAGTCAGCGGATCGGAGCCGTCGAGCGTATATTTAATGATTGCTCCTTCGGTAGCGCAGGTAATAATAATGTTTTGCGTTCCGTTGTAAATTCCGGGCAATGGGTAAAATAGCGGCTGCGCGGTTTTAGATGATGGCGTGATATTATAAAGCGCATCGATCGTTTCGGAAGCTTGCGCTCCGTTTTTAACGGCTATAGCTTTAACGGTACGGCTCGCGTCTATTTTAAAAGGGGCCGAATAAAGAATTGACGTATTTTCGGCAGGCTGTGAGCCGTCGATGGTGTAATAAATTCTTACTCCCGAAGTGGCGCATGAAATAGTTATGATTTTTTCTGAATCGTAGCTGCCGCCCGGCGGATAAAAAAACGGTGCGGCGCATTTAATAATAAATGAAGCGGAGGCGGTATCCGACGGTTCTAAGCCCTGTTTTAAAGCTATAGCTTTAATGTTCCGGCTGCTTTCGATTATGAACGCCCCTGAATAGAGTTGACTGTTTGCGGTAGGCTGTGAGCCGTCGTCAGTATAATAAATTACAGCGCCCGTGGTTGCGCATGTGATTGACACGGCGCGTGAAGAAATGTGGAGTCCGCCCGCCGGGGATATTATAGGCGTCGTTGTTTTATTTGAAGAACCTGTTTTTATGTTTAAGATGCCTGAAACGTTAGCGGGCAGGTTAAAAAAAACCTTTGGCGCGCCGTCGGCCTGATACGACGCTCCCTCTAAAATTAAAAGTTGAATGTTATAAGCGCCGTCATGGGTAAAATGCGTCTGTCCTGCTTTGACATTGAATGATATTTTATCTCCGTTTATAATGGGAGGAGAAAATTCTTCATCCCAGGGGGATTCATCGGCAAGAAGTTCGAGGCCGTAGCAGAATGTTTTTACAATCGGAACCGTATTTACCGTTCTGGTAACTCTGAGTTTTATTTTAAGCGCGGCCGGCGGGCAATCGAGTGAAAATGTCAGTAAGTCTTCGCGCCGGAATATTATTTCAAAATAAGGATTGAGAGTGTTGAGCGTTTGAGTTATTTGCCGGCCGTTGTCATAAATATTTTTTAGTTCGAAAGCTGACGAACCGGCGGATATTGTATTCAGTACGAGCGGCGAAGAGGGTTTTTGCGGAATGTCGAACGTGTAATCAGCGTGCGTTACCGCGGAGCGTCTCTGTGAATCTTTAAATGCGGCCGCTTTTATGGCGGCCGTGTTAGAAATCGATAAAGGCGAGCTGTATAGCGTGCCGTTTGATAGCGTGGGTTCGGAGCCGTCAAGGGTATATTTTATGAACGCGCCTGGAGTGGAAGATGAAATGGATATATTAATGGCGTTTTTATACAGACCGGCGGGCGGATTGAATATGGGCGGTTTTGTTACCAGGCTTACATTCGATTTAATAAATGAAACTGCCGATGCTATGTCGGCGGGGCTGGAATTCAGATTGATTGTCATGCCCTCGATAACGGCGGCTGGAGGCGCGCCTAATATTTGTTTTATATCGTCGTCTCCATTATAAATTTGGCCGAGTTCGACGTATGAATTTAAGAAGATGTTTAACTCGTTTAAAAAAATGTTTTTAATGTTTTTAATACGTAAATTATTGGAATTAATAACTTTTACAATGGAATTAAAAATGTTTTTTAAAGAGTTTAAATATTTTGAGCCGTTATCGTCGTTAAAACCCGAATCGAATTCTGTTTCAAAATCCGTTTTGCCTGAAACGGTCGAGTTAATTATCGTATCGGGTATTTTAGAGACGTCGCTTAAAGCTATAAGCGTTTTAATCGTGCTGTCTTCATTTATGAGCATATTATCGATTTTGATGACGCCGGTTTCATCGCTGATATCTTCCGCGGCGGGTATGTTGCCTATTATTTTTTTGAATATCTCCGGGCCGGTTTTGTGCTTTATGCTTACCATAAGTAACTTCGAAGATGCGCCGGGCGGAAACGTAATTTTAAAAGAAGTCGTTCCCGTAAATATTGCATAAACTCCGCTGACGGGGGCGCCATAGATGTCCGAAACCGTTATGGTATAGTCGTTTATAAAGTTAATCTGGTAAGCCGGTGATGCGGCTAAAGGCTGATTTGAGGCGGACGGTCCGGCAAAACCATTGATTTCGATCATTTTAGAAGAAACCGGCTGCGGCCGGGGAGATACTGAATTTTCAGATACGCCGCCGCCGCCGCAACCCGTGGAAAAATAAAGCGCGGTAAATGAAATAATTATTATAGATATATATATGATTTTTTTTTTGTCCATCATTATTTTAGTACAATATTGCTTTTAAGTTTAAGTTTTAAGTCAAAATTAAGTTTAAATTTAGCTTGTTTTTATTTCTGTATGTTTGTAACTTAGTATGAGCGTAATAGTGTAATGCGGTCGGACTAATTTTAAATTGACGTCTTGAAACCGTTCCGGGTTTATTTATATATATTATATTATAAAAAAATAAAAAAAGCAAATAAAATCAAGAAAATCAAGAAAATTGAAAAATTAAATCGCTGAATAATAAAAATGTGGAACTTCCCGGACGGATTGTAGTATAATTAAATAAGTTTTCAGAAAAGGGGAGATTGCCATGAAAAAAAAATATTATTTTTTTACACTTATTCTTATTCTGGCTCTTATTTTTTTAAATGCGGATATGCTTAAAGCGGCGTCTATAAATGCGATTCAGCAAAATTTAAATTCGAATTATATAACTGAAAACTGCGGATGTTCTTCTGCGGTCCAGGATATTTCAGCGTCAGCGTGTGGAACGGCGAGAAGCCTTTCTGGCTGCTGTAATCAGTTATCCGGTTGCTGTAACCGGATAAACAGTTCATGTTCTAATTTTTTCGGTGAGTTTAAATCGGCGTTTTTTTCTTTTTTTCAAAATCTTTTTTCGTTATTTAATCAGATAATAAAGCAATTTGCCGATGCGTTTAGCGGCTGTTCGGGCTGTACGAACTCTGTGAATGATAATTTCTGCGCCGATGATCGCTGTAATGAATCCGAATCGGACGCCGTTTTACCTGAAGCGGAAAATCAGTCTATTGATTCAAACGATGAATCCGTCGAAAGCGGTTCTAATGCTTCGAATAAAGCTGATTCTAACGGCGCTTCGAATACTGCGTCTTCCGCAAAAAAAAATCAGGTTTCTGATTCTGAAACGCCGGCTGGCGAAGATAGTTCGGTTAATACCTCCGACGCCCGGTCGCTTTTAAAAGCCATTAAAGATAAATTTAATATAACTATAGAAAACGGTACTTCACAGTGGAGTTTAAGTCAGCTTCAACAGGCTTATCAAACGCTTTCAAAACTTCCGCCGTCGTTTATTTCCGAAACTAATATGATACAGAGAATATCTACTACTAACCTTGGCTCTAATGTCGGCGGTTATGTTTCAAGCGATGCTCCGCGTGTTTATGTAACTGATCATGGCGTTAATTCAATGACCTTTGTTCTTGTACATGAGATGGCCCATTGCTTTCATTTCGCTAAACGCGGGATTTTTTCTCAATGGGAATCGCTTTTCTGGAGCGGGCGCAGCGGGTATTCGGGGCGCGCCACTCAGCTTTCTCCATCCGTATCGGCTTATGGAAACGCAAATTCCATGGAAGATTTTGCCGAATCGGTGCGCGTTTATTTTATGGACGGCCCTTCTATGAAACGCACCCACCCCGATCGTTATGAATTTATTAAAAATAATGTAATGGGCGGAGTCGAATATTGATAATTTTATAATCGGGCCGTATGATCAAGTTATATTTTACACGAAAATAATTATTTTATTAATGGAAGGAAAAATGCCGCCGGCTTTTTATTCTTCCATTAATCTTTTTTTGAGCGTTATAAAATAAAAAGCGTTGAAATTATTTATTTTTATGGTATAATATATTTTCAACATGGACAAAAACATATTATGTATTATAATAATATCTTTTTTTAAATTTTATTATCTGCTGATATCGGTTTCTTTTTATGCCTATATCCCATTATATTTTGCGGCCGGACAATTCGATGAAAGAAGCGCAGGTTCGCTTTTTGCATTGCAGTCTTTTATGGCTATTCTAACTTATCTTCCTTCAGGCATAATTAACGATAGAATTTCGGTGAAAAAGCAGGTCATAATAGCTTCCGTCATTTATTCTATCTTTATGTTTTTTTTAAGTTTCGCGTCGTCTTATTATCATTTTATGGCGCTTTTTATTTTATGGGGCATATCGGCTACCATGATAGATAATTCAACTAATGTGATGTATTATAAAGAGTCCCAGGTTATAAACAATCGTTTTTTCTTCGCTTTTTTTGCCATTACATCTACTATGGCTTATGCTTCTGGAGGAAAATTAGGAGCTGTTTTGAGCGGCGCCGGCGGTTTTATATTATTATTCAAAGCGCTTTTTGTGATGTCATTATTTTTAATAGCTTTTTCTTTTTTTCTTACAGATACGCATGTGTCTAAAATTAAATTGTCTGATTATAGAAACGATATTATTTCTTTCGATTCTCTTCTAATAGCGGCGAATTTATTTTTATTTACCTATCATTGGGGGGCGGAGCTTACTTATTTTTCTATATTTTTAAATAAAAACGCGTCTCTTTCGATTGACGGTATTTCGTATATATACATGGAAGTCGGTTTATTAATGAGCGTTATAGTTTTTTCAATAGGTATTTTCAAGTCGAAAATAAAATTCGGGCCTCGCGCCGCCTTAATGGTTGCGGTTGCTTTTAGCGGAGGTTCTCAGGCTGCAATGTATTTTGTTTCGAATTTGAGCGGCGCGTTTATCAATCAGTTTTTTCATTCAATAGGAGACGCGCTGTTTCTGTATTACTGGTTGAATATTATTCCGGCTACTTTTAAATATGAAAAAATTGGCGGCGCTTCTTCGTTCGTAAATTTATTCACCGTGCTGTCGGTGGTATCGGGTTCTTTTATTTCCTCTCTTGCCGTGGGAAAATTCGCCAATCCCTATGCGGCTTTTTTCGTTTCGTCTTTTTTTATGTTTTTGATATATCCGCTTTCACTTTTCGAGCATTATAAAAAAAATAAATCGGAAGTGACCAATTTAATAAATATTATGGAGGTCCCCGTTAAATGAGTACAGATAAACCGGGATTCAGAGAACTGCTTAATGAAGATAAGATAATTATATTCGACGGCGCGATGGGTACGATGCTTTATTCGAAAGGCATTTATATCAACCGTTGTTTCGACGAAATGAACCTTTCGGCGCCGACTGCCATAAGCGATATTCATGCCGAGTACATAAAAGCCGGCGCGCAGGTTATCGAAACCAATACATTCGGCGCTAACCGCTGTAAACTGGCGCCTCACGGCTTTGCCGAACAGCT
>CAYQWL010000052.1:8018-22688 GCA_964421195.1 uncultured bacterium | reverse complement strand
TGGAGAAAAAATAATGGCAAGGACGTCATTATATAATATCAAGGAGGGATTTTTATGTATTTAAACACCAATATCGCCGCAGTTAATGCGCAAAGAAACGTTTATCAAACCAACCTTTCAATGGATAAGACCTTAGAACGCTTATCTTCCGGTCTTAGAATCAACAGCTCCGCGGACGACGCTTCAGGCCTTGCGATAGTCGAAAAAATGTACGCTCAACGTCAGGGCTTAACCACCGCCATTCAAAATACGCAGGACGGCATCGCGCTTTTTAAAATCGCTGAAGGCGCGCTCAATCAGGTAGGCAAAATGCTTTCGCGTATGGAAGAACTCGCGGTCCGCGCCGCCAACCAGACGCTCACGGCGAGCGACCGCGAAACGATAAAAGACGAATTAACCCAATTAATGGGCCAGATCAATACAATTTCGTCCGATACCGAATATAATACCTTAAAACTTTTGAACGGCAATCTCGATATTAAAGCGAGCTTAATCGCGAGCACCGCTAATATTTCAAACGGAAATATCAAAGTTTTATCTATCGCCGGCGAAGCCCAGAATATAACCAACGCTCAATTCGCTTTAACGAGCATCGGCCAGGCCGCGATAATCACGAGCAACGTAGCGGCAGCCGGCGTTGCATCTTCTATCACGAGCGCGACTTCGATCGCGATCAATGGCGTCGAAATAAGCATAGCGGCCGGCGACAACGCCGAAGCGATAGTATCAAAAATTAACGCCAAAAATTCACAGACAGGCGTTATAGCTACTATGACCGCTGCCCGCGGCGTAAGCCTGGTATCGGGAAAAATCGACACTGACGCGGCTAATATAGCTACGGTCAACACCGGCACCATAGTCGGATACGCTATAGTAGGAACTTATAATACAGTTACCGGCAAAGACAACCGTATCGAAGCCGGCGGAAATGCCGCGGTATGGACCTTCCTCGGTGTAATCGCGGCTGCCGGTTCAATAACCGCGATCGCTGTATCCGGTGTAAACGCGGCCGCTACTTTAGACGGCATGGCAATGTCGGTTAAATCGTCCGAAGGCGGAACTATATTTGAAATGACCAATACCGGTTCTAAAGCTTACGGTTTAAAAGTAGGCTCCGAACTTTATAACGGCACTTACGGCGGATTCATAGTAACCGGAGCGGGCGCGGGTTCTGGAACGGTCGGTTCGGCTACGGGCACTGGTGGCGCTGGAACGCTCGTAAGGCTCGCTTCATCGGCCGACAATGCGAAAATAACGCTTAATGTCGATAGCAAATTAAGCCTCCAGACCGGCGCAAACTATCAACAGGCCCTTAAATACAGCATAGCATCTATCGATGTAAGCAGTATAGGTAAAAACGCCTCTTCAAAATTCGGTTCGCTCGCCGACATCAAAGTAGATACCGCAGAAAATGCTTCGCTTTCGCTTAAAGTAGTTCAACAGGCTATTAAAGACGTATCCGGAATAAGAGCGACGATGGGCGCTATAATGAACAGGCTTGATTACACCGATAAGACCCTGCAGATACAGCGTGAAAACATAACCGCCGCTGAATCGCGTATCAGAGACGCCGACGTATCTCTTGAAATGACGGCATTCGTAAGACAGCAAATATTAATGCAGGCAGGCACCTCAATGTTAGCCCAGGCCAACCAGAAACCGCAGAGTATTATGCAATTGCTAAGATAATATAAAAAATAATGCGGCGCTTTAAACCGGCCGATAAATTCAATAAAAACTAATCCATAAAGGGCGGGCCGGTTGCCTGCCCTTTTATGGATTAAATAATTTTTACCAGTTCAATACTCAAAAAAGAGGTGTAATTATGAATACCATTAACGGTCAAAATAATTCAATAAATAATAATATACCCGCGGAACAAACCGTTAAATTTTTAGAAAAAAATCATAGCGCCGGTTCCAGCAATGCAGTCAATCATTCCGCCGATGTTCAAAAAAATACGAATAATCAGAATAATAACAGAGAAAAAATAAACCCTGAAGAAATAACTGAATCCGTTGAAAAGGCTAATAAGTTAGTTTTAATATTTGACAAAAGTATAAAATTCGTTTATAATCCAAAAATAAAAATGAATTTTATAGATATTGTCGATAATAATACTAACGAAGTAATAAAAAAAATACCGTCAGACGATATCAGACGATTTTTAGAAGCGGTTAAAGACGCGGTCGGCATGATAGTCGATGAAAAAGCTTAAATAAAAACGGTTCGCGAACGGGGGGAAATATTATGAGCGTATTCAGCATTTCAGGTTTATCATCCGGAATAGATACGGAAGAAATCGTAAGTAAATTACTCGAAATAGAAAAAAAGCCCATGCTTAACCTGCAGGAAGAGCAAAAACTTATAAATTCAAAGCTTCCAATAATGCAGGATATTAATTTTAAATTGATCGAACTTAAATCTCTCACTAAAGACCTGACTTATGAAACCCCATTTGCGACTAAAAAAGTTACGTCTTCACAATCGAGTTCCGTAAGCGCCGCGATAAACGGCGCGAGCGCGGCGAGCGGCAATTATATAATAGACAGCGTTTCAAAAATAGCTACGGCAACGACTACTAACGCTCAATCAACGCTCGGCGGAAACGTCGATATAAATGAAAAAATATCGTCCGCTATCAAAAAATCAGTTGATTCCGGCACATTTTCAATTAATAATTATTCTTTTAGCATAGATGTTTCAACCGAATCTATCCAGGATATCATCACAAAAATAAACGATAAATCTTCAATTACCGGAGTCGAAGCTTCTTATGACGCATTAAGCGACGGGCTTACGCTTAAAAATACCGTTGCGGGCAATAAAAATGCCATTATCATCGGTTCGCCGGATGACAGCTCTAATTTTTTAAGCATAGCGGGGCTCACCGAAGCTTTTCAGGACACCGGAACCGCCGCCGGCGATTCTACCACGGTAAAATCTACGGGGCATCTCGGCGCAATTGACACTTCGAAACTATTATCCGAAACTAATTTTGACCGCACTTTCACGGCGGGTAATATAAAAATCAACGGCGTCGAAATAAATGTTTCAGAAAGCGACACTCTCGACAGCCTTATTACAAAAATAAACAATTCTAACGCCGGAGTTACCGCAAGTTACGAAAGCGCCACCGATAAACTTAAATTAACATCTAAAAATACCGGCGCTTCATTTATAAAAATCGAAGAAGTAGCCGGAGGCTCTAATTTTTTAGAATTAGCCGGACTTACAGGCATAAAAAGCGGAGCATCGATATCAAAAACTCCAGGCGGCGTTGGACTATCAAGTTATTTAAACGACGCCGATTTAAAAACCGCTTTAACACCCGGCACATTACAAATAAATCATGGCGATAAAACATATACTTTCGATTATAATGAAACCATGACATTTCAAAATTTAATAGACGGCATTAATGCATTAGACCCCGATATTAATGCCAGTTATGATTCTACGTCGGGTAAATTTTATATCAAGCCTTCGTCAAACAGCTCGCCAAATATTTCATTAACCGATTTAAGCGGCAATCTTAAATCCGTTTTAAATTTAGACAATACGAACAGTAACCAGCAAATAGGCGAAAACGCCGAATATAAAATAGGCGGCATAACTTATAAAAGTAATACTAACGTCATAAGCGATAAATTTAAAGATGTCAGTTTCACGCTTACGGCGGTTTCTTCCACTTCAATAACGCTCAGCGTATCAAACGACTCAAACGTCGCTAAAGAAAATATAGAAAAATTCGTCGAAGCATATAATGAATTAATAACGGAACTCGATAAACAATTAAAAGATGAAGAAAGCCCGGTGTATCGAGACAGCAACCTGAAAGACGTATATGACGGTTTAAAAAAGCTCGTCAACGGATATGTACGTAACGGAACAAATTTCAAAAGTCTTTCCGATATCGGCATCACAACAGGCGACGCGGGTATGGTATTCAGCGATGATTATATCGGTAAGCTCGAAATCGATGATTCAAAATTAGAATCCGCTTTAACATCAAATCCTGACGATATACGCAAATTATTCGCTTACGATCCCGAAGGCGGTAATAAATACACCGACGGTATAGCAAATAGTTTTAATAATTATTTAGAATCTTTAACTAAAGTTGACGGCACCTTAAATAAAGTAATCGAAATTACAAATAAAGATCTCCAGCGAGTAACCGACAATATTACCGAATGGAATAGCCGCATAAAATCTATTGAAACGGGATTACGCGAAAAATATAATTCAATGGAAGTACTACTCGGCCAGATAAAAAGGCAGGGCGAATCGTTATCACAATCATTAGCCCAGCTCAGCAGTTAAAAAATATATAGAAAAGCGAGGGTAGATATATGTCGTTAAATTTAAACCAGCAGCAGCAGTACAATAAGTACCTCGAAGCTCAGGTTAAAACGGCTTCACCGCTCCAGTTAGTGTGTATGTTATATGACGGCGCCATTAAATTTACTAATTTTGCTATAGCAGGCATTAAAGAAGGAAATATAGAGAAAAAAACAGTTAACATCGTCAAAACTGAAAAAATTATAAACGAGTTGAGAATATCTCTTAATTTTGAAAAAGGCGGAGAAATCGCCACAAATTTAGATAAACTATATGATTTTATTTATACTTATTTAATCGACGCCAACGCTAACGACGATATTTTCAAACTCGAACACGTCGTTAAAATGTTATCTACGCTTCGTGAAAGCTGGCAATCTATTTCAAACAAACCAGCGGGCGCGATGAACCAGAACATTATGAACTCTCCGGCTGCTCCTTCGCTCGTTAAGCCTCAAATAAACGCGCCGGAAAACAACGGGGAAAGGTTTGATCTGGCTTGCTGATAAAAGAAATGCTTAAAACAATAGAAAATAAATATCGAAAAATCAACGAACTATACTCACAATCCATAACCGTTACAAACGGCATACTTTCAATTTTAAGCGAAGATAATTTTGAAGAAGTGCAGAAATTAATAACGCAGCGCGAAAAACTTTTATTTACAGCCGAAAGATTATTGACGGAAACTAAAAATATAAAAAATGAAATCGATAAAAAAAATAATAATTTAAATAAAAATAACGCAGACGGTATTGCCGCTTTTTCAGACGAATTAACCGGAACAATTGAAGCCGAGCGGCTCAAATTAATCGAATTAATTAAAACCATCCAGAACATTCAATTAAAAATTGAAATTAAATTCGATTCAATAAAAAATGATATCAATAAAAAAATTAATAACGCGGGAGTAACTAAAAAAATACATAATGCATATAACAAAAATAAAATTATAAAACCGGTCGGTTCTTTTCTATTTTAACACAATAAATTTTTTTATTGCTTTTTAAATATATAAATTAAATAAATATGTGGGGGCGCTTTATGAAAATTTACACTAATATTAATAATATAAATACTAACGATTTAAAAGCGAAACAAAATAAAAAAGACAGAGTTTCAGAAATCGATAATATATCGAATGATACGATGATTAATAACGCTGAAAATAAAAACATTAAACTTAATTCATATAATATTTCAAATAAAGAAAGCAAAATAATACTTAATACTATAAAAGAAAGTTTTAATAATATAAACTTTAATATCGAAAATTTATTTTCAGGTTTTAATAACGATAATATAATATCATTACTTAAGGAGACTAATTAGTTTTGGATCATATTCAATTTAATAAACTAAATACCGATGGTTTTATAAATATAGCTTCGTATTATGATACTATTTATGCCGCGCCCGATCCTTTTAACAATAATGAATATCACAACCTGCTGTACTACATCAAAGAACACTCTGAAATTCCCGGCAATAAAGTTTTAGACGCAGGCTGCGGAACCGGAAACTTTTCGATTTATATATCGAATTTCGGTTATAACGTTACCGGTATCGACTTATCCGATAATATGCTTCTTGTCGCCCGAAATAAATTATCTTTACTAAAAAAAAGCATTCAACATCGTAATGAATTAATTAAAAGACCTGATTTTATGATTGACCCGAATGCTAAAATCACTTTAAGCGCCGTCGAACCAAAACTTAAGTTTATAAAAGATAATATTTTAAAATTAAATCTTATAAATGAAAAATATAACATCATTACCGCTCTCGATTTAATATCATATATTCATCCTGAAGATATGCCTGATTTAATCGCTTCATTATCAAATTTATTATATAAAAAATGTATTTGCGTTTTTTCATTTAATACTGAAAATTATTATAAAAACATGATTGACGCAAAATTCGAAGATAATAATTTTAATTGTTGTTTTAATTATTCTTATAATTCAGATACTAAATATTTTTCTTCTAAATGTGTATTTAATGAAAGCGCCGCCATACAAAAACCTTTTAATATTGATTTTGTACAATACCCACACTCTTTAAAATCGCTTCTCGAAAATCTTATTAATAATAATTTTCACGTTACTAAAATAATTCCCGATACTCCCGTCTATTCTATAAACGAATTCGATATAAATATCATCTGCGATTCCATCGAATCAACTTATTCGAATGCAAACGGCGTTAAACGCGTTACGGTTATTGCGCTAAAAACTATATAGGAGCGTATAATTTGATCGCCTTTAACAAGCTTATCGAAAATATAATCAATTCAGATTACGAGCAATTTCATGTATCGATATTAGCATCCAATTTAATGATGAGCCAATCTTCAAGTTCATCAGAATTTTTACCTGAATTTTATAAAATAGCCGTTATTTCTTTTCAACGGAACCTTTTCATCGAAGCCGCATATATTTTATCTTTTTGCTATAACAAAGACTATAATCGCGATGAAATATTTCAATTTTTAATGCAAAATTTTTATAAACCTTTTGAAGAACATAATAAAAAAAATTATATCCTTAACACGGAATCTTTTAATAATTATAAACACATTTATAAAAAAGAATTTCCCGATTTTAACGATTTAAATTCACAATTTGTTCCGATCAATATTTCTAATATTAAAAATCAAAATTATATTAAATATAATAAATTAAAAGATAAATTCGAGCCTTTTTCTTTAATTGCCATAAATTTTGATTACAATAAAAAAAATGCGGAAAACATATCCGGAAATAGAATTTTACTTTATAATGTTTATGACACGAACTTAATAAAATGGATTTGCGAAAATGCTCAATGCAAAATTAGTTTTGCCTTAAAAACGCCTAATTACATGTATTATGATTCATTTGAAGAATTCATCGGACTTTTGCAAATAATAGATTTCACCGATTGCTTAAATTTTAAAAAATCCGTTTTTTTATTCGGGCCTCAGGAGCTTGAAACTTTTTTACTTCAACCTGAAGTTTTACCCTCAGATTCAATGATTTTCAACGCCGATCAAACTCAAAACGCTCAAAATCTTAATCTTATATTACAATCTATTATTGACAAAAAAGAATTATTTTATAATAACGCCTTAACCGAACTTAATGATTATTATTCAAAATTAACGCCTGCGATAATCAAAGAAAAAATATTAAATAAAACGGCGCGCATCGTTCTGGCCGTTTCAAAATGCACGACCGCGATTCAATATTATATACGCGATTGCAGCGAAGCATTTACCAGAATAGGATACAATCCTGTCATAATGACCGAAACGGATGAATTAAGCCCTATAAACGGAAGCAATAAATACGATATGGTAAATTACTTATTGAATAATAAACCTGATATTCTATTCATAATGGACCATTTTAGATGGGAATGGCCATATATGCCAGAAAACTTCATTTTTATCTGCTGGATAATGGACCATTTACCTCACTTATTCGACAAAAATTCACCCGCTAAACTTACGGATACTGATTTTATATTATCGCTATATTACGATCATCCTTCATTCACTAAAATAGGATATCCAATTAAACAGGTTATCAGAGGGCCTATTCCAGCCAATCCTTATATTTATAAAAAATATGAATTAACCGAACAGGAATATGAAAAATATGCCTGCGACATTTGTATAATATCAAATTCTGGAAATGCAATGGATGTTTTAATTAATCATACTTTTGCCGGATATAACGATAATCCCGATATCGAATTCGTTAAAAAAATAAAAACTATTTATATGGAAATTTACGATACTATATTCGACGCTATTTATAATGAAAAAAAACATTATTATCACGATGAAACATTTAAATTATTTAAACACCATTTTATGGATAGAACGCAATTCGTTTCAGAGCCAAAAATAATCGATAAACTTGTTTTTGATTTCTGGGGAAATGTAATTATGTGCATATATAAAGACACGACAATTTTATGGCTTCACGAAAAAGGATATAATATGAAATTATGGGGCAAAGCATGGATTAACCATCCCGTACTAAAAAAATATTCGGCGGGCATAGCGTCAAACGGAGAAACCATGTCAAAAATATTAAACGCCTCAAAAATTTCAATCGGACTCGCTCCGAATATTACTTTACATCCAAGAGTAGCCGAATCATTATTAAGCGAATGTATGTATATAGGAAACGATATTCCTTCAGGCGAAGATTGGTGCAGCATCAGAAAATTTTTATCGCCCGGAAAAGAAATAACATTATTTAAAAATAAAAAAGATTTATATAAAAAAATAGACTATTATCTTGAAAATAAAAGAGAAAGAGAAGCAATGACAGCGACAGGCCGAAAAAAAGTAATCGAAACTTTAACTTATGAAATAATAATGAAAAACACTCTCGATGGAATCGTCAAAAGACTGTCTGAAATAAATTAAAGATATAGATAATAAAAGGATAAATATGAATATTTCTAATCCGGATATAAACTATAAAAAAAATAACAGACGCGTTTCGCTTATTATTCCAAATAATGCCTGGAATCAAAAACGCCCTACCATAATAGTAAATTATGCTTCTTTAATAATAACCGCTATCTTAAAAGATAAATTTGATTTTATGATAATAGATGCAAACGGCAATAATTTATCAAAAGAATCATGTTCACAAAAAATTAAAGAATTTAATCCTTATATAATTTTAATTACTACGTTATCCATAGAATATTATCAGCAATACCATGATGCCGCGGAAATAGCCAGGGCCGCCTGCCCCGATTCTATAATAATAATGGGCGGAATTTATCCTACCGTTATGGAAACCGAAGCGCTTATAAAAGACAAAAATATTAATTATATAATGACGGGACATGCGGAAGAACGTCTCGATAAATTTCTTGAAATAATTATAAATAACGATAATGAAGCGTTAAATTCATTCGACGGAATCGGATATGTAAAAAATTCTGAAATTATCTTCAGGCCGGTAAAAACATACGTTTCAGATATTAAAAAACAGATAAAACCGGATTACTCAAAAACCGATCTTGAATTATATATTAAAAATTCTTCAACCCGCTATCAGGTCAATTCACTCGAACGTTACGCATGTATTTTAACTTCATACGGATGTAAATATAACTGTATTTTTTGCGCGGTAAAAACGATAAGCGGAAAAAAAATAGCGTTTCGCCCCGTCGAAGATATTATCGAAGAAATCGAATATTTAGTTGAAAATTATAAAATTAAATACCTCGTTTTTCTTGACGACTGTATGCTTGCCGATAAGCAGAGAGTCGAAAAACTTTTAAACTGGATTATAAATTGCAAATACGATTTAAAATTTAAAATAAGCACCGTTTCAGCCTGGCATTGCACCGACGATATTCTTGAACTTTTAAAAAAAGCCGGCTGCACTCAAATAACCATATCGGTAGAATCAGGATGTCAAAGAGTTTTAAATGAAATAATTAAAAAACCTCTTAAACTTGAGTTTATTCCCGGCATTGTTAAAAAATGCAAAGAACTCGAAATAGATCTTGGCGCAAATTTCGTAATCGGATTTCCAGGAGAAAAATGGAATGAAATAAGAGAAACTTTTTCCTTCGCCGAAAAGTATAATTTTGATCTGGTTAATTTCAGCATCGCTACGCCGCTGCCCAAAACCGATTTGTACGGACTGGCAAAACAACAAAATTTGCTCCCTGATAATTTTAACTTTTACGATCCCGCATATTTTAGCATGTCAACGGCATTTATAAATACCGATGAGTTTTCAGCGCGCGAACTTGAAATATTAAGGGCCTTTGAATGGGACCGCATAAATTTTTCGACGCCTGAAAAAATAGCGAAAATATCTAAAATGATGTGTTTACCGCCAGCCGAACTGAATACATTCAGAAAAGAAACAAGAAAAAAATTAGGAAAACATTATTAAAAATTAATATTTATTCATACCGTTCAGGAGATATGATTAGTTTATGCAAAGTAAAGAAACGGCTTATAGCAATTTAAAAATATTCGCCCATCCTCAAAAATTGGCGGATATTAAAAATAGAATAATCAGCGCGCCAATTTATATTAGAATCAAACCAACTAACGCATGCAACCATAATTGCAATTACTGCCACTATGGAAGCGGACAATATCTTAATTTAAAAGGCGCGGAAAACAGAAACCGGATCGAATGGGAAAAATTAAAAGAAATAATAACCGACGCGGGCGATATAGGAACAAAAGCCATAACCTTTAGCGGCGGCGGAGAACCGTTATTTTATAAAAACATTACACAGGCCATTAATTTAGTTAAAACTCGCGGAATCGACCTTTCAATCATCACCAACGGCCATTTTTTAAGCGATGAAAAAGCTGAATTATTAAGCGATTCAAAATGGGTCCGCATTTCCTTCGACGCCGCGTCCGCTGAAACTTATTCATTTTTAAGAGGAATCACACCCGAAGCTTTTGACATCGTATGCCGGAATATTAAAAAATTTGCTGAAATAAAAAAAGATTATTGCGAGCTTGGAATTAATTTCGTCGTCAATAAAGAAAATTCGAACGAAATTTATGACGCGGGAAAATTATTGCACGATCTCGGAGTTAATCATATTAAATTCACTGCTAAAATGTGCGGCGAAGTCCAGTCATACCATGCCCCTTTCAAAAATAAAGTCATCGAACAAATTTATAAACTAAAAACTGATTTCGAGAAACCGCGGTTTGCGGTCATTAACTTATATGAACACGATTTCAATAATTGCGCGGTATTTCAAAGAAAATATTCAAGATGTTATATCAATGAAATAGTCACCGTCATAGCGGCCGACAGTAAAGTATATTTTTGCCATGATAAAGCATATCTTGATAACGGAGTCATAGGCGATCTTCATGATTCTTCATTCAAGAATATCTGGTTTTCTAAAAAAACAAAAGATATATTCTCGAAATTTAATCCGGCAAAAGAATGCCGCCATCATTGCGTATATGACGAACGTAATATTCTGCTGAACCGTTTTTTTTCGATTAATGAAAACCATATTAATTTTATTTAAAAAGTCACGCACTGGAGCGATTATTCAAAAATGAATAAAATCGATAAATTAAAAAATATAGCGGCTAAAATTCGCAGGGAATTATTTATAACCGTTTATAACGGCGGCGGCGGCCATATCGGCGGCGCTCTTTCTTCAGTCGAAATAATGACGGCCATTTATTTCGGCGGCGTTCTTAAATATAACGCCGCCGATCCTCTTGCGGCCGATAGAGACCGGTTCATTCTAAGCAAGGGGCACTCTTCGACTTTACTTTATACCATTCTCGCGAACGCCGGCTATATTTCTAAACAAACGCTCGCAACTTACGGAAAACCCGGAACGAAACTCGGGGGCCACCCCGGAATAGGCGATATTCCAGGCGTGGAAGCCACGACCGGAGCGCTCGGACACGGCTTATGCTTCGCCACGGGAATCGCCCTGGCCGGTAAATTAGATAAAAAAAAATATAAAACATTCGTTCTTCTCGGCGACGGCGAATGTCAGGAAGGCTCAGTCTGGGAAGCCGCTCTTTTTGCGGCTCAGCGAAATCTCGGATTACTTACCGCCGTAATCGATTATAATAAATTACAGGCCATGGATAAACTCGACAATATAATAAAACTCGAATCGCTCGCCGATAAATGGAAAGCGTTCGGCTGGGACGTAATAGAAACCGACGGGCACGATATAAACGATCTGCTAAACGCATTCGGAAAAAAACGTAAAGAAAATTCCGCGCCGCTAACTATAATCGCTCATACCATAAAAGGCCGCGGAATTTCATTTATGGAAAACGAACCGCTCTGGCACTATCGTCTTCCGAATAAAGAAGAATTAAAAATAGTTAAATCAGAATTAGGTATCTCTGACGGGGAGCTTACATAACCATGAGAGACGCATATTTAAGAGCACTGCACCGCCTCGCGGGTGAAAATAAAAACATTCTCGCATTAATATCCGATAACGGCGCGATCGTTTATGATAAATTTCGCGAAGATTTTCCTGAACAATATTTTAATTACGGAATATCGGAAGCGAATATGGTCGCCAGCGCCGCCGGACTCGCTTCATGCGGTAAAATCCCTTTCGCCTATACCATAACTAATTTTTTAACCATGCGCGCCTTTGAATTTATTCGCAACGACGTATGCCTCCAGAACATGAACGTAAAATTAGTCGGCACCGGCGCCGGTTTTTCATACAGCACCCTCGGCCCCACCCATCACGGAACCGAAGATATTGCACTGATGAGAGTTTTACCAAATCTTACCATTTTTTCTCCCGCGAGCCCCGAAGAGACGTATAAAGCCGCTTTAGCCTGCGTAAAATGCGAAGGGCCGGTGTATTTGCGCCTGGGCACTTCAAAAGAACCGGAAATATATAATCATGATTATAATTTCATGCCCGGCAAAGGCATAATATTAAAAGAAGGATACGACGCTTCCATCATAGCTACCGGCTCCATAATAGCCGACGCTCTCGAAGCCGCCGGCGCCTTAGAAAAAGAAAATATATCGGTTATGGTAATAAATATTCATACAATCAAACCTATCGACAAAGAGCTCATTATTAAAGCCGCCCGGCAAACAGGCGCGATTATAACGCTTGAAGAACATAGCATAAACGGCGGGCTTGGCGGGGCGGTAGCCGAAACTTTATTAGAAAACGGATGCGCGCCTGTATTTATAAGGATGGGGATGATAAACAATTTCTGCGCCGGATACGGGAGCAGGTTTGAAATAAAAAAATTAAACGGATTATCGGCCGAACATATAATTTTAAAAGTTAAAACCGCTATTTCAAAGAAAAAACTTTTATAATATAAATTTTATATATTTTATAATTAACGGGAGTCAATTATAAATGGCAGTTATCGATTTTATATCGTCAATCCATAAAAAAACAACTCGAAACTACGTGCAACGTGTAGTAGATCACGATAAAGCCGAATGCGCTAAAACGGCAAAACTTTTTGATAAAGATTACTGGGACGGTGAAAGGCAATACGGCTACGGCGGTTATCGTTATGACGAGCGCTGGCTTGCGGCGGCCGAAAAAATGGCCGCGCACTACGGCCTTAAAAGCGGGGATAAAATACTCGATATCGGCTGCGGAAAAGGATTTTTACTTTACGAATTCACGCGGGCGGTTCCAGGCGTACAGATTAAAGGAATCGATATTTCAAAATATGCAATCGAAAACTCAAAAGAAGAAATACGCGATTTTCTCGACAGGGGCAGCGCGCAGGAATTACCTTATCCCGATAATTCATTCGATTTCGTTTATTCAATAACTACTTTACACAACCTTTATATTTACGATTTAAAAAAAGCCTTACAGCACATACAACGAGTGTCAAAAGGTAAAAGCTACATACTGATAGAAGCTTACCGGAATGAAAGAGAAAAAGCTAATTTATTATACTGGCAATTAACATGCGAATGTTTTTATACGCCCGCCGAATGGGAATGGATTTTTAATGAATGGGGCTATAAAGGCGATTATGGATTTATTTACTTTGAATAACCTTAAATAATTTTAAAAAATAATGATAAACGTATTTAAAGATAAAAATAAAATTTTAATCATCGAACCGCCATTTTATAATTTATTCGGATATAAAAGATATCATTATCCCATTACTCCGGTTTTAATCGCCACCCGTCTTAAAGAATCCGGGCATAAAACCATGGTTTACGATATGGACAGGCCCCTTGAATACTGCAGAGAATATAATAGACTCGAATGCGCTCAAAATTACCAGCGATATATAAATGAAATTTATAATCCCGAACATTATCTATGGCGGGAATTAGAAAAAGTCCTCCGGCAATATTCGCCCGACGCTATTGGCCTGTCGATTTCAGCCACGGTAAAAACACCGGCGGCCGAAATAACGGCTAAAATTATTAGAAAAATCATTGGAAACGACATTAAAATAATAATAGGCGGAGCGCATGTCCGGGGAATGAAATTATCCTACCCTGATTATAATTTTGGAAACCTTTATAATGACGCTGTTTTAACTATTAAAGATCTTATCGACGTAAAACCCGATAAAAAACTTTTATATAATTATCATTCTTATAATCCTGAAAATTTTTATTCCCTGATGACTTCCGCCGGATGTCCTAACAAATGTACTTTTTGCTGTAATTCTGAAAACGATAAAATAATATATAGAAATATTGACACCATTAAAGACGAACTATATGAATTAAAAAAAGAATTCGGCTGCGAAAGGCCTGTTTATTATATAGACGATTGTTTTTTATCGAACGGCCCGCGTATGAAAAAAATTAC
>CAYQWL010000052.1:0-7988 GCA_964421195.1 uncultured bacterium | reverse complement strand
GTAATTTAAACGACGATAAAATAATCGAATTTATTAATAACGGCGGCATTAAAATGTATGTAGGCGTCGAAAGCGGCTCACAAAAAATACTCGATAAAATTAATAAAAATATCACCATCGATGAAATAATCGCTAAAACGGCGCTTTTAAACAAATATAAAGTAAACTGGGCGGCTTTTTTTATAACGGGATTTCCATTCGAAACATCTGAAGATATTATGCTTACAAAAGAATTAATTTTAAAAATAAAACCTTCATTCGTGTCTTTAAACCGTTTTGTACCCTATCCGGGCACTAAAATATTTAATGATTATTACATAAACAATAAATTTAAATTTTACGATCTTTTTCAACTCAACTTGAACCAGAAATTCAGCGAAATTTCAAGCAAAATACAAAAGCAAATCGAAGACCTGTTTATCTTCACCGATGAATATAACAAAAGCAACGCCTTAAAATAAAAGAATGTCAGGATATACAATTATATATGGAATCAAATATCATAAATGATAATTGCGCAATAATATCTAAAAGAATGAATGTTTCAAACATTACAGAGCTTGAATTGTTTCCTAAGTTTTTTGAAATTGAAACTATCAGAGCATGCAATGCACGCTGTTCCTTCTGCAGCATTAAAGACTGGCGCGACATGGGCGGCATGTTAATGTCAGATAATTTATTCGATAAATTTTGCGGCGAAATTTCAAAATACGCCGAATGGATAAACACTGTATGTCTTAACCGTGACGGCGAACCGACGCTTGATAAAAAATTAATCGAAAGGGTCAGTAAAGTAAAAAAAGCTAATATAAAAAAAATAACGCTTTCCACAAATGGCGAACTATTAAATGAAAAACTCGCCAAAAATTTGATAGAAGCGGGACTCGACGATATTATGATATCGATTGACGGATTCAGCAAAGAAGTTTATGAATCAATTAGAACGGGCCTTAATTTTGAAAAAGTAATTAAAAACACGACCGCATTGTTTAAAATTAGAAACGCCATGAAAAGCCGCATGTCCATAAGAGTAAGAATGGTCATTGTAGATTCTAATAAACATGAAGTCGATGATTGGATTAAATTCTGGACAAAATTAGCTTCGTCGATAGACCGGGTATATGCCATGCCGGCGCATAATTGGGGAAATCAAATAAAAATTTCCGGAGCGGTAAATTCCGCGCATAATACGACCGCATGCATATTTCCTTTTTCATCGATGGCCGTGCACGTAAACGGAGAAGTAGGGCTCTGCAATGCTGATTACAACGCTTCAGTAAGTATGGGAAACATTTCAACGCAAAGCATTAAAGAAGTATGGAACTCGAAAAAGTATAAAAATATAAGAAAAATTCATCTGGAAGGCTTGAAAGATAATATTAAATTATGCGACGGCTGCGTAATATGGGATCGAAACTATCTCGAAGGCGCGATCATCAGTAATTAAATATAATAATTATATAACGACGGAGAAAACGAATTATGAAACTCTTCATTATAGGCGCCTCCGGCTTTATCGGGGCTTCATTGCTTAAAAAAGCCGTAACCGATAATATCGATGCGGCAGGAACCGGTTATAAACGCCTCAAAGAAGGACTTATTTATTTTAACATGCTCGAACATAATTTTAACCGGGTACTGCCGCAAAAATTCAAAGATTCTTCAGACGATACTTTTGTTATTATATGTTCGGCCAATCCGCTTATAGAAGAATGTAAAAAAAATCCAGTCGAATCATATAAATTAAATGTAACGGCAATGAAATATTTATTAGACGCGCTTGCCGGCGCCGGAATAAAATTTTGTTTTCTTTCTACGGATAACGTCTATAATGGAATAAAAGGATATTATGACGAAACGGAAGCTCCCTGCCCATGCAATGAATACGGCCGCCAGAAAGCCGAAATAGAAAATTATATTCTGCATAATTATAAAAACGGACTTATTTTCAGACTCAGCCAGACCGTTTCAGATACTTCAAACGATAAACACCTGTTTTCACAATGGAACGAATGGTGTAAAACAAAAAAAGAAATAATGTGCATAAAAGACAATATTTTTTCACCCACATTCGTTGGCGACATATATAACGCGCTATGCAAAGCGTTTAAGTTAAAAGCTTCAGGGCTTTATAACTGCGTAAACGGAGAACATTTCAGCCGCGAAGAACTCGCCAATCAATTCGTAAGGCACCTTTATCCGGAAGCCGGAATTAAAATAACGGTAAAATTAGCTTCTGAATTTGGTTTTATAGAAAATCGAGCGCTAAAAACGTATCTGAACAATACAAAAATAATCGATGAACTTGAAATTAAATTCACCGCGATGAAAAACGTTTTAAAAAGTTTTAAATAAATTTCAATTTCAATTAATTTTTTATATTATATAAAATTAACATGTTCACCGGGATTGAGTAATTCCCATAAATAATTATTTATCTCATCCATACGGCAATTAAGACGGCAGGCATTAATATCAAAATTTTTCATATATTTAATTAAATTAAGACGTCTTTTTCCTTCCCATATTTCTTTAAAACTATTCGTATGAATATTGCCTAATTTAAAAATATCTTCTTCTAAAAAAGTACTGCAGCCTATTATTTCACCATCAGACATAATATATGCCCAGAAAAAAGGCACCGCGCCGCATGTTTTATAATGTCTGCGGCAATTAATCAATTTATTAAAAGTATTAAGCCTGAATATAATTTTAAACGAATCCGCGTTATATTTTTCGAGTTCATCTTTTAAATAAAGATATTTAGAATAATCAAGATTTTTATAAATATCAGTTATACTTTCATGATGATGCGAATACGGTTTTATCACTAAATAATCAACGCCGGCCCCGGATAATTCTTCAGCCAGAGCGGTTACACTGTGTATATTATCATCGACAAGCAAAAGCTGACCGCCGATAGTGCATTTATAATTATTCAACCGCTTAATTTCTACCGCTTTTTTTATATTATTTATAACCTTTTTAAATTCGCCTTCATTCACGCGATGAATCTTTGAATAATTCTCCGCGGTCCCCGCATTAATACTTACTTTAATCCATTTACAATTTTTAACGTATATACCGGCGGCTTCATCGCTTAAACACGAAAAATTTGTAGTAAGCGAAGTATCTATTTTTAATTCAGAACACAAACGCACTATCTCAGGTAATTTTTCATATAGCAACGGTTCGCCTTCACCCGCGAACATAATACTTTTTACTCCCGCAAAAGCCATTTCGGCGATACGCTCTTTTAATATATAATAATCTATGCTTCTTTTTTTATATTCCATAAAATCGCGCGCGCAAAATGTGCACCGATGATTGCAATAACCGACCGGAGATATTTCTATATATATCGGATAAATCTTTTTAGCGAGTTCAAGATCATCTTTCGCATCAAGCCATCCGGCTACCCGATGCGGATGATACATCAATTTATGACTGTCAATCCTGTATTCGTCGCTCATAAAAAACTTACCGCCTTCTTTATTTCATCGATTCTCACCGGAACATTCCCTATTTTTCCAACGGCAATAGAAGCCATCACGGCTCCTATCGCAGAAGCTTCCATAATATCGGCGCCCGCGCAGCTGGCCACCGAAATAGCGGTAAGCAAAGAATCCCCCGCACCAACCACATCCACGGGCGAGGGATTTAAAGCTGAAAAATGCTGAGTTTTTATAAAATTTTTATTATCGGTCGATTTAAAAACAATAAATCCTTCAGGACCGAGCGATAATATTAAGTTTTGCGCTCCCGTATTTTTTAATAAATTATTGCCTATACGTTCTATTCCGCTATATTTATCGTCAAGCGCAATGCGCGCCTCTTTTTCCGTCGGTTTAATCATATAATAATTCTTAAATTTAGCCACATTTCCTATCTGACTGCTGCTCTGAACATCTCCAAAAAGTTTTATTTTATATTTTTCAGCTTTTTTTGAAATATAATCAAGCAATCCCGGCGTTATTACTCCATAACAAAAATCGCTGACTATGATCCCGTCGATTTCGGAAATTAATTTATCTATATAAGTTTTAATTTTTTCTTCATCCTTAGTATCGAGATGATGATCTTTTAATCTCGAAACGCGAAGCACCTTCTGAGTCGCGACCATATACCTTATTTTAAACGTAGTCGGCCGGCCTTTATCTATTATAAAATGATAATTTATTTTTTCATTATCAAGCTCTTTTTTGACTATCCGCGCCGGTTCATCATCGCCGATTAACGAAATAAACGAACATTTAGCTCCGAGCGCCCGTACATGCCTTGAAACTATGGCAGCCCCGCCCACGAATTCTTTATGCTCGATTTCGCGCACCACCAGTACCGGAGCTTCAGAACTCATTCCCAGCGCGTCGCACACGACATATTGATCCACGATAGTATCGCCTATAACCAATAAATGTTTATTCTTAAAATTTTCGCAATAATCGAGCAAACGGGAAATAGAAATTTTTTGCTTTTTAAGCGCCGATATAAATTTTTCAAACCGCTCCGTTTTTATATCCCCGATATTTTTTTCAAGAAAATCGGTTTGCGCGTAATGGATATCGCCGGAACTAAAAACTATTTTCCCGCCATATTTTTCAACGCAATCAATTTCGGTTTTAATAAGATCGGTTTTATTGGAAAATTCTTCGCCGCGAACATAAACTGAAGGTTTTATAATTGATATAATTTTTTCGATAGAATAAAGGCTATAAATAAAAACGTTATCAACATATTGTATCGAAGCCACGCCATACGCCCTGTCTATTTCATCAAAAAACTTATCTTTCAGTTCTTCTTTGATCAGCCTGTTTCCCATGAGCGCTATTATCAAACAATCGCCCTGCTTGCGAGAAAATTCTAAAAAGCGCATATGACCGGTATGTATAACGTTAAAATGCCCCTGACATAAAACTATTCTTTTTCCGGCCGCCTTCAAATTATTTATAACCGTTTCAAGATCATTTATATCGGTAATAATTTTTTCATTTATTTTCACTAAAATTCACCATTACTATAATCTTTACAAACCGTTTCATACCTTTGCGACGAATCAATCGCGCAACGGTAACCTTCCAGCGGATAAGCATAAAGCGATCCATGCTTAACTAACCGCGGAAAAACATCCGCCGGAAAATCACAAAATTCATTTTCGGCAATATAATTTAATACGGTTTTATTAATACAATACAAACCCGAATTAACCCAGTTTTGCCTTTTATCAATTACCTCTTTTTCCGGTCTTTCAATAAAACGAACCACTTTATTAGTTTCATCCATTTCAACAATACTATTCGATTTTAATCTTTCGTGAACGATAATAGAAGCGGCGGAAGGGCGTGACTTATGAAATTGATATAATTGCATATAATTATGAGTGCATATTATATCGCCGTATAAAACGAGAAAATCATCATAAACGCTCAATAAATTTTGCGCTTTTTTAACCGCGCCGGCGGTGCCAAGCGGTTTTTCTTCATGACTGTATAATATTCGAACTCCATAGCGCGAACCATCGCCAAAATAAGAAGTTATTTTTTCAGGAAGGTAATGGAGGTTTATTATTATATCGGTTATGCCGAGCCGTGAAAGATGCCCGACGGTATGCTCTAACAATGGTTTATCACCGACCGGCAGCATGGATTTAGGCGTTTTATCGGTAAAATCCCGCATTCTGGTTCCAAACCCGGCGCATAATATCATGGCGGCCGATAATTTTACATTCATTTAACGATAGCCTCCAGCTCGCTTAAGTTTTTAATCATAAAATCGGGCCGGATTTCTTCGCTTAATTTCAAATCAGTTTTTATACTTTTTTCAAGATGCTTTCCGCTTAAAAATTGAACGGTTTTACAGCCCGCAAGCCTTCCGGCCGTAACATCCGAAATCCTGTCGCCGATCATAAAGCTTTTATTAATATCGATATTATATTCCTTTACAGCCTCCAGTATCATGCCGGGTTTCGGTTTACGGCACTCGCAGACTATTCTGTATCGCTCGACATCGGCGTCAGGATGATGCGGGCAATAATAAATTTTATCGATAAATGCCGACGGATTAATTTTTAAAATAGATAACCTGAATTCCTCTAAAAATTCTTTTAACTTTTTTTCACTCATTAAGCCGCGCGCGACAACCGGTTGATTCGTTACAATAAAAACCATAAAACTTCTTTTTTTAAAAAGCGATATCAAATCGCATACGCCGCTAAAAAATTCTACCGGTTCCAGATTACCCGATATGCCTTTATCTATATTTATAACGCCGTCTTTATCTAAAAAAACCGCACGGCCCATTTTTTACCCTTTTTTTTATTTTATATTTTTACGAAAGATATTTAAACCATCCACTGGTAGCTTCTTTAATAGTATCAGCGGTCCATAACGGAGCTTCGCGCCAGTAATTTATATTTCCTATCATTAAATTGACGCCCTGCTCGAAAGATACTTCAGGCCGCCAATTTAACATTTTTTTTATTTTCGATATATCGGCAAAAGTGCAATCCGGCTCGGCCGGCCTTTTTGGAATATACTCAACGGGGCCGCCAAGTAATTCGACTAAACTATTTATAGAATAAGTGCCGCCGCTTCCGACATTAAATATTTCACCCGATATATCAGATTGCGCCGCCTTTATAAAAGCGCCGGCGATATCCGTTACATAAGTAAAATCTCTTGTTTGCTTTCCGTCGCCCACCACGGTAAACGGCCGCTCCGCTAATTTCTGCGCTAAAAACACCCCGAACACCGCTCCATAAGCGCCTGAAGTCCTCGCTCCGGGCCCATAAACATTAAAAAGCCTTAAGGAAATTACGGGCAGCTTATACACTTCACCCCAATGAATTACAAGCTCCTCTCCAAGTCTTTTTGTAAGAGCATAAGGATATTTTACGCGAATTTCATCCGTTTCTTTCGTCGGATAATTTTCGGGAATTCCATAGCAGGAAGATGACGCTGCATATAAAAATTTAGCGGCGCCGCATCTACGCGAAGCTTCCAGAACCGAAAAAGTGCCTGTAACATTGGAACTAAAATATTTATCGGGCGATTGTATAGAAGGCACTATATCCGCAAGCGCCGCTAAATGAAACACATAATCGACGCCTTTAAAATGCTCTGCAATAACATTCGTATCGCAAATATTTTCAAAAACCGCTTTTAAATTAGAATTACCTTCGAGATGCTTAAGATTATCTATCCTGCCGGAAATAAGATTATCGATTACTATAACCTGATATCCTTCTTTTATAAGCCTTTCGACCAGATGCGATCCGATAAAGCCGAACCCGCCGGTAACAAGCGCTTTCATTTCATTCACTCCATTCGCCGGTGATTATATCTAAGATCATATGAAGAAGACATTGATGCGACAATTCGACATAACCATATCTTTTAGAATTGACGTAAAAATTATAATCCCCGCTATGCCTTAACGGATTTTCTTCTGAAAATCCCGAAAAAGTTATTACTCTGCAATTAAGTTCACGCGCTTTAGCTACAGCTTTTAATATATTGCTCGAACAGCCCGAACTGCTTATAGCAACTAAGATATCTTCAGGATCGGCAAAAATTTCTAAAGATTTTTCGAATACGAACTCATAACCATAATCATTGCCGAGACAGGTAAGAAGAGAAGCTTCGTTAAAACACATTGAACGTATTTTACCGTTTTTAGAAAAATCAACGGCCTCATGACCCGCGATAGCGGCGCTTCCTCCGTTACCTATAAATAAAAGTTTTTTACCGCGCGACGAATAAGAATTTATTAAAGATATAACTGCATTTACAGCCTCATCTAAATTTATACGATTCATGTTATAATCCGTAACAATAACGCCGTTAAGAATATCAGATAATTTTTTTATGTAAAAAGTCGCATTCATTAATAATTCTAATAAACCTTAATATTAATTTTATTCTTAATTTTAAATAAACTTTTTTTATTTAAAGAATGAACTTTATAGTATCATAAAAGATTTTCATTGTCAA
>CAYQWL010000051.1:16589-23030 GCA_964421195.1 uncultured bacterium | reverse complement strand
CAACCTTTTTAACGAAAATGTCCGGCCGCATCGTATAAATAAAGTGGCGGGTATTTTAAACGGCACGACTAATTATATATTAACGAAAATGTCCGAGGATGGCGTCGATTTTAAAGAAGCATTAAAACTCGCTCAGGAAAAAGGATTTGCCGAGCCGGAACCTTCGTTTGATATAACGGGCCGCGATAGCGCTTATAAAATAACTATTTTAAAAGACCTTTTATTCGATTATAAATGCGGGGCCGAGGATATTTTCTGTCAGGGCATAGATAAAATATCAAAGGTCGATCTTGATTATGCCGGTTCTATAAATTACCGCATTAAGCTGATAGGTTATATTCAAAATTATTCTTCCGGAATCGATATGGGAGTGCGTCCCGTTTTTTTGCCGGTTTCTCATCCGCTCGCTCAGGTTAAAAATGAATTTAACGCGATATATATTGACGGCGAGCCTATCGGTGAAATAATGCTTTATGGCAGGGGCGCCGGAGCGGCGCCGACGGCGGCGTCTTTATTGAGCGATCTTCTCAGATTGAAAAGAAATCCCCGTCTGGGTTTTAATCCGGCTTACCTTCGCGGAACGGTTAAAAAACAACCCCTTGCTGATGCGCTTAAAACGCAGAGCAATTACTTCAGGTTTACCGTTATGGATGTGGCCGGCGTTATTTCAAAAATAACGGCGATTTTTGAAAAATACGGCATTTCTATTTCGTCTATGAAGCAGGATATTTCACGGGCGGGCGAAGCCGTAGATACGATTTTTACCACTCATTCTTCAAAATGTTTTAAAATACCGGTTATGCTCGATGAAATAAAACGTAATAAATTCATAATAAGCGAACCGGTCTGGTATAAAATAGGTTTATAAAAATTAGAATTGAAAAATTATATTTATATGTTTATAAAAATTGCATTATAACAGGATTATAAAATTAAAGTTAAAATAATATAAGAAGGGGATTTTATTGAGAACGGGTTTAATAGAAAAATATGCTAAATTTCTTGCTCCGGTAGAAAAAAAATATATAATCAGCCTTAATGAGGGTGAAACGCCGCTTATACGCGCCGATAAGCTTGCCGCGCAGCTTAAAATCGACGGCCGGCTTTATTTTAAATATGAAGGCGCCAATCCTACCGGTTCTTTTAAAGATCGCGGCATGTGCATGGCGATATCCAGAGCGCTCGAAGAAGGGGCGCGCGGAGTGATATGCGCATCGACGGGAAATACTTCCGCGTCGGCTGCCGCTTATGCGGCGCGTGCCGGGCTTATGTGCACCGTGCTTATACCCGACGGACGTATAGCGCTGGGAAAGCTTTCTCAGGCAATACAATTCGGTGCCAGAGTAATTCCGGTTAACGGTAATTTTGACGCGGCGCTTGAATTTGTTAAAAAAATATCGGCGGAAAGAAATATAACTCTGGTAAATAGCCTTAATCCATTTAGAATAGAAGGGCAGACGACCGGTGCGTTTGAAATATGCGACGATCTCGGCCGCGCGCCGGATTATCAATTTATGCCGGTTGGAAACGCCGGTAATATTACGGCTTACTGGCTCGGTTATAACCGTTATAAGGCCGCCGGAATTATCGACGGCCTGCCCGCGATGATGGGATATCAGGCCGCCGGCGCCGCGCCGATCGTGCTCGATAGGCCTGTAGAAAATCCTGAAACTATAGCCACCGCGATACGCATAGGCAATCCCGCCTCGTGGAAACAGGCTGTAGCGGCTAAAAATGAATCGGGCGGCGTAATCGACGCGGTGAGCGATGACGAAATAATAGACGCATACAGACTGCTTTCGAAGACTGAAGGCATTTTCGCGGAACCGTCTTCGTGCGCGTCGCTCGCGGGTCTTATTAAATACAGCCGCTCGTCGGAACTTAAAAAAAATTCGGATATCGTTTGTATTCTGACGGGCAACGGCCTTAAAGACCCTGACTCCGCAATTAAATATAATCAATGCCCGCTCGATGCGGTATCCGGTGAAGATGAAATTTTAAAGAGGATGGAATTGATATGAAATTTGAAATCTGGGCGCCGGCCACTCTTTCTAATTTCGGTCCGGGTTTTGATACGCTGGGAATGGCCGTGGATCGTTATTTAAAAGTCCGTTTTGAATCCGGCGGCGGGATAAAAGAAAACCGGCTTGAACTATCAGGTTCTTATCCCGCGCCCGCGCAGGACGAAAACCTTATTTATAAGGCCCTGGTTAAAAATTATAAAAAGCCTTTTTTATTGAGCGTCGATAACCATATACCGATGAAACGCGGCCTTGGTTCTTCGTCGGCGGCCCTCGCCTGCTCTTTTGCTCTGTCCGGGTTAATTAAATTATATGAAACGGGCGGCGCGGACGTCTCCGTCGATAAAGCTTCGCTCTGTGAAACTATAAAACATGCCGTATATGGTGCGGCGGCTCTGGAAGAGGGGCATCCTGATAATATTACTCCCTGCCTTTTCGGCGGATTCATTACCGCCCGCGTCGATAAAAAAGAGGCGTGTTTTATTAATATTCCGTTTCCCTCTTATGTTGAAATTCATCTTATAGTGCCGTCTATTGAGACGGAAACCCGCATGGCGCGAGGTATATTGCCTGTTTCATATTCGCTCGGCGAAATCGTGAAAAATTTACAAAATTTATCTTTTATGACGGCTAATTTCTGCCTTAATTCGAGCGTTAAGGAAAAAGCGCCGATTTTTTACGGGCTTAAAAATCTTTTCGCCGATTATATACATCAGGACCACCGGCTTAAATTATGTCCGCCCTGCCGTGACGCTATAATGATTTTAAACGATTCTGAAGAAATCATGGGCGCGTTTCTCTCCGGCAGCGGAACTACGATATGCGCTTTTAGCGCTCCCGGCGGCGGAGGCGCGGCGATTAAAAACGCCATGCATATATTCGAGGCCCAGAATATTTTGGCCGATCATTATATTCAGCGCGTGGATTATAACGGACTCAGGCTTTTTTGATAAAATATCAATTTATAATTAAATATATTATGTATTAAAAATGGGCCGCGCGCCCGCGATATTTTTAAATATTAAGAAAGGCGGTTATATGGCGTTTATTGTACAAAAATACGGCGGTACTTCGGTTGGAAATCCGGAGAGAATATTGAATGTCGCCGAACGGATAGTGAGGTTGAAAAAAGCGGGTCACAGCGTTCTTGTAGTGGTTTCCGCTATGGGAGATACGACCGATGATTTGCTTATGCTGGCGCGAGAGGTGGCTTCAGATCCGCCCAAACGTGAATTGGACATGCTTTTGAGTTCGGGTGAACGCATATCTATGGCGCTTTTAGCGATGGCGATTAACGATATGGGAGTGGCCGCGGTGTCTTTTACCGGCTCGCAGTCAGGTATTCTTACCGATACTTCTCATACGGAAGCCCGTATATTATCTATTTCAGGGACCCGGTTGAAAGAAGCTATTGAAAAAGATAAAGTGGTTATAGTGGCCGGATTTCAGGGCTGTTCTCAGGAACGGGAGGTTACGACGCTCGGACGCGGCGGTTCCGATACTACCGCTGTTGCGCTCGCCATAGCTTTAAAGGCCGACAGATGTGAAATTTTGACTGACGTTGACGGCGTTTATTCGGCCGATCCGCGCATAGTTAAAAACGCCAGAAAACTTGATTTTTGTTCTTACGATGAAATGCTCGAAATGGCCTGGCTTGGAGCGAAAGTGCTTCATCCGCGTTCGGTCGAAATAGCTAAAAAGCATAATATGCCGATAGTAGTAGCTTCGAGTTTTAATGATAATAAAGGCACTCTGGTAAAAGGAGAAGATATGGAAAAAGCTGAAGTAAGGGCGATTACATTCAATCGAGAAATTGCGAAAGTTTCTATAGTCGAAGTTCCCGATGTTCCGGGAATCGCGGCTTCGGTGTTCGAGCTTTTAAGTTCGTCTAATATAAGTTGTTCTTTTATCGTTCAATCGCAAAGTCATAATGGCAAAAATGATATTACTTTTACGGTTAATGAAAAAGATTATAAAGCGGCAATGAATTTACTTGAACGGAACTTGAATAAAATAGGCGGCCGGGAAATAATATCTGATATTAACGTGGCGACAATTTCGGTCGTGGGCACCGGCGTCGTACGCGATCCGCGCGTGGCGAGCCGGGTTTTTAAAACTCTTGCGTCGTGTGAGGCTAATATAGATCTTATATCTTCGTCCAATATTACTCTGACCTGCGTCATTAAAGAGCGGGACGTTGAAAAAGCGGTACAGCAGCTTCATAAAGAATTTATAACTAATGAACAAAACGGCCGGCTCGAATAATGATTTATGATGCGTTTTTTTTATTTGCGCGGCTGCGGTTGATTTATTCCGATGAAGAATTTAAGCCGAATAGCATATATGCGCATACGCCGGCGCCGGCGGCGAGCGTTATGAAAAAAACGGCGAGCACGATATAATTCCATTCGTAAGGGTTGTTAAGATATGAAAAAAACGTTTTTATTTCGGCGTCTCTTATAAAATCCCGGAGTATCGCCATAAGACTTACCGTGACGGCGGATGAAAAAGCGAGTAAAATAACATTTGATTTTTTAAATATTTTATCGTTCCCTGTTATAAAAATTGTTCCCTGCACTATCGCGGCGGCGATCGCCGTCCACATCGCCGCCGCGCCGGGGGTTACGCCTGTAAGAAATGCGAATATTTCAGGCTTTGAAGTAAAGAACATGGCGAAGCCCGATGCCGCGCTGAATATAAATGCCGTGAAAAAAGCTTTTTTTAGATATGCGGCGGTGAAAGCTGCATAGCGGCTGTCTTTGACGTTTACGCGTTCGATATAAAATATTATAATATGCGCGGCGGAAGCGATCATTACCGAGCCGGCGATAGCGTGAATAAATTTCAACCATACTCTGACGTCGTTAATATATATAAATAATCCATAAAATGTAGAATGGTAAATATGGTAAAATTTTTGTGGATTGCGCATAAGCGAAGCGTTAGAACCGAACATGAAAGCGGCGTATAAAATGCCGGCGAATGCCGTTAAAAGCAGCGGCAGTCTTAAAGGTTTTAAAAGGCGTTCACCGCTCCAGCCGAGAATATAAAAAATATAATATGAAATTATTATAAACGCCAGAATAGCGAGCCAGAAAGGCGCGCTGAGAATGGTCGAAGTATAGAATAGAGGGCCGTAAAGCGCCTGAAGAAATAATAACGGCGCCACGCCGAAGGTAATGGTAAACGAAAGACTGCCCGGAAGCGTTTTTAAAATGTCGCGGTATAAAGCGTAAGCATGCCGGTGGCCGGCGTATTCGATAAGTTTTTGCGTTTTAAGCAGCGCCGCTAAGAGCGTGGAGCCGATAAGAATTCCGGCCGGTATAATATGTAAAATAAAAGTGAATACTAAAAGCGCTTTTTCAACTATGGGATGGGCCATTAAGGCGACTTTATCTATCGAAGGAATTATTATGCCGATTTCAGAGGTAATATTCATAATCGATTCTCCGTTTAATTATAATTTAGTTTCGGTTTTATTTATATCGTTATTTAACGAATACAGATAAAGCGTTAGCGCGAAGCGTTCCGCTGCGTTTCCATAAAACGGCGGCATGAATTTTTTTAATTCGTTGAGTTTTAATAGATTGGCTTCGCAAAATTCTATGCTCCAGTATTTTACAAGAGGTTTTATAGCGTTATATCCGTTTATCGAATGACATGCCTGGCATTGATAACGATATATTTCGCGGCCCGCCTTCAGCGCGCCGGTTCGTTCTCCGTCTTTGATTTCCTTTACGCCGCTCCATTTTAAGTTCGAAAGAAAAGAATTGGCGTCGATTTCAGGCGCTCCATTTTTATCTATATAAATTGAATTTGAATACATTCTTCCATAAAGCGTATAAGGTTTTCTGACCGCTTCTCTTACTAATTCGAAAGCCGCGAGAAACGTCGAGGCAAAGATAATCAGTATGACGGTAAATATGATTGAAAAACGCCGCGGTTCTAACCAGGGATGGATTATTCCGGAAACGAGGGCTAAAAAAGCTGAACCGGCGCTTATATTGGCGAATATCATAATCAGCGGCGAGGCGCCGGTTATTATTTCCTTTGATAATCCGGGCAGCATGGCGAAATACCAGAGGGCGAAGGCGGGCATTAATAAAAGCGCGGGCAGAAGGTACCATGATGCATATTTTATCGTTTTTTCACGCAGCCGTTCCTCGAATTGAAATGAAGAAGTAAACATCGCAAAAATGCCTGCGAAAGCAATGCAGACAACGGTTCTGAAAAAAAGCGAAGGCCAGAATGTCGGATTAAAAAATGCCGAAAAAAAATTGCCGTCGTTATAATAATTGCCGGGCGTAAGCATAAACGTTATGATTCCGTTTATAACGAAAAGTGAAAGCCAGGCTGAAACCATGTAGATAAAAGCGAGCTTTCGGCGCGAAGCGTCGCATAGCCGGTCAAATTTATAAAC
>CAYQWL010000051.1:9227-16521 GCA_964421195.1 uncultured bacterium | reverse complement strand
GCGAGTATTTCTACGAGAAAAAAAACCCATTCGATAGCCCAGCCGTATAAAAATATATGTATCAGAGTCGATGTGGCGGCGGGCGATACCAGCCCGATCACAAACCATATTCCGACGCCGGAAACCGCTCCGAAAACCGTCGTTACAAGCATGAAAAATTGAGCGTGTTTTTTAAGATAAGCTTTAAATTCGAGATCTTTTTCTTTCGCGGCTTTTTTTTCGGCGAAGTAAAGATAAAAACCTCCGCCTACGGCAAGATGTGAAACTATTACGTGCAGTATGGCGATTATCGCTATCAGCATCGAGCCGCCGAGAAATGGAATGTCCCAGAAAGGATAATTCATGTTTAAAGCCTCCGTTGATAATAAATATAATTATCGATTAACGCCGGATAATAAGTCGGTTATCCGCCTGGCGCAGGCAGCGGCGAAATGTATGTTATACCCGCCGCAGCCGCCGGTGAAATCGACGGCTTCGCCAGCGATATAAAGATTTTTAATGATTTTCGATTCAAGCGTTAGCGCGTCGATTTCATCGCAGGGGATGCCTCCGAGAGAAACCTGCGCTTCGCATAACGGCCTGCATGACTTAATATGGATTTTATGAGATTTTAAAGCGTTATATATCTGTATTACAGTTTCTTTAACGTTTGCTTTATTGTATTTAATGCCGCGGACCTCTAAAAAAGTTTTTAAAAATTTTATATCTATCGCTCCGGTAAAAAGATCGATGGGCGAATTAAATTCAGCCGCGCCGGCTTTTGAAAGAAATCGTTTTGAATCGAATTTTTTGTCGGGTAGAAAATCAATTTCGATTGAAACTTTTTCACCGGAAAATATCGATTTTGAAATTCCGGGGCTCGCGTAAAGAACATCGGGTCCTGAAATTCCGTAATTGGTGAATAATATTTCTCCGGTGCGCGAAAAATCTTTATGCGTAATGCGCGCTTCGAGTTTTAATCCATCGAGATTTTTAAAACCGGCGCCGCGCGTTTCAAGGGCGCATATTGCCGGCGCCGGGCCTATTACGGAATGGCCATGTTTTTTTAAAAGCGAAAATGATGTTCCGTCGGTGCCGAGCGCGCCGTAAGCTCCGCCGCCAGCCGCATATATGAGTATTTTTGAATGTAGCGTTACTTCTTCGCCCGTTCGGCGGCGGCATACGGATGTAAAAATGTTTCCGCCGCCCGAACGTTTAATAATTATATCGGAACATAGCGTGTCCGTTAAAAGTATTATTCCCGTGCTTTTTAAACGATTTTCAAAGAAATTGATTATGGTTTTCGCGGAGTTGGTATATGGAAATAATCTAAAATATTCGTCGCGGCGCGAAAACAGAAGATTTTCTTCGAAAAAATTACGAATATCGAGTGATTTAATCCATTCGAATGCCGTCCGGCGAAAAAAATTATCTTCTTTAAGTTGTAAGTAATTATTTATATCGATTTTTTCGTTCGAATAGTTGCATCGTCCGTTTCCTGACGCGGATATTTTTTTAAACGGTTTTGAAAGTTTTTCTATTACGGTTATTAAGGGCATTTTTATTTTATGCGGCGCGTTTATAAAGGTCTCGTATAAAAAGCAGGCGAAAAAACCCGTAAAAGCGCCTCCGCCTATTATGGTGATGTCGTTTTCAATTTTATTCATAAAGGCTTTTTCCTGGCTTTATTCATCGGACCGCATTCGTAAATCTGACAGAAAGAAGTCGATTCCTTAAATTTATCCGCATCGAGGGACCATTTTAAATATAGTTCATATACTTCGTATATTTTTTTATTTATGATAGTTTCGCGCAGCGAGGAGCCGCCGCATAAACGGTCTATAAAATATTTCCGGCTTTTTTCCCCGAACAGGAATTCAGCCTCGCTTTTGACGTTATCATATATAGTTTTTAAAAGCAGCATTCCATAAAGTAAAGATTTAAATTTATGTTTTTCCCCTCCACTTTTCGGTTTAAACTTTAGTGATATTCCCCGGCATAAAGTATTTTCATACCATGACGATGACGGCGTAAAAATGATTTCAGATAATTTTACGTTATCGAAATCTTTAATGCCGAGCATTTTAAGGTTATAATAAAAATTTTCGATGATAGATTCCGGTTTTAAAAAAGGCGCGCCGATTGTTTGAAAAGGCGCGCTGGTTCCGCGTCCCTCTGAAATATTGATGCCTTCAAAAAGGCAGGTGCCTGGATAAAATAATGCGGTGGCCGGTGATATCATGGCGGGTGAGGGCGCGCGCCATTGAAGGTCGGTTTCTTCGAAAACCATATTCCGCTGATATCCGCCTGTGATTGGAACTATTTCGAGCTGTACCCCTTTATAAATAGAGGCTGCGAGATATTTAGAAAGCTCTCCGATCGTAAGAGCGTATCTTATAGGGATGGGGAACGGGCATAGTTCGGAATAAAAATCGGGATCGGGTATTGCGCCTTCGACTGTCGCGGCGCCGATAGGGTTAATCCGGTCGGCTACGATGATTGGAATTGAAGCGTCGAGCGCCGCCCGCATCACTATTGAAAGCGCGTGTATATATGTGTAAAACCTGACGCCGGCGTCCTGGACGTCGAATATAAAAGCATCTACGGCTCCGCATTTTGCTGCTTCAGCCGCCGCGTTGCGGGTGTGGCCTTCGGTAAAAAGACTCAGTATCGGTGTTTTTAACACCGGATGTTCGGAATCCTCGATGTAATCGCCGTCGCGAATATCGGCAAAATAGCCGTGCTCCGGTGAAAAGATACGGCTTATTGTAAATCCGGCGTCGGCCAGAGCGGTAAGATTGAGCCGGCCGCATGATGTAAAAGCCTTCGAATTAGAAACGAGGCCGATTTTTTTATAGCGGCGGAATTCCCGGCCTGTGTTTATTAAGCTGTCTATGCCGTTTAAAACGTGCATGGAATGGTTATTGTTCATCTGCCGTTATGTCGTCGAGAGAAATATTTTCTTTATCGGTTTTTGCCGCGGGTGAACTATCTTTTTTTGAATTCTCGCCCGCCGTATCTTCGCTTATAATTCTCGCGGACGGTCTGGCGGGTTCGGGAGTTTTCGAAGCTGATTCCGGTTTATTTTTGGCCGTATTTGCAATTCCCGGCGTTTCGGCGTTTTCGGCGGCATGACCGGTTCGGACTTTTTTTGAGGGTCCTTCAGATGTTTTATTTGTTTTTTCGTTTTTTTCAGGTGTAATAAGTTCAGTTTCACTCGTTATGTCGTTTTTCTTTTCTTGAATTGATAAAATTTGCGTTTCGGCGGTTGCCGCTTCGCGGATGGATTCCTGGCCCGCCGCGCCGGATGCTTGCGTTTCCGGATAGACAATAGCGGCGGCTTCTACGTTTTCGGCGCCGAAAAGTTTTACTTTAAGGCGCGAAGCGATTTCTTTAACCGTGGCGAATTCATAATCGCCCGTCTGGTTTGAGCCCATTACGATAATAAACGGAAATTTTTCAAGTAAAACATATTCGTCCGATGTTTCTTTTTTTAAATACGTTTTTAAAAGCTCTATGTCTTTTTGAAATGAAAGTTCGCTTACATCACGTTTATATTCGACAGCTATACAAATGTATATGGTATCATCGTCGGGATCTTTGCCTTTATAAAAGGATGTATGCGCGATGCGCCAGTTTGCGGCAGATATGCAGGAGCGGAACGCTTCTTTAGATATTCTATCGAAATCGGCTTTTGACGTGCATATCTGTGGATTGGTTTTCATCTTAGCTACTCTGGCTAATAATATATTACCCGGTAGTTCGTCCTGCTTCATGTATAATTTATCTATGGTGGTTTCAAAAGTTCCCTGATGGCCGGCAGGGAGACGGTAGCTGAGCGCCCCTTTAAGGCCGGCGGAGTTTTCCACCGTGTCGGATTGCGGATTCGGCGAGGCAATTTCGCCGGCCCCGCCCGGCGCAATGTTCGCGCCGGATATCGCCCTGCGTACTTCAGGCGGCGCGGTTTTGAAAATTCCCGGCGGTTTTACCGGTGAAGGCGGCGCGCCATCCGTAACAGCGGGCTTTATGGATAGTTTTGGAAAAACAGGCGTGCCAGGTTTGGCCGGATTTATAACGGGACGCGGGATTAAGCCTTTTTTATCTTCGCCTGCTGGAATTTTAATTTCCCCCGTATTTTGCGCCGGACTGGAGTTAATTTCCGCGGCGGCGGTATCGCCTGTTATAGAATTAATTTGAGCTATGGCCCAGCTTGAAAAAAAGAGGAACGTTAAAAAACAGGTTGACGCAGCGGTAAATATAAAAAATATTAATATTTTTCGGTTGGCGTTGTTAAATAATTTCATTATTTATAGCACCTTCTTCCGGCTGTTTATAATTTTTATCACTTTTTCGAGATCGTCTGGCGTATCGACGCCTTTCGAAGAGTAATCCGTTATAACGCATTGTATGATATAACCGTTTTCTATAAGCCTTAATTGTTCTAAGCTTTCAGCTTCTTCATAGCGGGTCTTTTCTAAATTGGCAAAATCGATAAGCGCTCCGCGCGTATAGGCATATATTCCGATATGCTTATATACTTCTTCGAGCCGGGGTTTTGAACTTCTAAAATAAGGCAGCGGAGAGCGTGAAAAGTACAGAGCTTTTCCGTTTTTATCTATTACGGCTTTGACCGTGCCCGGATCGTTATATTCCGATTCGGTTTTTATTTGTGTAATCGCCGTTGCCACGCTTATTTCCGGAGATGAATGAAACGGTTCGACGAGAAAATCTATTAATCCTGGATCAATAAGCGGTTCGTCGCCCTGTATATTTATGAAGATATCGCCTTCGGTGCGAAGCGCCACCTCGCATATTCGATCTGAGCCGCTGCGGCAGTAAATAGATGTCATCTGGCAATCGAAACCGTGATTTTTTACGATTTCCGCTATTTCTTCCGAATCGGTCGCTATTATCAGCCGTGAAAGGCTTTTTGCCTTAGAAGCCGCTCTGGCTACCCATATTATCATTTCGGTTCCGTTTATTTTAGCGAGCGGTTTGCGCGGAAATCTCGTAGATTCGAGTCTTGCCGGTATTACGCCGACGGTTTTTAAATTACTTCGTTTCATTTATTCCTCCGCTGGTGATGATGAGTTTTTTTATTTTTTCGATTATGCCGGTCGTGGAAGCGCCTGAAACCATTTCCGCCCGTATTAGAATTCCGCCATGCTCGCGTACGAATTTTGCTCCGACGATATCTTTTTCTTCGTATTGCGCCCCTTTGACGAGAACGTCCGGTTTTATGAATTCTATTATTTCGGCCGGAGTTTCTTCATCGAAAAAAACTACGCAATCGACGCATTCAAGCCCGCAGAGCATCTCGGCGCGTTCCTGTTGCTCTACTATAGGCCGCAAAGGCCCTTTATTCTTTTTGACGGATTCGTCGGTATTGAGGCCGACGATAAGATAATCTCCAGCCTCGCGCGCCTTCGTGAGATATTTTAAATGACCGGTGTGCAATATATCGAAACATCCGTTCGTAAAAACGATCTTTATAACTCCGTTATTTCTAAGCCGGGCTATATGAGCGTTTAACATTGTTTTAGAGTCGATTTTTGAAAAATGAAAAATGCTTTTATTTTTCATGCCGTTTATTTTCACCTGAAAAAAGAATTTCTTCTATAAGCTTGCATATAATATGGCCCGCGAGTATGTGCATTTCCTGTATGCGCGCGGTTTCCTGCGACGGAGCGCACAAAAGTATGTCACAGAGGTTTTCGTGTTTCATTATTCCGCCGCTTGCGCCGCAAAAACCGATCGTTTTTAATCCCAGTTCTTTTGCGCGGTAAAAAGCGTTTATTACATTTTTAGAATTGCCCGATGTGGAAATACCTATAAAAATATCGCCAGGCGTGGCGAATGCTTCAAGCTGTCTTGAAAAAACGCTGTCATATCCATAGTCGTTACTTATAGCCGTAACCGAAGAAATGTTCGCGTTAAGCGCTATACATGAAAGCGCGCGCCGTTCCATTTTAAAACGCCCTACTAATTCGGCGGCTATATGAAGCGCGTCTGAAGCGGAACCGCCGTTGCCGCATATTAATATTTTACCGCCGGCGCGAAAGCAGTCCGCCGCGGTAAGGGCTATTTCATTTACCTGGTAAACGCATTTTTTTTCAAATTTTAACAGATTGCTTCTGCTTCTTGAAATGTAATCGAGCGTCATGTGAATATAATGTTCGTAAAGCGTTCCGCTGTTAGTGATTATATTATCGCCGTTATTGTTTTTCTTTTCAGGCATATTATCGCCTCCCGCCTTCCGTTTTCTGTCATTTTTTTCGTTTTTTAATTAAATATTTAGTTCGTGAAATAAAAATGTTTTTTTATATCAAATAAATAATTTATCGAGCGCGGCTATAAGATGGGAATTTTTATTTTTTTGACATTTTTTTGTATTTGAAGTAAAGTACGAAAAGCACGGCGATTAATGCTATTATTCCATTGTATTCCCGGTTTTTCATGAAATTTGAAGCCCTGGTTTTTACGGATGAAAAAACCGTTTTTAATTCTTTAAAACTTTCTGAAAGATTTTTAAGCCCCGGAAAAAATACCGGCGTTTTCGAGCAATATTCTAAATAAAAATCGCCGAATTTTTTTTCGAGTTCACGCGACTCGGCTTTTATCGTAAAAGGATAAATAACGGCGAATAAAGCGTAGCATATAAGCGCGATTGGAAGGTTCATTGAAATTACGACGAGGCCGCTCATAAGCAGAAACGATCCGAGATATAAAGGGTTTCGGGTGGCGCGATAAGGCCCTTCAGTCGTGAGTTTATCAAGTTTGATTATATAGCACGAGGCCCAGACTCTTAAAAGTTCGCCAAGTACGGCGATAACCGCGCCCGTGTAAAATAAAAAAAACGAAGTGGGTTTAGCGGTTATTATTAATAATATAGAACTTAAATATCCGAAGCTCACTCTTAATTTTCTTATAATTTCCATAAAAACCTTCCTATTTTTTATTTATTTAGCGTTTAATAAACGTTTTAGCATTAAATCAAAGACTTTTCCGGCTTTTATATTTTTCATGCATTTGAAATCGTAAGGGCATTTTTTTTGATCACACGGTCTGCAGGAAATCGCCGAATCAAAAATGCCGCTGAAGCGGTTGGATGGCGGCGCGAAAGTTTCTATGTTCGTCGGTCCAAAAAGTCCTATTGTAAATGCGTCCGCCGCCGCCGCTATATGCAGCGGACCCGAATCAGGGCCGATATAGCAGGCGCTTTTTTTCGCGAGGTTATAAACCGCGCCGAGCGATATGAGACCGCAGGCCGAAACAAGCCGTCCTTTAATGGTTTTGACTGCCGAGGCTATTTTAT
>CAYQWL010000051.1:0-9217 GCA_964421195.1 uncultured bacterium | reverse complement strand
CGAATTCATTCCGATCATTTGCTCCGCCTATTATTATATGAAAAAATCTTCGTTTTGAAAGCGCCGGATGACGTTCGCACATATTTATTAAAGCGGCGTAATTAAGCGGATGCCATTTTTTAAAGTTATTAGACGGGCTTATGTGATATGTTATTATGTCGAATTTTTCATTCATGTCTTTTTTTAAAGCGTCAGGGGCGTTTAATAACGGCGCGAGAAAATCGTCGAGTTCTTTTTCGGCGAAGCGCGCGGACATGAAAGTATCAAGCGGATAATCGTCCATAAAGCATCCGGCAGGTTTTAAATCTTCGGGAATCGCTTTCAGCAGGTTAATCTGGTTGCGGGCCGAATGCACGCTGAATTTTACCGGCGGTTCTATGCGTGAAGTGTAAAGATGGCCGCGCCCCGTGTAATTATATCCCGGTCTTATTTTAGCTCCGCTTAAATAAGAGAACCAGGCGGTACGGGGGATGCCATGAAAATCTATTACCATATCATATCGCCGTCTTCTGATAATTTTTAAGAAATTAAAGTCGTATTTCAGGCGCGGCAGGAAACCGGTATTTTTATTATCGTACAGAAGAAATCCATCTAAATTGGAATTTTCGATAACCAATTCAGAAAAACGTCCATCGATCATTAAATCGATAGAACTCGATTCAAACAGTTTTCGCACGGCGGAAAAAGCCGGAGTGCATTGTATTATATCGCCTATCGAGCGGAGTCTAATCAGTAATATTTTCATATAATAGATTTTATGCCTGCGATTATATCGCGGGTGGCGTGAGTTTTAGGATCACCCGTTATGGCGATTTTACCGCCGTAAGAAAGAATGCTGTTTTTTTCGGGAACGCTTTCTTCTGTATAGTCAGTGCCTTTAGCGCATATATCAGGCTTCAGTTTTAATATAACATTATCGGCGGTCGGAGAATCGAATATAAGCACGTAATCGACGCAGGAAAATCCTGATAAAAGTTCGGCCCTTTCAGTTTCTGGAGTGACCGGGCGCGAAATTTTTTTGAGTTTTTTTAGCGATTCGTCGCTATTTATTGCCGTAATTAAAATATCGCCTAATTTTTTAGCCTCGATAAGGCTTCTTAAGTGCCCAACATGTAAAATATCGAAGCATCCGTTCGTAAAAACGACCTTTTTACCGAGCTTTGAGGCCGAAAAACGGATTTGCTCTAATTCTTCGACGGTTTTTATCTTTGACAAAGTAATATCACCGCACTTTTTTATTTTGCTTTACTTTATTTTACTTATTTTATCATAATATGACGTTAAAATCAACAAGAAAAGTATTAAATTAAGTTGACACTATATTTAAAATATGTTAAAATTTAAAAAAAAAAATTAAAAGGATCAGTTTAATGAGTCAAGAGAACGAATTAAAATGGCTTTATGATTTTTTGCCTTATATCGAAGAGATTTTTCAAAATAAAAAAGAAGATATAGGCTTTGATCACAGCGTGCGGTCCATGAATATAGCAAGATATATAGCGGCTTTAGAACATGCGGATAAGGATATGGCCGCATTGCTCGGCCTTATGTCGAGGTTTTCGCCGGCGGAAGTTAACGGCGTTATTCCACTTTTAGATAAAAGTGAAGAATTTAAAAAGCAGTTTTTGAAAAATTTTGAAGATCTTGTTATTAATAATTCCTTAAATACGCTTGAAGTTCGTATCGCCAGTGACGCGAATTGCCTTGAAGCAATGGGCGCGATAGGAATAATAAGACATTTTTACAGGGGCGCATCGGAAAAACTTCCTTTAAAGCTTTTAATAAAAAACTTCGCAGATAAGACGGCGAAAATGCAGGCGTTAATATCTACAGCGACCGGCAGGAATATGGCGGCTGAACGTCAGAATTTTATTTCGACTTTTTTAAACAGACTGAAGGGAGAAACGGTCTGGGAAAATATTTAACGAATTTTTAATATAAAAGTTAAAAATCGTTTTATTTTAACGGGGGAATTTATGAATATTTGTATTTTGAAAGTTATGTTCGTATGTTTATTTACTTCATTCGCCAATAAATATATATTTTAATCCGAAACGCTGGTTGTTATAAATAATTATGGAAAAAAAATTATCGATTGAAGAACTTTTACCGGGTATGAAGCTCAGTAAACCTGTTTATATCGAAGGTACGCAGATAGTTCTTGTAAATAAAGGTGAAACGCTTGATTCTTCTAATATTAATGTTTTAAAACAGCTCGGAATATCATGTGCTTTTATTTTTGAAAATTCCATGCTTCCGGAGGCGGTGAATATTACACCTGTGTGTGATCAGATCAGGCGGGCTGAAAAAATACTGGTGGTGGATGATGAGGCCGATATATGCCAGTATATTAAAGAAGTGCTTGAAAATAGCGGTTACCAGGTAGAATGCGCTTATGGCGCTGACGATGCCTGGAAAGTGTTATTCGATGATCCCGATATAAATACGGTATTTCTTGATTTGATGATGCCTGAAGTCAGCGGTTTTGATTTATTAAAAAAAATTCGCGGCGAGCTCAAAAGAAATGTCAGCGTGGTGGTGGTTACGGCTAAAAAAAGCATGCAGGATATTATTGCGGTAAAAGAATTCGGAATATCCGGGTATATAACCAAGCCCTTCGATCCTCAAAAACTTGTTGTGGTAGCGGGGCAGGCGTCTTCTAAAGATAGAAAAATTATGTAACGCGGCCGCGGCTGCGTAAAATTTTATCGGTTGAGTATGGCGATTTTAATTTAAAACGAAGGCTCGCGTTTTCGGGCGTTTAAACGATATCAGACCGGCCGCGTCCGGCGATAGTTTTTTGAAGATGAGGTATGGTAAATAATGGCTGAAGTATTTGTTATAAAAAAAATAGAAGATACTCGAATTAAAAGCGAATTGTTAAGCTGCTATAAACTTTCAGGCCGTATCGACGCCGAAACTGCTCAGGAATTTGAAGTGACTATGAGGCTTTTGCAGAAACAGGAAAAATATGTTATTTTTGATTTCAGCGAATTAAATTATATAAACAGTTTTGGTATCGGAATACTCGTTGATTTGCAGAAAAATATTTTAAAAAATGAGGGTGTCGTTAAAATTTGCGGTCTTTCACCGTCTATAAAAAAAATATTTCAGATTACTTATCTAACGAGAGTGTTTGAAATATTCGATACTTACGAGCAGGCGCTCGAAAGTTTTCATGGTAAAACCGCGGGTGAAGTATAGGGCCGCATTTTTTTCGCGGTAATAAAATCAGGAGAGCTCGATATGAAAAATCTGCGTAAAAATTACTTTATAAAACCCGGATTTCAGACTAAACTAACGGTTATTATTCTGTTGATAGTCGTTATAGTGGCTAATATTGTCGGCGGCGTCATTTACGGCCTTCTGTCGCCGGGATCGGCTATCGTGGAGCAGATTTCAAAAGCATTCGAAATAGAAAATTATGGAGATCTTCTTCTGCCTGTTATTTTATTTGCTGAACTCGTAGCTATAATAATAGTTACTTTTATCGGAATTTTTGTTTCACATACCATGGCGGGCCCTGTTTATCGTTTTGAAAAAGTTCTTAATGACGTGGCCGGCGGCGAATTGGATTCGCATTTTAATTTAAGAACGAGCGATGAATTTCAGGATCTGGCCGCAAGCATCAATAACCTTATTGGCACATTAAATTCAAAAGTTTCTGAGATAAAAATTTATTCTAATAATATAATCAACCTTATGAATGAAATAGATTCTCCCAAGGCGATGACGGTTTATGATATAGAAAATATTAGAAACACCGTTCAAAAACTTAGTTTATCGATTAATTATTTTAAAATGATCGATGTTTCAGATGCTGGAAATGGTTTTAACGATAGCGGTTTAACCGGGGCGTCCGTATCCGGGAATTTTTCGGGCGCCGAAAATGGAATGAATCCGGGATATTCAGCGGCCTCATGTGACGCGCGCGGCTTCGCGGAAAATGTAAAACCTTCGGCTGAGGATCTTATTGTAAATGAAAATAAAAACAAACGGGCCGCGGTTAAAAATAAAAAAGAACAGGCAGAAGGAGTGCGCGGCGCCGTTAAAGATAAAAAATCAAAAAAAACTCGCGTGGTAAATGCGAAAATAGACGGCGGCGTAAAGAAAAACAGGAAAGCCTGAACGAGCGAAGGTGATTGAACTGGAAAATAATCCGACCGGGGTTATTGCGTATGAAATTTCCGGCGATGAAATAACCTCACTTATTACCGAATTAAGCGATAAAAATTATAATAAACGTCAGGAAGCCGCAAACAGGCTTACCGCTATTGGAAATCCAGTTGTGGATAGTTTAAAAGCGGTTTTGATGAATAATCCTGATGATGATACAAAATATTGGGCTACCATAATATTAGGCCGTATCGGCGATAGCGCTATTAATGTGCTGATCGAAATACTGGCGGCCGGCGATAAAGATTTAAAAATATTCGCGGCGCGCGCCATTGGCGAAGCGCTTGATTCCCGCGCTCTTCCATTTTTAGTAAAGGCGCTTGGCGATAAGTCGTGGTCCGTCAGAAAAAACGCCGCGGCTTCGCTTATAAAATTTGGCGACGCCGCTATCGGCATATTGACCGAAGCGCTCGCTTCTAATAACGAAGATCTCAGATACTGGGTTTCTAAAATACTCGGAGATATGGGCGGCAGCGCTATAGAACCGCTTATTAAAATGTTAAAGTCCGAAAATAAGGATATGCGTTTTTTTGCCACCATGGCGCTCGCTAAATCACAGGATTTTCGGGCGATCCGGCAGCTTATTAATTGCTTTCGCGACGAATCCTGGATAATTAGAAAAAGCGCGGCCGATGCGCTCGAACAAATCGGAGAGCGTGCTATTGAACCTTTGACTATAGCTTTATCGCATGAAGATAAAGATGTGCGTTACTGGACCACGCGAGTTCTTGGAAAGATCGGCGCGCGTTCCATCCAGCCTGTATTAAGGCTTTTAAAAGACGATGATACCGAAATACGTCATCTGTCAAAAAAAATATTGGCGAGTATAGGTTCTTTAGCCGTAGAGCCGCTTATACGTATTTTAAAAAACGATGATAAAGATATGAGAAAAAATGCGGCTGAAGCTCTCGGTGAAATAAAGTCGGCCGATGCGGTCGTTCCTTTGATAGAAGCTATGGGAGATGAGTCCTGGTTTGTTCGTAAAACCGCTGCCGATGCTCTGGCTAATATAGGTTCGTCCGCTATTCCCTCGCTTACTAAAGCTCTTAATAGCGATAACGAAGACGTTAAATACTGGAGCACCGTGGTTTTAGGCGTTATAGGCCGCGAGGCGCTTTCACCGCTTATCGAAGCGCTGCGCTCCGATAATAAAGAAATAAGGTTTTTTGCGGCTGAAGCGCTCGGTAAAATTAAAGATCCGCAGGTTATTCCTTATCTTCTCGAAGCGCTGCGCGATAAGTCATGGCCGGTAAGAAAAAGCGCGGCCGATGCGCTCGAAGAAATCGGCGAGGCCGCCATCGGACCGCTTATTAAAGCGTTGAAAAATGAAAATAACGATATTCGTTTCTGGACGAAACGAATACTTCGCAATTTTGGCGATCTGGCAATCGTGCCTTTAGAACATTATCTTCTCGAAGGCGATGACGATCTTAAAATATATGCGGCTTATGCTCTTGGTGAGATACGAAATGAAAGATCTCTTCCGGTGCTTATAAACGCTTTGAACGATGGCAATGAATGGGTGCGGCGATATGTAGTTTCGGCTCTTGCTGAAATAGGCGGCGTTGAGGCGGTAGCGCCTATCATTGAATCCATGAAAAAAGAATCCGATGAAATGTGCGTTTTAAATATAAAAGCAATGAAAAAATTCGGGCCGGAAGCGGTAGCGGAAATTATTAAATTTATAGCGCCTGAGAATGAAAGAATAATATCTTATATTATAGCCATGCTAAAATCTTTTGGAACGGAAGGGCTTCGTAAAATTGTATATAACGCAGCTTTATTTATAGATTCGCAATATGCCTGTGAAAAAATAACTTCCATTATAGAAGCCGGAGGAGATGCCGCGGTTAGTATTACCTCTGAATTTATTGCTTCACGGCCGGACGAATTGAAAGCCGCCGCTTTTTTTAATGGAATCATTCGGAAATCAGGCGGAAAAAGCGGGCCTTCGCTGCCGCAGACGGGGGCGCCCCGGCTGCATAAAAGATAAGTTCTTTATATAAAATCCGATGGTTTTATCGGCGCACGAATGTAAGAAACGGATTGATGTTTTTTGACGCAGTTATATTATATTTTTAAAAGTCTCAGGCCCGGACAATGGGTTAAAAATTTCTTTATTTTTCTGCCTCTTTTATTTTCAAAAAAAATTTTTAATTTTGAAGATGCATTATCCGCGGTATTCGCTTTTTTTATTTTTTCGTTATTTTCCGGTTCAGTATATTTATTTAACGACATTCTCGATTATCAAAAAGACAGGCTTCATCCTTACAAGCGTAAACGGCCTATAGCGGCTGGAAAATTATCGCTGACATCGGCGTGGTTTGCTTCGTTCGTCATATTACTGCTCGGTGTTTGTTCTTCTTCGCTTATCAACCTTAACTTTACTAATATATGTCTCGTTTACTTTGCCCTGAATATCGCTTATTCGCTTAAATTAAAAAAAATCGTCATTATCGACGTGCTGTGCATAGCCGCCGGATTCGTTTTACGCGTCGCCGCAGGCAGCGCGGTCATATCGGTCAGCGCTTCGCACTGGCTTTTGATGTGCGCTTTTTTAATATCGATATTTATAGGATTTTGTAAACGGCGCGCTGAGATTACTTCTCTTAATGAAAGCGCGAACAGCCACCGCGAAGTTCTCGAAGAATACAGCACTGATTTTTTAGACCAGATGATCATGATATCTACTTCGGCTACCGTAATGTCTTATGCGTTATATACGATGTCGGCCGAAACCGTCGAAAAATTCCAGACGGAAAATCTTATTTATACCGTGCCATTCGTGCTTTATGGAATATTTCGATATTTATATATAATTCATAAAAAAAAACTCGGCATGTCTCCGACCGAGGCGCTTTTAAAAGATTATCCGATTATAATATGCGTTATCGCATGGCTTTTTCTTTCGGGCGCGATAATTTTTAAAATAATATAAAATAAAATAAAATGATATTATTTTATCAGGTTAAAATATTAATCGTCTAAAATAAAACGCCAGGGCCTGTCTTTGTATTCACCGGCATAATCTATTCCGACTCTAGCCGCCGTCGTATATTTTACCGCCGTTAATTTTCTTTTTTCTACCCATATTCTGTTTTTAACCGTTATGTCCGCGCCGTTGAACGATTTATCTATATTAAAAAAACGGCATGTACGGCCCGGCCCAGTTATTCTGGCGGCTGTACCGTCGTTCGCGTTTTCGGTTATTACGCTTCTGATCAGTACGGCGCAGGCGTCTCCCGGTTTTTCGGTAACGAAGTTGAGACAGTGATACATGCCGTAAATCATGTAAACGTAAGCAAAACCGGGCGGGCCGAACATAATTTCGGTGCGGGGCGTGCGGCCGCGCGAAGAGTGGCAGGCGAGGTCGCTTACGCCGCAGTAAGCTTCGGTTTCGGCGATTATAGCGCATTTAATTTCCCCGGTTTTTAAACGCACATATATTTTGCAGCCAAGAAGCTCGCGGGCGGCGTCGAGCGTGTTTTGTTCATAAAAACTTCTATCGATGAGAATATTTTGCTTTTTTTTTGTTTCACGGGCGGCTTGTTTGCAGGCCGCGCCTTCCAGCGGCGTGATTTTTTTTGCGTGCAAGACTGGACGGCCGTTTTTCATGCCTCACTCCTGTGAACCATTGTAGCGCTCGCCTGATCGGCCGGCATTAAAATTATTTCGCTGATATTAACTCGCGGCGGCCGCGATGCGCAAAATACTGCGGCATCCGCTATGTCTTCAGCCGTAAGCGGGTTCATATTTTCATAAACTTTTTCGGCTTTATTTTTATCGCCCCGGTAGCGCGTAACGCTGAAGTTCGTTTCTACCATGCCTGGATCTATGGTGCTTACTCTGATGCCGCTTCCGCATAAATCGAGTCTGAGAGCCCGTGTGAAGGCGTTAATGGCGTGTTTGGTCGCGCAGTAAACGCTTCCGCCTGGATAGACTTCGTGGCCGGCAATCGAGCCGAGATTAATTATATGGCCGCTTTTTCTGGCGAGCATGATATTTAATATGAGCCGTGCGCAGGCGAACGCGCCTTTTATGTTCGTGTCGATAACTTCGTCCCATTCGTCCATATTGGATTCCTGAAATTTATCCGTTCCAAGAGCGAGGCCGGCGTTATTAATAAGAATATCTATATTTTTGAAATCTTCGGTAAGCGACGCGAGGGTACGCTTTATCGATTCGCGGTCGCATACGTTCATAACGCGGTATATTGCTTTCACATCATATTTATTTATTATGTTTTCCGTAAGCTTTGCGAGTATCTCCTCGCGCCTCGATGTAAGTATTAATTTCGCGCCCGCCGCCGCGAAGGAATGCGCGCAGGCTTCGCCTATGCCCGATGAAGCGCCTGTAATAAATACCGTTTTGTTTTTTAATTCGGTCATTTTTATTCCTTTCTTTTTTCATTTATATGCTTATATTGTGTTATTATATTATACTATTTTCTTTTCTTTATTTTATTCCTTTTTTCACCGGTTATTTTATATTATTAAATAATGCTTTAAATAAAAAGGTCGTGAATGAAAAAAGCGGAGTTATTTTTTAGTTAAAATCTTTATGGGAGTAAGAAAATCATATAATTAAAACATTTAAAATAAAAATCTTGATTTTTTGTTCAATATATTATATAATAATAACGCGATTAATTCAAGTAGTAATTTAACGGCGTGTAAGAGGTCTCGATATTGCGCTCTAAAAATAGAATTGTCGCGCTGTGCGGTTTTATGTTCAGCGGTAAGACGAAAACAGCCGAAATAATATCCGCGAAAACCGGAAGACATTTTTACGATCTTGATTCAATTATAGAATTGAAAACCGGTTATAAGATTTTTGAAATTTTTAAAAAATTCGGCGAGCCTAAATTTCGCGAACTGGAGTTTGAATCGCTTCGTGAATTGTTAGACTCTAATGTTTATTCGAATTCAGTGCTGGCGCTTGGCGGCGGTATTTTAGAAACCGATAAATGTTTTGAACTTATTTTTAGAAAAACACGGTTAGTTTATTTAAAGGTAGATTTCGACGAATTATTAAAGCGAAT
>CAYQWL010000050.1:0-23162 GCA_964421195.1 uncultured bacterium | reverse complement strand
CTAAAAGTCGATAAATTTGATGTTTACATAGGCACAGACCACGGACTTGCAAAACTTTTTAATGATAATTTAACGAATTATCCGATTAAAAATAGTTTATCAAAAGGAAAACCGGTAAGAATAACCTGCATAGAAACGATTAAAAACGCCATATATCTTGGAACACAACATCATGGTTTAATAAAAATTAAGGTAAAATAAAGAGCGTCAAAAACTTTTTATCACGATGTTCCTTAAAAATTCTATAAACGGGGCGGGATAAACGCCCGCGGCTACGACAAAAAAAGAAGCCGCGATAAGACATATCGCGCGAGCCGCATTTTCCGGTTTAATTGAATTAGAAAAAGCCAGAGAATGGCAGCACGAAGAGCTTTCAATTTCAGGCAATTCATGAGAGAGCCGTTCGGGTTCATACATATACATCGACATTATAATCTTTATATAATAATAAAAAGCTATAAAACTATTAATAACAGCTATCAAAACCAATAAATAATAATTATATAAAAACGCATTATAAAATATCAAAAATTTCGCCATAAATCCTGAAGTGGCCGGAATTCCAGCCAGCGCAAGCAATGCAATAGAGAATAACGCTGAATATAATGGAGAAACAAACCCCATGCCTTTTAAATCGTCGATCGTATAAATATCGACATCAGCCCTGCCGCCGCCCAAAAGTCCGATAGCCGAAAAAACCGCGGCATTAATAAAAAAATAAGACAGCAGATAAAATAAAATATAAGTTCCGGCATCGGTCACGCCGTTTTTAAAAGACGGAATAACGCATATCACCGCGATAAGAATATAAGCAGTATGAGATATGCTCGAATAAGCGAGCATTCTTTTAATATTTTTCTGAAAAAGAGCGGCTATATTCGCCACACTCATGGTTATAACCGCGATAAAAACCATCGCCATGCTTATATAAGAAGCCATAAACGAAAAAGCTGACGCAAAAATACGAAATATCAATATAAAAATTGCGGCTTTAACAAAGTAAGTCATAAACGCCGTTACACTTAAAGACGCCGCATCATAAACATCAGGCGCCCAGCCATGAAACGGAACGGCGGCCGTCTTAAACAATAAAGCCGACGTTATAAAAACAAGCCCGATCAAAAGAGACGCCTGCGTACCGGCATTCTGACCGTTCAGAGCGGCTCCGTAAATTATATCTTTAATAAGCGTAGTTCCGGCTCCTCCATAAATATGCGCCAGACCGAACAAAAATATCGCGCCGGCAGCGGCGCCCATTAAAAAATATTTAAAAGCGCCTTCAACCGCCCTTTTATTTTCTTTATCGAGCGCGCATAATATATAAGTGGATATCGAAAGTATTTCCAGACCGATGAACGCCGAAAAAAGATCGTTGGAAACAGCCATTATCATCGCGCCGGATGCAGCAAACAACAGTAATGCGTAATATTCAGGAACAAAAAAATATGATGACACGGAATTTTTACGATCCGTTTCAATAAAAAGCGTCGCACAACCCATCAATGAAAAAAATAAAACCGAGGCTGCCGCGTAATGATCAAAAATCACGGCATTTTTAAATAAAAGAAGAGGGCCTTTTATATTTATTAAATGACCGATCGAAATAAGAGACGAAGTCACGAAAGTAAAAAAAGCAAGTATCCCCGCCGCCCGATACGAATCCATACGCCCATTTAAGGACGCACCTTTTTCCAGCGTAGATATAATTAAAATCACTACGGCCGAAATCACACAGCATAAAGCCGGAGATACAGCATATATATTAACCGCTAATTCTTCTTTTGACATATTGCACTCACCGGATATTCATTAAATTTACGTTCCGAACCGGAACCGAAACCATTTTTAAAGCGGAAACAGATTCAAAAACCGCGGCCGTTTTCCGCGCCGAAGCTTCTATTTTAGATGTTATAAATCCCGGATATATCCCGATCGCGAATATTAAAATAATAAGCGGCATAAGACAAAATTTTTCAATAAAATCAATATCCGTAAGCGCCGAATTTTTTTTGTCTGTAATACCGCCGAGAAACATTTTTTCATAAGCCGAAAGCATATAAACCGCGCCGGCAATAACACCGGACGCCGTTAAAAAACCGGCGGCCCATGATCTGGAAAATACTCCCGATAATATTAAAAACTCGCCGATAAAACCATTGAGACCGGGAAGGCCTATCGAAGAAAACATTACTATAGCAAATACGGTCGAATATAACGGCATAACGGCGGCGAGCCCGCCGAATTCTCCAAGCTCCCTGGTATGACGCCGTTCGTATATAATACCCGTTAACAAAAATAAAGCGCCCGTGGATATTCCATGATTTATCATCTGCACGAGCGAACCGCTTATGCCGGCCCCGGTAAGCGAAAAAATGCCGGCGGTAACCGCGCCAAGATGAGCTATCGAAGAATAAGCTATCAGCTTTTTCAAATCGGTCTGCGCATACGAAACAAGCGATCCATAAAGCACGCCCGCGGCGCCAAGAAACATCATCACCGGCGCAAAATAAGAAGCGGCATCTGGAAACATTGGAATGCTGAAACGAAGAAAACCGTAAGCGCCCATTTTAAGAAGGACGGCGGCGAGCATCACGGAACCGCCGGTCGGCGCTTCCACATGAGCATGCGGAAGCCATGTATGAAACGGAAAAAGCGGCACCTTAATCATAAAAGCCAGCGAAAACATCCAGAATAAAATAAACTGAGAACGAAGGTTATAATGTATGGAACTTAATTCTTTTATATCGAAACACGCGGCGCCGTTTATGTTATAATAATAGCTGCACACCCATATAATCGCCCATAACATAAAAACCGAACCGAACGCGGTAAATAGAAAAAAACGAAGCGCCGCGCCGATACGATTGACGCCGCCCCAGGCGCCTATAATCAAATACATCGGAACGAGCATTGCCTCCCAGAATATATAAAACAAGACTATATCGGCGGCACAGAAAGTGCCTATCATCGTAAATTCGAGAAGAAAATACATCGAAAGATAATAATTAAGATGAGGCATATTTAATTTAACTGAAGCTATAACTACGAAAGTAAGAAGCGTTGACAGCAAGACCATAAATAACGAAAGGCCGTCGATAAAAACACTGAATTTTATGCCGATTGGCTCTATCCAGTCATAACTTTTCGCGAATTGCGCCGATGCGCCCGCCGCTCCGTTAAAACCGGTATAAAGACATAAAGATGCCGCAAAAATAACTAAAGAAAGCATCAGGGCGGATTTTTTTATTTTACGGACGGACACGAACGAACCCGCCGCCGCCATAAAAACGAATGATAAAAACGACAGCGCCAGAAGAACGATTATTAAATTTTCATAAAAAACATCGATTAATTCGATCATTTTATTAACACCTTATTTCAATATTTCTTCCTTAAATATCGACCGGCGGGCCGAATTTAATATTATACCCCGCGAAAGCGCGACGATTGGTTACAATAAAGCATTGCACAACACATATACCATAATCACGACTAACCCCGAAACCATAGCGGAAAGATAAACCCTGACACGGCCGTTTTGCGCCGCCGCAAGAAACTCATGAAGTTTTTTAAAAGCAGCCGTACCGCCGCCAACGATATAATCGTCGATCAACCGGATATCTATATACTTATAAATAATTACGGAAAAAGAATAAAACGGAGCGATAATTATTTTTTCATACAACTCATCGACATAAAATTTCGACCGCTGCAATTTCAAAATAAAACTGAAGTTTTTATCGATAATAGAGCGGTAATTATTTTTATCGATATATATTTTATAAGCCGTATAAACGCCGGCGAAAGCGATCATAATCGCCAGAACGGCTATGGCGCGAGAATATACGGCCGGAATGACTAATTCTGAAACCGCATGGGGCTCGAACGCATAAAGCAGCGATTTAAAGCTGAAATTTTTACCGAGCGATATAAAACCTGAAAAAATCGAAAAAAAAGCCAGTATATAAAGCGGCGCGGTCATAAGAACCGGCGCGTCATGAATATGGGCCGCTTTTTCGGCGCCGCCTCTGAATTCTTTATAAAATACCAGAAATAAAAGACGGTGCATATACACGGCCGTCAAAAAAGAAGCGATTAAAGCTGAAATAAAAAAGAAAGCGCCGGAATAAGGCCCGGAATAAGAATATAAAAGTATTTCATCTTTCGAGAAAAAACCCGACATAAGAGGCAGCCCCGATATCGCATAAACGCCAATAAAAAAAACTCTGAAAGTATGAGGCATTAAAGTTCTAAGACCGCCCATAGCCGTAATATCCTGCGTTCCGGAAAGCGAATGTATAATAGAACCCGCGGCCAGAAACAACAACGATTTAAAAAACGCATGCGTCGTAAGATGAAAAATAGCCGCGGAATAAGCGCCGCAGCCGACCGCAATAAACATGAAACCAAGCTGTGAAACGGTAGAATAAGCAAGCACTTTTTTAATATCGTTTTGCGCCGCGGCTATCAAAGCGGAAAAAACAGCCGTCACTGAACCGACAACGGCAATAATATTAAGCGCGGCGGGCGAAAGCGCGAATAAAAATCCGAGCCGTACGCACATATAAACGCCCGCGGTGACCATGGTGGCGGCGTGTATGAGAGCGGAAACCGGAGTTGGGCCGGCCATCGCATCGGGCAGCCATACATAAAGAGGTATCTGGGCGGATTTACCGCAGGCGCCCGCAAAAAGTAAAATACATATAATATCGATAACGGTCGAACCGGTAACGGCCGAAGCGGCCGATGAAGCAAAAAAATCACGCAGCGAGATGAAATCAAAAGCAGATATACAGCCCGCCGAAGCGCACAACCCGTAAAGAATAAAAACAGCCGAAAGAAAAGCAAAATCACCGACACGATTGGTTATAAAGGCCTTTTTACCGGCCGCGGCGTTAAGCGGATCCGGCCACCAGAAACTTATAAGCAAATAAGAACACAATCCGACGCCTTCCCAGCCGACGAATAATAAAACTATATTTTTTGCCATAACCAGAACTATCATAAAAAACACGAAAAGATTCATATATGAAAAAAAACGGTTAAAATCTTTATCATGAATCATATAACCTATCGAATAAACATGTATTAAAAAACCGACGAAGGTAACTACAAGAAGCATTACGGCGCCAGGCCGGTCAAACATAAGAGCGCAATCAACTTCGATCCCACCCGCCGATATCCATGTAAAATTTTTAGCGGCTAAAAACAAATGAGTCTTATGGTAAAAATCGCCGCCGCCGGCAAGAACAAAACACGCGGCTATCGTACATACAAACGAAAGAAAAACCGAGGCGGAAGCGAACAACCCGCAAACAGCCGAAGGCCTGCGTTCTCTTTGCATGAAACAAAAAATCGCGCCAAAAAGCGGGAATAAAGGTATCAAATTTAAAAAATACATGTTCATGTTTTGCATAAACTAAAATCTTCAACCTTTCAAAAGTGTTATTTTATCCGAATCGGCCGTGCCACGGTATTTAAAAAGCGCCATAACCAGCGCCAGGCCAAAAGCCGCTTCGGAAGCCGCTATAACCATTACAAAAAGCGCGGCGGCGTGAAATTCAGAATCGCCGAACTGCCTGGCGTACGCCAATATAGTTAAATTAGCGGAATTAAGCATTAATTCAACGCACATAAAAAGCACTATTATATTTCTTCTTAACGTGAGACCGGCAAGGCCTATCACGAAAAGCGCGGCGGCGACCGCGAGATAATGTGTAAGCCCTATCGCATACATTTTTCATCATCCTTCACTGCATCAGTTCCGGTTTTCGCCGTCAATAAAACGACGCCCGCAATAGCGGTTAATATCAGAATTGAAAGCGCTTCAAAAACGAATATATATTTCTTAAATATCGCCGGGGCGAAAGTTTTAATCGAACCATACCCGGCCGATTCCGGCGGAAAAAATGAGGGCGAGAATAAATAAAGAGAAGCGGCGAGAACGATAAAAAGAAAAACGGCGGTAAAAACATTAACGGTTTTAAACGCGCTTATGTAATCGTCTTCAATCGTTTCACAATCACGCTTTTCGAGAAGCAGCACCACGAATAAAAACAAAACCATTATCGCTCCCGCGTAAACTAAAATTTGAATAACGCCGACAAAATGTGCGCCAAGCGTAAAATAAAGCATTGCCATGCAAAAAAGACAAAAAATCATAGAAATGGCCGATTTGACGGGGCTTGCCGCACTTATAGCGAAAATGGCGGCCAATAAAGCAAGAACGGCGAAAATATAAAAAATAATAGCGTTTATAATCATTTAACATCACCCGTGGTTATAGTCCCGGCGCCGCATTCGATATCGCGATAATTATCGAAACTATCTGCGGAACTGTCGAGCGCGGCGGAAGAATCGGTAAAATCAAAAACTTCGCCGCGCTTTAAAAGCGGCGGATAGCCTTTCATAAGCTTTTCTTTATCAAATATAAGCGTTTTACGGTCGTAATCGGCAAGATCGTAAATTCCAGTATCCATTCTTATGGCGTCGCACGGGCATGCTTCAACGCACAGGCCGCAAAATACGCAGCGCAGCATATCAATTTCATAACGCAAAGGATATTTTTCAACGCGATTACCATCCCGATACTCGCCGGCTTCTATGTAAATACAATCAGCCGGGCAGGCGGTCGCGCAAAGAAAGCAGGCAACGCAGCGCGGCTTTTGATCAGATCCAAGCGTAAGACGATGACGTCCGCGAAAAGATAATGGAATTTTACGTTTTTTTTCAGGATAATCTATAGTAGGCAATTTTGAATAATGAAAAAGATTATATAAAAAATGTTTTAAAGTAACGGCAAGCCCTTTAATTATCTCTATAAAATAAAGACGTTCAAAAAAAACGAGAGGCTTATTCTTTTTTAAAAAATAATCGTCTTTAAAACGGTCTTTAATTTTAATGTATCTTTGTTCATTAGTTTTTTCGCCGTATTCTTTTTTTGACATACCGTCATTATCTCCTGAAGACAAGTATTATAGCCGCGGTTATAAAGATATTCGCCAGCGCGAGAGGAAAAAGACGCAAATAACATAATTTCATAATTTGATCGTAGCGAAAGCGCGGAAGCGTCCAGCGTACCCATATATAAAGCCAGATAAAAAAAGCGGTTTTAACGGAAAACACCGCGATTTGAATAAAAGGAGCTATAAAAGGCCCCGCGAGCGCGTGAAGCTTCGCCGTAGGCATAAAAGGCAGTTGATAACCGCCAAAAAACATGGTAGTAATTATAGCCGACATGGTAATTATCGAAAGATACTCAGCCATCATAAACATGGCGAACTTCATTCCGCCGTATTCAAGATGATATCCAGCGACTATTTCGGAATCCGCTTCGGGCAAATCAAACGGCGTACGGTTACATTCGGCGAAAGCGGACGTTAAAAATATTAGAAACGCGACCGGCGACAAAAAAACACCCCATTTCGGCACAATTCCCCATAAAAGCGCACCCTGCGCTTCGACTATTTCAACCGGTTCAACGCTCGAATATATCATAAAAAGAGAGACAAGAGATATGCCGAGCGTAACTTCATAACTTAACATCTGAGACGCCGCGCGTAATCCGCCAAGCATCGAAAATTTATTTCCCGACGCCCAGCCGGCCATCATTATTCCATAAACCCCAAGCGAAGATACGGCTAAAATGTAGAGTATGCCTGAATCGATCGATGCGACCTGAAACGGCACCACAACGCCTTCTATTTCTACAGGAGCCGCTACCGGAATAACCGCGAAAGCCATAATAGCCGGAATAACTACAAGCGCAGGCGCCATATAATAAAATAAAACTTTAGCCCGCGCCGGAGTAAGAGTTTCTTTCATCACCATTTTAATAGCGTCATTAACTGGATGAAGAAGGCCTAAAAAAGTAAAACCTGATATATTAGAGCGGTTCGGCCCCATCCTGTCCTGAATAAGTCCAGCTCCGCGCCGTTCCATCCACACGAGAACGGGAATAGCCGAAAGCACCACCAATGGAAAAACAACGGCCAGAACAGTACGGATAATCACCGGAAGATAAGCCGTTTTAAAAACATACATTGAAATATAAGGTTCTAAATCTATAGGCATACAATTCGCCCCTGTAATTGTTTTTCGATCGCAGAATAAATGGCCGCAATATAAAACATTAAAAGATTAATTAAATCATACAAAGCAATAATTTTTAAAAACTACCAGAATAAAATTTTAATTAGTTAAAAATTTTCAACCGCGTGGTTATTTCATCAAAAACAGCTTTCGCCGAAGCATATTCCGCTTTAACTCCAAAACACGAAGCCAGCCGGCAAATGCTGTTTATATTATCAGGCGAATCTGTTTTACATTTAAACGAAACAGCCGGCAAATAACTTTGAATAATATCATTTTTATTTAAAAAATGCCCGCCGGATTCCGCCCATAATAAAAACGGCAATATATAATCAGAAACAAAAGCTATGTTTTTAAAATGAGTGGTAAGCGATATTATAAAATCGCACACATCGAGCTCGTCTTTATTTTTTTCATAAAATCCGTCAAAACCAAAAGACGGGCCGATAAAAACAACCGATTTAATTTTTTTAGCGCCCGCGTTCCCGGCAATAATTTCCGGCGCAATCAATTTTACTCCCATTTTATCGGCCAGCTTAACTATGCCCGCTTTATCAGGCGATTTATTTTTAGATATAAGATAATTATCAGACACTATAAAATTGTCAAAACCTTCTTCACAGCTAAAAAGTGAAACATAATTAACTTTCAGCGCCTCTCCGAAAATTTTAAAAGTAAGATAGGCTTCTTCAACGCTGAGATAAGGTGAAAGGATAACTCCGGTTTCTTTTACGTCTCCGTTTTTAGCGAGCATAGAAGCCCTGGCGGCTATACGAGAGTAAATTTTATCGTAAGATTCGATAGCCGTAACGGCGGTAACGCCGCTTTTACCGGTTCTAATCAAAGGCGATAAAATTCGATCATTCGAATGAATATATTTTCTAAAAATTCTTCCATAATCACACATAAAAGCGCCGTTTACGCTATCATTTTTATCGGGTAATATTCTATAAACGATACCGTCTTTATGTTGAATTATAATGTTACACCCTGTTTCACAAAACGGGCACACCGATTTCGAACTTTCAAGGTACCATGCACGGCATTGAAAACGAAAATCTTTCGATGTAAGCGCGCCGACCGGGCAGATATCTACGGTATTCAAACTATAAGGATTATCAAACGGCCTGCCCGGATAAGTCGTAAGAACATTTTTAGAGCCCCGCTTAGCCACTATAAGCTGAGGAGATTTCGCGATATCCTGCATAAAACGAACGCAACGGGTGCACAGAATACAGCGTTCTTCATCATGTATTATAAGCGGGCCGAGGTCCGTCTTTTTATTTTTATGCCATTTTTCTTCTTCATAACGGCTTTCACGCGCCGAATATTTAAAATAATTATCCTGAAGCGGGCATTCGCCAGCTTTATCGCAAATAGGACAATCGAGCGGATGATTTATTAACAAAAACTCAAGAACGGCGGCGCGGGCTTTTTTTACCCGTTCAGTTTCAGTATATACGACCATACCTTCAGATACGGGCGTATTACACGACGTAACGAGTTTCGGAGACTTTTCCACCTCGACCAAACACATCCGGCATGAACCCGCATATTTTAATTCAGGATGATAGCAAAAATGCGGTATTTCTATTCCGGCGCGAGAAGCGGCGGTAAGAATAGTATCCGCCGGTAAAGCGGATATATGTATCCCATTTATAATTATTTCAGGCATCGTATCGCCCTGCTTTTAATTTTCGTTTTTTACAATTCTATACACTTTTATTTTATATTTTTTCCGGTTTTATCGCGTTAAGTTTTAAAATTCTAATCCCGATTACGCATCACAATCATAATATAATTTTAAAAAATTTATTTGACGAGCTCTTCGAATTCATGTCTGAATTTATTAACAAAAGCAGCAGAAGGCATAGCGCAGGCATCGGCGAGTACGCATATAGTCTGTCCCATCATATTAGAGCATAAGTCAATAATAAGGTCTAAATCTTTCTTTTTACCACGCCCGTCAATTATTTTATTAAACAACTGCGAAAGCCAGCGGGTGCCTTCACGGCACTGCGTACACTGCCCGCAGGATTCGTGAGCGTAAAAATCCGCGGCACGAGAAGCTATTAAAGGTATGCTGCGCCCGGCGCCGATAACTATAACTCCTCCTGAACCAGCCATCGAACCCGCTTTAAGCAATGAATCGAAATCAAGCGGAATATCGATTTCTCCGGCCGTCATTACAGGCGCCGAAAGCCCTCCTGGAATAAATCCTTTTAAAGGAACACCGCCTTTAACTCCGCCGCATATATTATAAATAAGTTCACGCGCGGTAACGCCGAGAGGTAATTCGTAAACGCCCGGTTTTTCGACATCGCCTGAAACGCCGTATAATCTCGTACCGCTATTTTTATAAGTGCCTATAGAAGCGAACTGTCCGGCGCCAGAATTTATAATAAAAGGCAGGCAGGCCAGAGTTTCGACGTTATTTACAACGGTCGGCCCCGCAAAAAGTCCGGCGACGGCAGGAAATGGAGGTTTTAACCGGGGCTGGCCCCTGCGGCCTTCGAGCGATTCTATTAAACCTGTTTCTTCTCCGCATATATAAGCTCCGGCGCCGCTATGAGCATAAACATTAAGTTTACGATCCGAACCCATAATATTAAGACCGAGAAAACCACGAGCGTAACATTCACCGAGAGCGGCCGTAACGATATCATAAGCTTTTTTATATTCTCCCCGTATATAAATATAAGAAGTTTCAATACCGACGGCATAACATGCTATCATTATACCTTCAATTAAAAGATGCGGATCGCGTTCAAGTATATACCTATCTTTAAAAGTACCCGGTTCTCCTTCGTCGGCGTTTACCGCTAAATATTTAGGCTCCGAAGATACCTTCGGAACGAACGACCACTTCATTCCGGTAGAAAAACCCGCGCCGCCCCGGCCGCGCAACCCGCTTTTTTTCACTTCATCTATAACGGATTCAGGCGTCATCAAAGAAAAACATTTTTTCACGGCTTCATACCCGCCGCCCGCCATATACGCTTCCATTTTATGCGAATCTTTTTTATCGAAATTTTTACTGACGATTAACTGCATATAACGTATTATATTTTAATTTATTTGTTTAGTCAAGAAAAATAATATCCCGAAAGATAACGCCTGAATTAAATGCCTGAACTAATTGTTTAGCTTTATATCACGAAAATAAAAAAGACCGCCAGTTTTATGCGGCCTTTTTTATTTTCTAACTTTAAATTTCGGATTTAAATTTTGAGTATGTTACCGGATACATTACATGTTATATAATAAAATAACTTAAAATTTTATACACGGATAAAAATTTAAACGCAATTTTTAAAATTCCACGGTTACTAAAGTGTCCATACGATCATTTTTAACTTCAGGAGTTTCTTTTTGTTTCTGATAAACCATCTGCAATTTAGCGCCTTTTTTTATAAACCAGTTAAAACCGGCGGCATTAATGGTACGCCTTGTGGCGCTATTATTTTTATCAGGATCAAATCGATCATATTTATATGTTAATTCAAGCTTGGGCATTATAAAATATCCGCTCTGAACGAACGCGCCTTTGCCCTGAAGGTTTTTAGCGCGTCCCGCGAGACCGGTTTCGAGAGCTTCAAATACGCCCTGAAGAGTAAATTTATCTTTTTTATAACGCAGATCAAAACCGGCGCGTTTTCTATCGAAAGATTTAGCGGGAGTGGGCGCTCCATCCGCGCCATAAAACGCCACCTGAGCAGCGGTGGAAGCGGCTTTAAAACGCTTGCCGTCGGAAGCATAAAGCCCGATTTTTAAAGCCGGATCAGCTTCAACATCCAGGCGGGCAAAAATAGCCTTGGAATCGTTAGAATCGTTTTTTGTATTAATGCCTTCACCGTTAACCGCGGCTAACGATAAACCCCATTTTTCTCCGGGTTTACGATAATTATAAGTAACGCCAAGATCGCGAAGATCGTTGCCGCGGTTTTCATGTTCAGCATTAATAATTAACTGGCCGTAATTGATCATATATAAATCACGGGGAGATATCGTAGCCTCATAATTACCGGGAACAACGAATTGGCCGAGCATTAAATTCTGTGTTTTATCAGGATTATATTGAACGAAAATATCCGTTACCGTCATTTTTGAAGCATCAGCATTATTTCCGCTCACGTTAAACTGAGAAAAAAAGCTTAAATTTTCATCAAGTTTTCTTTTAAATACAAAACGCGTTCTGGCGACATTAAAACTATGGCTATCGGCCGGAACGTCACTTACCGTATGGGCTATTTGAGTATAACCGGAAATAGTTACCGGTGATAAAGGCTGAGCCGCAGGCAATGGAACGGAAGCTGAAGGAACGGCCGCCGGCGCTGGCGAAGAAACGTTTTTTGCCGCGGACAATATTGCTGTATCTTCATGTGATGCAGCTTTAGCAAGTTTTATATTTTCAGAAGCCGCCTTTTGAACTTTTAAAATACTATTAGAAGTTTCTTCCTGCAATAATTTTATATTATCAGAAGTCTCTTTCTGTAAAGATTTTATTTTTTTTGCTTTTTCTTTTTTTAGTTTTTTTAATGACTCACCGCAACAACATGCGGTATCTGAACATTCATGGCCGCGGTTTTCATTTATAATTATTTCCGCGCTCTTATTATTGACTTTCGCGCGAATTTCCTCTATTACTCTGCGTACTTCAGCTTTATCCATCCGGCCTTCCGCGTTTTCTTCCGCTTTTACCGCCGGGCAAGCAAACATTAACGAAGCCGTAATCACAACCGCTGTAATTTTTTTAACTATTTTTTTCAAATTTACCTCAGCCTCCAACAAAATATTTAATTAATTCAATTATTTATTTTTATATGTCATTTATAAATATCGGCATAAAAATTTTTTACCGAATATTGCACCAAATAATTTATTCTATTTTTTAATCAATTCTTAGATAAATTAATTAATAACAAATCTAATCTAATCAATCCGGCTTATACTGATTTATAAAATTACATTAAATTTACCAGATTTACCGATTATTTTATAAATTGTTTTTTTCTATCATATTTGATATAATAAAATCCGAAATGATAATAATTATAAAAAAATAATTATACAAACTACATCGAGCAATATTATGTATCCAGGAATGTTACCATAAAAATTATGATTTATTTTAACGATTACCGCGTATCTCTTCAAAAGCACATATCACCTATTTTTATTTTAATTGTGATTTTTGCATTTTTATATTTTAACGGCGCATCTGATGCGCGGCCCGATAAAAAAATTCAAAGATCCGCTGAACGATCCATATCAAGTTATGGAGGCGGACTTGATTATGGATACGAAGATAATAATATAGAAAACAGCGGCATTCAAAACAACTTTACAAAAAAATATTCGGCCGGTAAAAAAAAAAGATACGCTTCATCTTATGCCAGAGGACATACTACGCTTCACGCACATCTTACATCGGCTATAGTAATTTTCTGCACGTTCATAATCGTCGCTATGATAGGCGCCATTCACTTTATAAATATTAAAAAGATGAACGAATCGAATGCAATAACAGCTCTTAAAACATCTAACGGATCTTTATGCGCCGAATACGCAGTTTCTTCTCAAACCACGCATTTTACAAACGAAAATTATGTAAATAAAAATAATGATCATAATCGGCCATTTATAATTCAAAACCCTTTAAAACCTTTAAGTTCTTTAATACCGGATAAAAAAATCGACGATAATTATAAAGATATAAATCATCCCGACTTAAACAGCATCAAAAAACGAATTGACGAATGTTTTAAAAAATTAATGCAAATTTCAAACTGCGGAGAATTAATGTCTGGCGAACAATATATGAGCCGCCGATTATTTTACAAACTCCAGAAGTTTTTAGAAGACTGCGCATATTCACAAGAAAAAAATGTTATAGAAAACATTAAAATCGAAGACATTAAAATAATAGAAATTCAATACGAAAAATGCGAAGGCGAAGGAGCCATGAAAGCTTTTATTAAATATTCCGCGCTCGATTATACTATAAACGAATGCGACATCAGCATAATAAAAGGCGGCGAATATCTTCCCGTAAAAACCTGCGCTATATGGAGTTTTGTGTTAACCGAAAAAGGCTGGGCCGCGGATGAAATATCATCATATTAAAATATTTTTTACATAAAAAAGGTGATTTATGAGCGTTAACGATAATAATCTTATTTACAACCAGCTTATCGCAGCGGTAATATCGTCGAACAAAAAAGAACTCGATAGAATATTAAAATCAAAGCCTGCACTGATAAACTGGCGGGATCAAAGCGGTATTACCTTATTAATGATAGCAGCCATGACGGGCGGCGATGAAATTATCGATTATCTAATAAATAAAGGCGCTTCCATCGATCAAACCGACGAAAATTCAAACAGCGCGCTTATGTATAGCATTTCTTCCACATGCGCGCCGGCGGCGGCCGCTTTAATAAAAAATGGAGCAAATGTTTACTTAAAAGATAATTCAGGACTCAATGCGGCGGAACTCGCCAGATTATATTCGCAGAAGAAAATCGCCGATATAATAGCCGCGGGTAAAAGCGGAACAAAAAAAATTATAAACGCCAGAAAAGAAAAATATAATAATATAAAACCGCTTAACAACAATTATATTTACGTATCAAAAGAAAAACAAAATATAAATTTTTTAAGCGGCCTGTTTTCTTTAATATTCAGCATAATAAAATACGGATTTATAATGTGCCTTATTCTTGCCGCGTTCGGCATATATATTGAAAAAACAGAAAAATCTAATTCAATTTCCGATGGACGGCCGAAAAAAAATAAAAAAAGCGAAACGCCGGCTTATTCGAACGTTCACAAAAAAAAAGCCGCTCATAAAATGAACGCAAATAATTTCTTAATTTTTCAATTAATCAATAAAGCCGATACTAAAAACGCCGCGGCTTTGATCGAAAAAAGCTCATTCGACATTAATATGACCGACGAATCATCGAAAACTCTTTTAATGCATGCGGCGGATAAAGGCTACGCCGACATAACGTTATTATTAATAGATAAAGGCGCGAATCTTGAAATTTTAGATGAAATAGGAAATACAGCTTTATTTTATGCCGTAGAAAAAGGATTCGTGGGAATCGTAAAATTATTGATAGATAAAGGCGCAAATTATGAACACGAAAATTCGAGTAAAATCAAACCCATCATATATGCCGCTAAAAACGGCGACTGCGAAATTTTAAAAATTCTCATCGAAAAAGGCGCCGACGTCAACGCCGAAACTTCATACCGCGACACTGCCCTGACCTGGGCGGCATATAACGGCCATTACGACGCCGTAAAATTGCTTGCCGCTTCGGGAGCGAACGTTAACATCACCACACTGCACGGCGATACGCCGCTCACTCTTGCGCGAAAGCAAAACCACGTTAAAATAGCGGAAATGCTTGAATTAATAACAAAATAAATATACAGCCGGAATTTTATCAATTTTTATTTTATTATTATATAATTGTTTTTAACGGCGAGTTCATGCAGAGCGGAGTCCGGAGTAACCGCAACGGGACGGCCGACAAGTTCGAGCATCGGAATATCGGTAATGCTGTCTGAAAAAGCGTATGAATTTAAAAGATCATAATCTTCTAAATTTATGATTTCTTTAAGACGAACGATTTTTTCTTCTCCCTTACAGTTTCTGCCTTTAATAACAGGCTGTAATAAATCGCTTTCATCAAAAACCAGATCGGTAGCTATCGTATAAAGCGCATTAATACGCCTGCCAATCAACTCGATATAAAAAGACGGCGACGCCGATATTATAATCACATCATACAAACCGCTCGCAGTCATTTTTTTAAGAATTTCGAACACCTTACGGTTCAATTTTCTTGCGAACAAACCGTCTATAAAACGTTCCGAACGTTTTACGAGCGACGCGCGGGACTCGCCGGCGATAACACGCAACGTATTTTCTTTAAGCGTAACATTAGAAATAATACCCGCTTTAAATAGCAATGCTAAAAAAACAAGCCAGGGTATTAAAAGAAATTTAGCCGCGGAATAATCGGTTATATACCGGACGATAAAAGCAACGAACGTATCACAACGAAAAAGAGTATCGTCTATATCGAGTAAAATCAATCTTTTTTTTCTATAAAACTTTAAGCGGTTCATGCAACCGATTATATCACGAAATTAGCTGATGAGTCAAGCAAAATAGTATCGGCGCGATTATCAACCGGCGATGTTATATCATAGAACGATATATATTGACATAAATAATTAAATATGATAAGATAAAATAAATACATGCAATTTGAAACGGCCGTCCGGCCGTTCATTTATCGAAAAATTCTATTTAATGCCTGCAGTACTGGCTATTACGAAAACGCTAAAAAGGAGATACGCAATGTTAGAAACGCATCTTGGATCCATATACACCTTTTCATTTGTTCTGGGACTTGGATTCGCCGTTCTTTCAGCCGTTTTTTCAGCATTTTCAGGAGATTCTGACGCACATCATGGCGAACCCGTTTCATCGCATGAATTAGTGCACGGGCACAGCAGTGATGGCGGAAGCGATATTCATCATCCCGACAATTGTGAACATGCACAGGGCGTTTCAGATGCCGGCGATCAAAGCCTTCCGGCGCCTTCCCTGTTTTCACCCATGAGCTTATCGGTTTTCGCCACTTCTTTCGGCGGCTTCGGCCTTTGCTGGCAAAAAATTTTCGGGACAAATCTCGCTTCTCTCGGAATAGCGGCGGGCGTAATATTCGCCTGTATAATCGCGGTCATTACCTTTTACGCCTTTGCAATGGTTTTTAAAGAAGTGCAGAGCGCTTCGAACGTTTGCATAAACGATATGATTGGCCTTAGCGCCGAAATGACCGTCGGCGTCGATAATGAAAATCCTATAGGCCAGGTAGTTTTTGCCGCGAAAGGAAGACGTCAGGTCGCTATGGCGCGCTCTATCGATGGAAAAACAATTGAAAAAAACAGAAAAGTAAATATCATTAAGGCCGACAAAAATTATCTTTACGTTCAAGAATAAAACCTTCATTTCATAATTTCGGCTGAATGGCGCCGCATGATCCGAAAATAATAAAAACATATTTTATAAATATATAAACCAAAAATATAAAATAAAAAGGAGATGGAAGTAATTTATGGAGCTAATCAATACCATGTCGTCAACTGCGGCTTATTTAGCCGGATTCGTTCTACTGGTAATATTCCTTTTCGCCTATATATGGGCGTCGCGGTATATCAAAGTCGGCCCAAATGAAGTGCTGGTAATTTCCGGTCGAAAACGCAAAGTAGTCCATCCGGACGGTTCAGTAACGGTCGTCGGATACAGAATAGTCCACGGCGGAGGCGCATTCGTCATTCCCGTAATCGAACAGGCGCAAATCATGTCTATGGAATTAATCACACTTGATATCAAAACACCGCCCGTTATAACGTTGCACGGCGTTCCGGTATTGGTGGACGGCGTTGCGCAAATCAAAGTTAAATCCGATGAAATTTCGATAGGCACAGCCGCGGAACAATTTCTTTCTAAAACCCAGATCGAAATAATGAAAATAGCACATCAAACGCTTGAAGGCCACCTGCGCGCTATTCTCGGCACCATGACGGTAGAAGATATTTATAAAAACCGCGATGAATTCGCTATTAAAGTACAGCAGGTTTCCGCTCCCGATCTTTCAAATATGGGGCTTTGCATAGTTTCATTTACTCTGCGCGATATAACCGATGAAAACCAGTATCTCGAATCGCTCGGTAAAGCTCGTATCGCCGAAATAAAAAAAGACGCTTCAATAGGCGAAGCTAACGCTCAAATGACCGCCACTATAAAAGCTTCCGAAGCGGCGCGCGACGGAGAAATAGCAAAAATAGAAGCTAAAACCAGAATTGCTGAAAAAACACGCGATTATGAAATGAACCAGGCTGAATATCAAGCCTCGGTAAATAAAAAGAAGGCTCAGACAGACCTTGCATACGATCTCGAATATAATATCAAACAGCAGGAAGTTAAACGTGAAGAAATGAACGTTCAATTAGTCGAAAAAGAAAAGTCAATCGAAATACAGGAAAAAGAAGTAAAAAGAAAACAACAGGAATTCGAGGCTACCGTTATTAAAGCCGCCGAAGCCGAAAAGAAAAAAATTGAAATGCTCGCTGAAGCCGCTAAAGTAAAAAGCCTGACTGAAGTCGAAGTCGAAAAAGCTAAAGGTATGGCTGAAGCCGAAGTCGAAAAAGCCAAAGGCGTAACCACGATCGAAATTGAAAAAAACCGCGGCCTTACTGAAGCCGAAATTATAAAAGCCAAAGGGCAATCTGAAGCTGAAGCCATGACTGAAAAAGCCGCCGCATGGCAAAAATATAACGATGCGGCAATAGTGCAGATGGTAGTAGAAAAATTACCTGAGCTTGCGCGCGCCGTCGCCGAACCGCTATCTAAAACGGAAAAAATCGTAATGATTAATTCCGGTAACGGCGAAGGCGGGGCTTCAAAAATAACCGGCGACGTTCTAAAAGTAGTTTCACAGCTGCCACCAGCCATAGAATCTTTAACCGGAATCAAACTCGAAAATATAATCAAAAGACTCGAAGGAAAAGAAAATACTGATAATTCAAAATAATAATCATCAGTTAAAAAACATATATTAAATAAAAAACTTCCAGTGAGGTTTATCTCACTGGAAGTTTTTTATAATTAGGTATTTTTATTTACCACAAAAAAAGCTTACTGAAGGGTTACTTTACCGCCGGCAGCTTCAATTTTAGCCTTTATATCTTCAGCGTCTTTTTTAGGAATGCCTTCTTTTATAGGCTTTGGAGCGCCGTCAACAAGATCTTTAGCATCTTTCAGGCCAAGACCGGTAAGTTCGCGAACTACTTTAATAACATTGATTTTATTCGCGCCGGAATCGGTAAGAATAACGTCAAATTCAGTTTTTTCAGCTGCCGCTGCCGCCGCGGGAGCCGCTGCCGCTACAGCCACTGGAGCCGCTGCTGAAACTCCCCATTTTTCTTCGAGCGTTTTTACTAAATCGTTCACTTCAAGTAATGTCATTTTTTCAAGCGCCTGGATTAATTCATCTTTTGTCATTGTAATAATTCCTCCTGATATTAATTTATTGATTTTTATTCTTTTAAGTTATATTTTTTTACTTTTTTACCCCGAACGGCGGCTTTATATCGAATAAAATAAACCGCCGTTTGAAAGCAAATAGCTTATTTTAATATTAAGCTGCATTGCCTTCTTCCATCTTTTTAGCGCGCTGCGAAAGCACCTGAACGATACCTCTCAAACCTGAAGATACTACGGTAACAAAACCGCGTGCAGGCGACTGAAGCACCGATAAGAACATAGAACGCAATTGAGGCATCGACGGAATATTACGCATTACCGTGAGTTGATCGGCATCATAAATTTCTCCGTTAATTACACCCGCTTTTAAAGGTATTTTTTTCACCTTTTCGAATTCATGAAGCACTTTCAGCGGGGCTATCGGATCACCGTAAGCTATCGCTATAGCGGTCGTGCCCTTCATGTGCTTTTCAATAGCCGCATAACCGGATTCGGATACGGCTATACGCGCAAGATTATTTTTGAATATACGGTATTCGACTTTTTCGGCCCTCAACTTGCGGCGTAAAGCCGATATGTCTTTAACCGTAACGCCTTTAAAATCAGTTAAAATAAATCCCTGCGCCTGACCTAATTTTTCTTTAATCATTTGAACTTTTTGCTCTTTTTGTGGTGTTGGCATTAATGTATTGCACCTCCTTTATATTATAACTTATATCATGCTTTACAATATTATTAACTTAACTAAACGGCGTTACAAAAACGCCGCGATAATGAAAATCCGCGCTGACGGTTAAAAAACAAACCGAAACAACGCGGAATCATTTTATTGAAAAACATATATTTTACATAAAAACCGTCTTTAAAGGCCTATCAAAAAGCCGCGCCGCGCAATAGTATATAATACGCGCATACAACGGATATAATAAAATATACGAATTAACAAAATAATATAGTTTCGGCCGGCCGGTTTGAAGTTAATTCATTCCGATTAAAGGCAACACGCCTGCCTGCTGTCTTAAACAAATTATTTTTATAGATTACATTAAAAAACTAAACTGCCGCAGCCGACGACGGATTAATACGAAGACCCGGGCTCATCGTGGTGGATATAGTTATGCTCTTAATATACTGGCCTTTAGCGCCCGTCGGTTTAGCTCTAACAACGGCTTCATAAAAAGCCTTAAAATTTTCACCCAATTTTTGTTCATCAAACGATACTTTACCAAACGGCCCATGAACAATACCGGTTTTTTCAGTACGAAATTCAATACGACCCGCTTTTAATTCTTTAACGGTTTTTGCTACATCAAAAGTAACCGTACCTGTTTTTGGATTTGGCATTAACCCGCGGGGGCCCAATATTTTACCAAGCTGACCGACTATTTTCATCATATCAGGAGTAGCGACTACGAAATCAAAATCAGTCCAGCTTTCTTTTTTTATTTTTTCAGCGTAATCGTCAGCGCCTACATAATCAGCGCCAGCCTGTTCGGCTTCTTTCGCTTTTTCGCCAGCGGCGAAAACTAATATTTTAACTTTTTTGCCGGTACCGTGAGGCAGAACGACCGTGCTTCTAACCTGCTGATCGGCATGCTTTGGATCAACGCCAAGCCTTATGGCAATTTCAAATGAAGAATCAAACTTGGTATAAGCAATTTCTTTAGCCAGTTTAATGGCGTCCTGATAATTATAAAGCTTTGCCGCATCGACTTTTTTTAAAGCCTCTTCAAATTTTTTACCCATTTAATTTAAACCTCCTGGTGGTAATGGCGGATTAATATCCTCCCACAAATTAAAGCGCCTTTTATAACGCTTAAACATAAAAATTTAAACCGGCCGCGCCAATAAGCGAAACACGATTTATTTTAACTGATAAACAATTAATCTTCGATTACGTCAATTCCCATTGAACGAGCGGTACCGCCAATTATTTTAGCGCCCTGCTCTTCATCGTATGCGTTAAGATCGTTAAGTTTTCTTTTAGCGATCTCTTTGAGTTTCGACATCGTAATTTTTCCGACTTTAGTTTTATTAGGAACGCCGGAACCTTTTTCGAGTTTTAACGCTTCACGCAACAATATAGCCGCCGGCGGAGTTTTACATATAAAATCAAAACTCTTATCAGCATAAACTGTAAGAATAACCGGAATGATGGTCCCCGCCTGCGCCGAAGTACGGGCATTAAATTCCTTACAAAACGCCATGATGTTAACACCGTGTTGACCGAGAGCGGGACCTACCGGAGGCGCCGGGTTGGCTTTACCGGCCGGACACTGCAACTTAACGTAGGCAACAACTTTTTTAGCCATGATAATTCTCCTTCCAGGTTGTGTTTATTATCTTAAAACAATAACGATATAAGTATAAAAGTTTATAATTAATAAAATCGATAAATAAAGATAAAATTCAAAACAAAAACGTTCTTTATAATTACGCTTCTTCAATTTGAGCGAAATCAAGTTCTACCGAAGTATCGCGTCCAAATATTTTGAGCATTATCTTTACGAGATGCTTTTCAGGACTGATACTGTCTATAGTACCGTTAAAACCAGAGAACGGCCCTTCGATAACACGGACTTTCTGACCGACTTTAAAGGTAACCTTATCTTCAGGTTTTTGTTCGCCATAACCAAGAAGCTTCATTATACCCTGCACGTCTTTTTCGGTCAACGGAGTGGGCTTGTTGCCAAAACCGATAAAACCAGTTACACCAGGCGTATTACGAACCACGTACCATGAATCGTCAGTGAGTATCATCTCAACATAAATGTAACCGGGATAAACCTTACGCTCAACTTCAACACGTTTGCCGTCTTTAATTTCAACGACTTTTTCTTTCGGAACGACTACCGTAAAAATCTGATCCTTCATGCCCATGCTTTCGATACGCTGACGGATATTAGTTTTTACTTTGTCTTCCGAGCCGGAATAGGTGTGAACAACATACCAGGATCTTTCCATAAACATCGCTCAAAAAGCTTCACTGAGTTGAACTTTCAACCAGAAAAAAGTCGCTTTCTGTTTTAAAGCGGCACCCCATTTCTATTAAATTAAATAAATGCCATATATAAATTGCCGGCGTATATAAAATTAAAACCGGCAGGCAAACTATTTTACCTTAAAATATGTTCGAATAAACGATTAAATATATGATCAACGACGCCTATATAAATCGAAATCATAACTACCGAAACTACGACGGCTTTAGTGGAAGCGTAAACCGACTGCTTGTTCGGCCAGGAAACTTTCTTCATTTCAGACGGCACTTCGATGCCGAGAAACTCTTTTAATCTTGCGTAACCGCCTTTAATTGACTCGCTAAAACTCATTATTACAACTCACCACCGTATATATAAACTCTATATCTGAACAAAATCTAACAAAATTAAAATTTAATGCCATTTTATATTTTTTCAACGCTTAAAATCTATAAAAAAACGAAACAGGGCCAGACGGATTCGAACCGCCATCAACGGTTTTGGAGACCGCTATTCTACCATTGAACTATAGCCCTCCACGGAATCGTAAAAACCCGTATTTGCCGGAAAAATTTCCGGAACAAATAATAAAAATAAACGAAGCAAATTATTTAGCTTCTTTATGTTCGGTATGTTTACGATCGTATTTACAATATTTTTTTAAAACGAGACGGTCGGTCGTCTTACGTTTATTTTTAGTGGTCGAGTAATTCCTGTTTTTACAGGTAGTACATTCAAGTGTAATAATATCGCGCATAATTAATCTCCTGTCTTACTTTTTATTTAATCTTAATTCCCGTTAAACACCCTGCAGTGCAGGTAAACGACGCGCATATAATGAAACACGCCCATATATTTTTCTTAGTTTGTTAAGCCTGAAACGGTTTTATAGCCGTTTCAGGCTTTTTATTAACATCTGATAATTATATCACACTAATTAGCCTGTTGTCAAGCTTTTTTTAAAATTAGTCGATAACTTCGGAAACGATTCCGGCGCCTACGGTTCTTCCGCCTTCACG
>CAYQWL010000049.1:0-23361 GCA_964421195.1 uncultured bacterium | reverse complement strand
CGTTTACGCCCTGCACTATGCCCCTGAATTCAAAATTAATGCCGGCCGCATCGCCTCTGATATCGAGCTTACCGTCGTTAACGGCCGTGGTTAATCTAACGCATTCGTTTAAAAGTGATTTAATAATGGAAGATATTCCATTTGATACCGTAAAGCTTAAAATGAATGAAACCGTAAGAGCTAAAATACTTATGATTAGAATTAAGTTAGAAGCACGGCTTGAATTTTTTTCGGTCTGATCGACATAACCATTAACTTCATTATGTATTGCCGAAGAAACCTTTTCCAGCGCAATTCTAAATTTTTGCCCTATAGCAGTAAGCTCCGCTACGGCGTTATTTATTTTTACAGCCGAATCCATATAATTTTTTTGAAATTCTTCATAACGCTTTTCAAATATTTTTAATAATTCATTTATAACCGGCCGAACTTCAGCGGCCATGATACGCTGTATGCCCGCGGCATCATTTTCTAAACGCATCTGTTTAATTTTTTCCGCGCATTGATGAAGCTTTGTATGCGGTTCATCAAATTCAGCAAGATCACGCATTATAATTTTATTATCGCTTTTAAAACCGGCTTTCCATTTACCGAAAGCGCATAAAGCGGGATCGGTCTGACCGGTAAACTCAACGCCGCTTTCTATGGATTGTTCAAGAAGTCTTACCCAGTGAATATGATCGAGTTCTTTTTCTTTTATAAAAGAAGAAAGCGGAACGGGCAGGCCCTCGTAAATAATAGTATATTGATCGCGTATTCTATGTTCGTTAATTATAATTCGCGCTGTAACTTTTAATTCCGCGGCCATCGGTTCTATTTCTTTAAGAAGTCCCGCTATTTTTTCATCGCCTGTATATACGGCAAGCGACGCTAATTTATCGTTAAAATTCTTTTCGATAGATTCATATTCTAAAGCGAATTTATCAAGCTTCCCGCCCCATTGATTCGCGAATTCATTTGTTTTATTTCGAAGGCGCATAAGTTCGTACTGAAGCGATTCAAAGCTCAACAATACTGGAAATTTCTGCCGGGCTGCCATTTTAAAAGCATCGCTTGAATCATTAGAAACTTTATAGCCGTTATATCCCACTATCACTATAGCAACAGCCATTATAACAACTATCGATAAAATTTTTTTGCTGATAGTAAACTGCATAAACGCCTCCATTTATCTTATAATTTTTATTTATTATACAAAAAAAAGAAAAGAAAAGCAACAACTTAACAATTTGAAATATCAAATCAAATAAAAGGCGTTATTGACTTTTATGTTAAATTTTGATATTATCAAAAGGTAATGTTAGATTTTGAATCAGCGATATTAACTTCCACGGAAATATTAAAACCGATGATGCCCGTATTAATAGTAATATTCGGGCTTCTTGTCGGTTCGTTTTTAAACGTTTGCATTTACAGGCTTGCCAAAAACGAATCGGTAGTTTATCCAAACTCGCATTGTCCGAAATGCTGGAGCAGATTGCATGCAATTGATTTAGTGCCGGTTTTGAGTTACATCGCTCTCGGAGGCAAATGCCGTTACTGCGCCAGACCATTTTCGCCGCGCTACGCTTTTATAGAATTACTTACCGCCTTCGTTTTTTTCGGCGCTTACATATTATGCGGATTTACTTTAAAGCTCGCCGTTTTTCTCTATTTATTCTCGGTCTTTATAGTCATAACTTTTATAGACTTTGACTGGCAGATAATTCCCGATCAAATCTCTCTCAACGGAATCGCCGCGGGAATTTTTCTGTCATTTATCTGCTGGCTCCGGCCCGACGCTTCTTCTTTATCTTTTTATACGCCGCTCAATGATTCTATATGGGGCATTTTAAGCGGAGGCGGAATTTTATATTCGATATCCGTTTTAAGCGGAGGCGGAATGGGAGGAGGCGACGTTAAATTAGCCGCGCTCATTGGCGCGTTTCTCGGCTGGAAAGCGACGCTTTCCGGTTTGCTTTTAGCCTGCTTTCTCGGTTCGTTTGCCGGAATAACGATGATAATACTTGGCTATAAAAAAAGAAAGGACTGCGTGGCATTCGGTCCTTATATAGCGCTCGGCACGGCTATTATAATGATAATCGGCACGGACGGCGCTATTAATTATTACTTCAAACTGCTCAACCTGGTAAGCGGTATTCAATAATATCAATCGTATCAACTTGTTATTTAATCAATAGGTGATCGAAATATGTTATCCGTTAAAATAAAGCGCCTGACAGCGATAAATAAAGCGTTTTCATATATAGAAGTGCTGACGGCTACTGTAATGCTTGCCATAGTTATAGTGCCGGTTACAAGACTGCTTTTATTTTCTTCCTGGGGAACACGCGAATCGTCTGAATACGTGCTCGCCTATAACCTTGCGGCAGATAAAATCGAGCATATTAAAATGCTTGACTTCGATAAAATCGAAAACGAAGAAAACGATATTTTTACTAAAGAAGAAGCCGATAAAATACATGATTTTCATAAATTCATGCAGCTATATAAAAAACGCTACAAAATCGATTATAAATACTACGACTCCCAGCAGGGAATTTTTGCGCGCACCGTCACGATCGACGACAAACTCGATCCATATAACAGCCCGCCTAAAATAAAAAAAATAACCGTTAATGTTTATATGAAAGGCTCTAAAAAAATACTCGCAACGGTAAACACGCTTATAGGAGAGTGAGAGCCGCATGTCATTAAATACGCCCGAACCCGGCAGAAACCGCCTGAAAACTATCCGCGCATTCACGCTTATAGAAGTAATGATCGCAATAACGCTTACGGCTTCTATAATGACCGTAGCATATACTTTCCTTTTCTTTTCCAACAGAACATTTTCTAAAGGAATGGATAAAATCGACATACAAAAAAAAATCAGAAGCGCCATGAATAAAATGACGGCCGATCTTCGATCGGCCAAAGAAATAATACGAGTAAATAAAGACTGTCTTGAATTAAAAAAATTCATCGACGACCGCGAAGAACAACAACACATAAATCTTACCGGCGACACCATGAGCCGGTCTATAAAATACGAATTAAAAAAGAAAATCGCGGGCGGCGGGGACGCTATTATAATGACCGTCGATAATCAAGAATATAAAATAATGCATTTTGACTCCATCGATGACGAACTTTTTGAAGCGTACACCTTCGATAACGAAGACGCTCTTATATTGTTCGACGGAAGAATCAACGACAGTATTCAAAGAGCGAAAATATCACTGATTAAAATTAATTTCAGCATAAAACAGGGCAATACCGACGTAATACTGACTACTTCGGTAAATCCCCGTTACTTATTCGGTTTCAAACAACAACCTTACTGGAATTATAATAAATAATATCGTCAATTATTAATTAAATTAATAATACATAATAATAATAATAATACGGGATAAAATAATAAATAAAATAGAAAGCGGATATTAATGAAAAAAAAAGAAGTTATTAACGATAAAATACATAAAAATAATAAACCGGTCAACTCCAGAAAAGAAACCGCGATAATTTTATTATCGGGTGGAATGGATTCGGCGGTATCGCTCGGCGTACTTTTACAAAAATATGAAGCCGCCGTACTTCATTTAAACTACGGCCAGCGCACGCAGGAAAAAGAATTAGAGTGCTGCCACAAACTATGCGATTATTACGGAATCAAACAAAGATTAATTGTGGATACCTCTTATTTTGAACAAATAGGCGGTTCGGCTTTAACCGACCGCAATATGCCTGTACCGCGCGCCGACCTCAATTCAAAAGACATTCCGTGCACCTATGTTCCTTTCCGCAATGCGCATATTCTCTCATTAGCAACATCATGGGCCGAAATTACCGGCGCCGTTAAAATATTCATAGGCGCGGTCAGCGAAGATTCATCGGGCTACCCCGATACCCGTCCTGAATTTTACAGTGCATTTGAAAAAGTTATAAAAACAGGCACAAAAACAGGGAAAATTAAAATTGAAACACCCGTAATAAAATTATCGAAAACAGAAATTGTTAAATTAGGAATAAAGCTCGGCGTACCGCTCGAATATACATGGAGCTGCTATGAAGCCCGGGACAAATCCTGTGGAATATGCGACTCCTGCGCGCTAAGGCTGCGCGGATTCGCCGGCGCGGGGATAAAAGACCCCGTTGAATACGCTGTAAATATAACGTAAAATAAATAAGCGGAAGAAGCGGGTTAATAAAAAATAGGCGGCGCTAAAAACTTATCCGCAAAAAGTATTTAAAAGCCTGGAGGAATATCGAAAATGGCGGAAGAAACAACCGGACACGAATTAAAAAAATATACGGAAAAAATTACGCTTGAAATTGCGGCGCTCGAAAAAAAAGCCGACCGTCAATCGATTCTGGCTTTAATCGAATATTTTCATCACGATATATGGGCCGTTCGAAAATACTGTTCTCAGGCTCTCGTCGAATGCGCCGGTCAAAACCGCGACACTCTTGAAATAATAAACGATTATATGCTTAACACAGCTTTCAAAAACGAAAACGACGTTTACTGGGCGCTTCAAACCGCGGCCGGGATCCGCTCATCCGGCGCCGCGGGCATTGTTATGAACTGGGCCGTCCACGAATCTTACCCCGGAAATTACATGGCGCATCTCATAAAAGCTCTTGCAAAAATTAACGATACATCTTCCATTTCATTTTTAATAGAATCTCTCGCCAGCGAAAACTGGATCGTAAAAAAAGAAGCCGCCGAAGCGCTTATCGCTTTCGGCCGAAACATCATACCACAACTGCAAAGCGCTTTTTCTAATGAAAAAATCGAGATCAGAACATGGATTTCAAAAATAATAGGCCGGATACTTGGCAAAGACGCCTATCCATTCTTTAAAAATATGCTCGCATCCGACCGAAAGGAAATGCGCTACTATGCGCTAAACGCATTATCAGAAAATGACGACCCGCAGGCCGTCGCGGCCATAGCCGCCAGAATCGCAGACCCTTCCTGGCTTATTCGCATACAGGCCGCGGATATTCTTGAAAAAATAGGCGCCGGCGCTATCGAACATCTAAAAAAAAATATCGCCGAAGGAAGTTCCGACGATAAATTTTATTCAATTAAGATAATGCAAAAAATCCTCAAAGACGACACTTTCGCAGTAATACGCGATTACCTTAATTTAGACGATACCGAATCAAAAATATTAACTCTGTCGGCGTTATCAGAAACCGACGGAGAATCGGCGTTCAATTTGCTCTGTGATTCTCTCACCGACACTAACTATTTAATTCAACGTCACTCGGCGAATTTATTAATTCACTCCGGCGTACAAATAACGCCGCGAATAGTTTCAGCATTCAACCGCACGCAAAACGAAACTCTTCGTTTCTGGCTGATAGAAGTGCTCAACGCCTTCGATACTCCCACTTCGTTCGAAGCCCAATCCGCCATATTCACCCCGGCGTCAAAACGGCAAAAAATACAATTATTACGATCTATAACATTCAGCGAAACAAAAAACGGAGAAAACACAGAAACTTTAAATCAATTCAACCGCGCAAAAATGATTTTTTTAATAAAAGCCCTTGCGGACCCTGGTTATTCGGTCAGAAACGCCGCGTTCAACCAGCTCGTCAATTTTTCACATATTATCGTCTCGTTCGAATCACGCAAAACATCTCTCAACGAAGCGCTTCTCAAAATACGTGAAACCGGTTTTGAACAAAGCGGCAATAAACATATAACCGAATTAATTAAATCCAGCGCCGCAAACGAAATTTTATATACACATCCCGCCAATAATAAACAGGACGACGGCCGGAACGAAGAAGAAACAAAACTCCGCAAACCGGCCATGTCCGTTTACGCCCCTGATGAAAACTCCGCGCCTTTTATAATGCAAACAGCGCATACGCCGGCATATACATCCAGGCAGGCGCATACGCCTTCAGCCGCGCCGTCTTATGAATTACACGAAACTCTCGAATATCCGTTGACCCTCGATGAAATTTTAAAACAGGCCGTAGATAAAAAAGCATCGGATATTCATTTCGCCTCGCATTATCCGCCGACCTTCAGAATCAACGGCCGGATCGAATTCCAGGACTATCTTCAAACGCTCGAAGCAGCGCATATACGCCATCTCGCCTATCAGGTATTAAAACCTTATGCCAGACAAAGTTTCGAAAACAACCAGGAACTCGATACTTCATACGAGATAAAAGGCACGGCGCGTTTCAGAGTAAATATGTATATGGACATGCACGGCATAGGAATAGTTTTCAGAGTAATTCCCTATGAAATACCTGAATTAGACGCCCTCGGCGTCCCATCAATCATTAAAACTCTCGCGCAAAAACAAAAGGGATTAATTTTAGTTACCGGCCCCACCGGCTCAGGCAAGTCAACCACGCTCGCTTCGATGATCAATTTTATTAATAAAAACAGGCAATCACATATCATAACCATCGAAGATCCCGTCGAATTTATTCATAAACCGATACTCTCAAAAATAACGCAGCGCGAGTTAAACACATCGACGCATTCTTTCGCGGGCGCGCTGCGCTCATCTTTACGTGAAGACCCCGATATCATATTAGTAGGAGAAATGCGCGATCTCGAAACCATTGAAATGGCAATAACCGCGGCCGAAACCGGTCATTTAGTTTTAAGCACCGTGCATACTTCATCCGCCGCGAATACCATTGACCGTCTTATAGACGCGTTTCCAGCGGACAAGCACTCGCAGGTTCGCGCCGCTTTAACCGAAGGGCTTATAGCTATTATCGCACAGTCGCTCGTGGCAAAGAAAAACGGCGGCATGACGGCGGCGTTTGAAATAATGACCATGACCAGCGCCATAGGCAATCTTATTAAAGAAGGCAAAACCACTCAAATAAAAGATTATATGCTCGCGGGCCGCCAGTACGGCATGCAAATACTCGATGACTCTCTCGCGGAATTAATGTCGCGCGACGAAATAACATTCGACGACGCGCTCGCGGCTTCATATAATAAAGAAGATTTCAAAAAACGATACGGCCAGACTCAAACTATGCAATCGGGCGCAAGACAGAGTAATTTTAAAAGCGACGGCGACGATTCTCTATACGGTTTAAAACCAAAATCTCCGCCGTCAAGGCCGGGAACAAAAAAATAATACATAAATAAAAAAAACGCATTTCTTATAGATTATTAAAACGATGCCATAGCGGCCGCTATAACATTAATATGAATATATTCAATTACGGCATTAAAAAAATTAAATATTTAAAATCGCTTCGACTTTATCACGCTGCTTTTCTTTCAATACTTTTTTTCATAACACCGGAAATTACAGAAGCGCTTTTTTTAAAAACGATGGTTTCTCTTACATGCCAGCGATTTACCGGCATAGTTTATGCCGCGCCAGACGATTTTTCGCGGTATCTTCAAAACGCGAAACTTGGAAACTACATACAGGAACACCCATGCTGTTTCTTTGCGCCCGTTCATTCTCCACCGGAGATTAAAGACGGCGGCGGCGCGCCGCTTAACACTCTCTCAGCGGCTGTAATGCCGCTCATATATTTGTTCAACGAAAAATATCCGCTGTGCCCGCCTGAAAATAAAATTAAAAACGACTCCGGCGATAAATTTTCAAAATATATTCCAAAAATAGATAATCTGGCGGGAAATATCAGGCTGAAAATATTGCTTGACCATGCCGGATCGCCCGTTTTGCTCTGTGAACTCGATTTTTTAGCCAACCTGACTTTCGCCTGGCTTCAAAATTTTTATCTCGCTTCCGCTATAAAGCATAATGGAATTCCTGTCGCCGCCACTACTTTATGCACGGGGCCGGATATTAAAAATCGAATAATTTATTATTACATCGATACAACCGATTACAGCGTTTACTTAACGTACGCGCCTTCCATCTCAAATTTAAATTACGACGATTTAATATCTGAAACACTCGCCTATGATAAAAAAAATATGCGTTTTTTTATCATTAAATTAAACGGCGGAGCGGCGTATTACACCGCGAAACCCGCGATATTATTGTTACACGATTTAAAAGACATTGCCTTAAAATTCGACCGTTTCGCCAAATTAAACGGCGGAGTAAGAATCGATTTCGATTATTTATTCGATTTTTTAAAATTACAAATTGAAAAAAAAATAATTAAAGACGACGAACGTCTTAAATCATACAGAGCATTTCATTTTTTATCGCCGGAAAGAAAAAAGAAACTCAGCGGGCTGATTAAAAAAATTAAAAACGATATCCTGCAGCCCGAACTTGCAACTTATTCAAAACGTTTCGCCGTATTAAAACCGCTTCAGGTCGAAATGGGCGAAAAAAACGAAGATGAACAGCAACAGGCAATTTTAAAAAAATTCAGCCTTTTGAATGAAAAAATAGGTAAGATAAATATAGAATTAAAACCGAAAAGAGAGTATGATCTTATATTTAAAAAACTCAACATCGGCGGAAAGTAATTTTTTTATTCAGGCATTCCGCCATCATACCAGTTCATTATCATTTCATAATCATACGGAATATATTTTTGCATTTTACCGCCAGGTTGAACCGATCTTTTAACAAGAACTCCGCGCGTATAAACCTGCAGATAATTGTTAAGCGGAAAATCAGCCATAGCTTCTGGATTATGACAGCGCGCGCAATTATCGTTGAAAATCGGCTTTAAATTCATCCTGGCGACTTTTGCGCTGCTATAACGAAAATCAGTCAAAGGCAAAACGGCGGGCGCAGTTTCTTCAACCAAACTTAATGCGCTGTCGCGGCTTCCGGCGCAGCCCATATTAAAAATCAAGCCGGCCGATATGGCAAAAATAATAACCATCGATAATTTAATAAAATAAAACGTATGCCTGATTATCTTAAAATTACTTACGCCGATAAAACGATTAATATCCATAACTTTATTATCGGCCCGAAAATAAGGGTATTAAGGCCCGACGACAATTTATTTAAAAATTATACATAATATTCGATATAGACACCATCTTGATTAAAATAATATACGACATCTTAAAGAAAGTAACCTCTATAAACGTCCCAGTATAATTTATTACCTGCGAAATGCGGAGTATATTTATAATTAGAATAAGTCGCCGCATTTTTAACGGCGACATTTTGCCCGTCGATTTTAAGATCGATGCTTTCTCCTTTTTTTATCTTATCCTGAGCGTAATCATACCATTTTCTTAACGTTTGCGCGCTGCCCGCCACCTGTTTTCCAAAGCCTTTATAGCTCTGGTTCCAGTTTCCCCCATCATAAGCGCCGACACCGAAAGCCCAGTCAAGCTGCTTCTGCGTGGCGGTTTTTTTAGAAACAAGGCCCTGCTCTTTTTGCAGCGTGGCAAGAATAACTTTCGGCGATATTCCATACTTCTGACAGGCATCGTAGATCATTTGTGAAGGCATTCCGCCCGTCGTCGGTTTAGAAAGCACGGAACCCCGGCGCTCTAAAAACGACTGAATCTCCGCAACGCTCATTGAATCTTTATTGGTAAATTCACTATCGGACATTGTATAACATTTATCAAAGCCGTTTTTCCAGGAATCGCTGCCCGATGCGACTGCGGGCGGCGGAAGGGCCGGCCCGGAAGTATTCTCAGATCCATTATTTGAAGCCGATGCGGATGCGGATGCAGATGCCGTGACGCCGCTTTGCTCGATATATTTATCATAAACATAAGCAAAACCACCGTTATATTTTATTTTATACCAGTGACCCGCTTTCGCGACTACCTCGACGGCGCATCCATCGGTAAAACTGCCGATTATATCACCCCATGGAGAATTTCTAACATTAAGTGAAGTATTCACTCTTACCACGCCGCTAAAACTTACCGACGATTCTGATTCTGAAACCATAGCAGTCGAAGTATCGATATAATTTCCAGAAACATATCCCGCGCCGCCGTTATATTTTATTTTCCACCATTTGCCTTCACGTCCTATTATAGATATGGCGCAACCAGACGACAGCCCGCCTATGATAGGAAAATCGAGGCCGGGACCGCTTCTAACATTAAGCGCATAACAATTAACGACTATACCGCCGCGAGGATTTTTAGAGCTTTCAACATTTTCACCAATAGCGCCTTCCGCGAGCGAACCATGAGTAGATTCAATTCCACCCGCAAAAACCGGAATTGAAAAAAAAGGCATAATCATAGATGATATAAGTAAAACTACTAATAAATTCAGAAATTTATATTTTTTAAAAACATATAAAAATATATTCATAAGCGTCACCATTCTTTCTGATTTTTTTTATTTATACCATTATATACTCGCTTAAAATTAAATTTGTTCAATTTTTTTATTTATATGAAATATATTTAAATTTTTTTAATAAAATCAAATATAACGAGGGTAAAAAAGAGATTTATTCTCTTTTTTACCCCCGTTACATTCCTGTAAAAAAACAGGCGAGTCCTTAAAATTCGTATAAATTATATAAAAATGATATCTTATTATTTAATATTGCCGTTTTCGATATCTTCAAGCAATTTTTTCGCTTCTTTATTACCGTTAAGCGCTTCAAATTTAACTGCATCTACGATAGGCCCTGAAGACGAAGTCTGCGGTTTATATTTAATTCCACGCGCTTCAAATATTTTTTTGATCGTATCATTGTTTTTACCGGCGAAAAATTCTTTATCGGCGGCGAGCAATGAATTCAAACCATCCGTAAATTTCTGACTTTTAATGCCTTTAAGATAATTTCTTGAAAAATGATATATCTTATCAGTTACTTCTTTACCCGCGGCTTTTCTAAGATCCCACAAAGCGCCGCCATAAATATTACTATCGTGATGAACTTCGTTCTGTATATCTTCGGGATAATGAGCTTTATTATCCATGTTGCGGATAAAAGGCCTGTCTATTTTAGCTACAGCCCATTCGCCGACCATAGGATCTTCAGTCATGGTGCTCGCTATATAATCTGAAAAAGCTTCGTTAATAGCTCCGGATTCACCGGAATAGGGCATATAAACTATGGCATTGGTTACCGCATGGCCGTATTCATGATAAATAACGCTTTCTTCTTTAGCGAGATCGTTTAACTTATCCCCGTCGCCGAGAGCGATTATACCCTGCATGGGCGAAAAAAATGCGTTATCGTATTTGTTGCCATAATGAACGACAACTTTGAATGAACGATCAAGACCGGTAAAACCTAATTGTGAAAAATAATCATGAACTTTATTTACATGATAATAAGCGTTTACTTCATCAAAATGCGTATCATCGGCGGCATATATAAAATTACCGTCAGAATTCAAAGAGGCGGAAGGGCCGTCTTCGTTAACGGCGGTAACCCATTTACCTACGAGGCCTTTAGAAGTATCGGTAAGATTAAGAAGCGGTTCGCGTATGACATCGCCTTTCATTGGATGATACATATAAACGCTGCCGAGCACTACCGGTTTCGATGCTTCTTTTTTACCGGCATGAAACATGATATCGAAGCATTCAATTACTTCGCCCGAAGCAGCGTTAATGACGAATACAAAATCACCGAGAGGTTCTTTAGAAGCAAGTTCAACCCGGACCGATTCAAAAGCTATTTTATTTTTGCTGTATATTATATTCGAAGCTTTCGATTTAGTTCTTTCACTCTGGCATTTAATATGTTTTCTGGCTATTTCAAGCGCTTTATCATGACTTATGATAGTAGCGACCGAATTAACTTTTCCGATTGGAGTGAGCGCGTTATTAAGCATAACAACTTCGGAAGCGCCATTAATATGAACCGATACTTCAGATTCAAAAACTTTTTTATTTTTATGGTAATGCGCAAACAAAATATGAGTAATATTTTCACTTTCAGACACATTTTCAACTCTTAAATCTTTAACTTCGACATCTGAAATTAAATCTGGATTTTTTTCGAGAAATTTTATCGCATCAGTAATGAGTTCGTTGGCATTTCTTTTAGACGAACGAACGGCGTATGCATTTGCATCATTATTTATAACATTTCTAATAGCGCCATTTTCAGCGATAACAACGCTGTACTTATTGCCGTTATCCGCGTTAAATCTGGCGAATTTAAATGCCCCGGCCGATTCCGCATGAGCGTAAGTAAATGAAAACGCAAGAACCAACAATAAAATCAATAAAAAGAGTTTCTTCATACTTTGATACCCTCCGTACTTATTTTTTTACCTTATAATTATATATCTAAAAGAGAACATCTGTCAATAAAATCTTTAAAAAAAATATATTTTTTTTAATTCACTTATTTAATTAAGTGATTTCAGTGAGTGATTTCAGCTAAGTAATTTCAATGAGTTTATTTAGTCAGTGAATTTATTTAGTAATTTTTAAAATTTCAAAAGCTTTTTCAGCGATAACTTCAGGATCAAAAGGTTTTGTGATATATTCATCGGCGCCGCATTCAATGCCTTTCTTTCTGTCTATTTCCTGACCTTTGGCGGTAAGCATAATCACATACACCTCATCCGCTTTCATCTCTTTCTTAATAGCGCTGCATACTTCGAATCCATTCATCACGGGCATCATAACATCGAGCAGCACCAGGCCGGGCCTGTATTTTTTTATCATCAGCAACGCATTAAGGCCATTTTCAGCTTCGATTATCTCGCAGCCGGCTTCTTCGACATCTTCGAGACTTTGCCTCAATAACCGTCTAATATGCGATTCGTCATCGACTATTAATATTTTATGCATATTTCACACTCCTCATATTATATCAATAAAAAAGCGGCAGACCGCCCGGCCTTCATTCACACGAATCCGGCAGCGAATCAAGAATTTTTCCAAGGGCCTCTATCATCAACGGGTCATATTTAACTCCTGAATACTGCTTTAATTTTTCAAACGCAGCCAATGAATCGCAGCGATATTTTTTCATTAATTGATTTAATCCATCGGCCGCGGCTATAATTCTTGAAAATACAGGAATATTATCGTTTTTTAATCCGGACGGAAAACCTGAGCCGTCATAATTTTCGTGATGGTGCAATATAGCCGGTAAAATATCGTTTAATTTAGTTAAATGCTTTAATATTCTACAACCATATTCAGGATGATTTTCATATTCATCTGATTTAATGCCTATCTTCCCGATATCATGAAGCAAAGCCGCAAGCTTTAATTTAACGACCTGCGAATCCGGTAATCCGATCGATTTTCCCACGGCGACGCACAACCCGGCCACCTTTGTAGAATGACCGTCGGAAAAACGATCAAGCCGTTCAACGGCTTCGATCAATGAATAAATAATTTGAGAAAAACTATTTCTTTGCTCCTGAGCATAACCGACATTTTCGATCATCACGGCAAAAATAGAAGACAATGTTTTTAAAAGCCTCAAATTTTGAGCGGTAAAAACACAATTCGACGAAGAATTCAATCCAAGTATAATGACGCCAATTATCTTATTATGACATTCAAGAGGCGAATAAATTATCGAATTCGGACAATTAACCGGCACTTTATTATTATCTATAGCGCTATTAACTATATCGGCTTTTTTATCGAAAAAAACGAATGCTTCAAGTTCCATAAGCGGCGGTATCAAAGAATGATCAGGCATATAAATTTTATTACATATATACCCGACGGCGCCGTTAATTTTACGCCTGATAATTAAACCATAATCAAATTTAATTTTTTTATGAGCTTCCTTTAAAATATAATCGGCGATTTCTTCGAGTTCAATTACGCACGGCATCTTTTCATAAAAATTATAAAGCAGGTTTATTTCTTTATACTTATCGAGAGTTTCCGCTATTATATCTTTTTTTTCGATATATCCGCATATTATAGAACCTGCATATTCAGCGGCGGCAAACGCATTCTGTTCATAACGAATTTCACATATTTTTTTACCGTTATAATTAACGTCAAAAACTTCAAAATCCTGAAATCCATCAGGCGCATTCGAAAAAAAAGACGTATCGGAACCAGTTTCGACCGCTTTAAATTTTACTCCGGCCGCATTCGCAAATTTTTTTAAGCTCGATTCTAATTCTTTCAGATCAAATTTTTTCATTAAAAACAAAAACCGCCTCTCAAAAACATGACCCAATCACCAGACATAAAATTTATCTATCAATATAAAACTCCGCATATCGATAACCGCCAATTTCAATTTAACTATAAAAACCGGAATATCGTAAATATCTGGATCGTTTTTTATTATTTTTACTATATCTATACTTTCATCTCTCATTATTTCTTCCGTAATTATCAGAGCGCCCGGCTTTTTAAAACCACTTTTCATGTTCAACAAAGCCTCTATGGAATTTTTATACATCCTGGTTTTATATCCTCCGCTCTGGACCGCAATTTCAAGTAAATTCAAGATTTTTTCACTCGAATCTATAATAATAAATTCGCCATGATTTTTTCCGAGCATGTTAAAAACGTTTTCTTTAAGGCTATCGGTTATTAATTTTGCATTATCGGAAATAGACTTATTATCTTTATAATTTACGCTTAAAGTGAAATGAAACATGCTTCCGCCGCCATAAACACTATTCACCCATATTTTTCCATTGTGCCGCTCAACGATATCACGGCATATAGCCAGTCCAAGTCCGCTGCCTTTTTCGTTATCGCCGCGTTTTAAAGTATCGCCGGCCTGCTTGAATTTATCGAAGATCAAACGCAAATCTTCACCCGACATGCCTATACCGGTATCGATAACGCTGATTATTATTTCATTTTCATTAAACTTTTCGGCTTTGCATTTTATATATCCATTAAAAGTAAATTTAATGGCATTCGAAAAAAGATTAATTAAAACCTGCGTAATTTTTTCGCGATCGCATATTATATCGGGTAACCATTCATCGACTTCAATAATAAAATCAACGTTTTTATTATTCAATAAAGGAATAACCGCGCCATACGATTTGTTAATCAACTCTTTAATAGAGTTACAGCGCATGTCAAAAACACTCTTACCGGATTCGAGTTTTTGAATATCGAGAACGTTATTAATTAAATTTTTCAGACGTTCGCCTTCGGATAAAATAATATTTATATTTTCATTAATTTCGTCGCGCGCTTTTACTAATTTTAAATTATTTTCATCGGCTAAAGGCGCGAATAATTTGCCAAATTTCTTCATAATTAATTTATTGAAACCTATTATAGAAGTTAATGGCGTCCTTAATTCATGCGATACCATAGATATAAAATTAGTTTTCATATCGTCGATACTTTTCAATTTTTCGTATGCTTCGTTTAATAACTCGCTCTGCTTTTTAAGCTTGACGATATTCCATATACCGTTAAAAATAATACATATAGTTTTAACGTCGTTATCGTTAAAACCCTGCAATTTATTAGCCAGAACTATTAACATTTTAATTTTATTACCGTCGAAAATCGGCACGCTTATAAAATTATCTATCGGCACATGGCCGGCGGGAATTCCGTGATTATATGTTATATTTTCCGAATATTCATCGACCGCGATAACTTTTCGCTGCCTTACGGCTTCAGCCCAGCAGCCGGCCGCGCCGATAGAATAAACTCTCGGCTTTTGTTCGAGAGCGCAATCCGCCATAGCTTTTTCAGACCATGAATGTATGGACATTTCAGATTCGTCTTCATTTAAAAAACCGGTAAATCCAAATTCAGCCGATATAAACTCTAAAGTATTTTCAAGAGCGTATTTTAAAATTTCATTAACCGGCCTGCCTGCCATTTCATAAATCGCATTCATTATTTTTAATCTTTTTTTAAGATCTAATAACGCAATTTCGTTTTCTCTTTGCGAAGTTATATCTTCATTCATCAACACTATCTTATTTCCATCAGATTGATACGCCGTTATTTTAAGCCGGTAAATTTTTTGAAAATAATCGTATTCGCATTGCGTTTCACGTTCGTTAGAAGCCATGAATTTAATTATGCGTTCTAAAATGTTTAATGCCGGAAGAAAACCGGCGGTATATTTTTTTTCGAGCATTTCAAAATAATTATCTCCAGCTGAAAGTTCGCCGCAAAGAAAGCTTCCGCCAGCTTCCCGCCACGGCCTGTTATGATAAATAATAATTCCCAATTCATTTATCAGCGCGACCGGCATCGTAACGGCATCGAGAAATTTAATTAAATCTTTCTGAGTACCGGCGATATTTTCAATATAAGCAGGACCAGACATATAATTTATAATCATTAGCCGCCCATATAATTTTTATTTTCCATACATAATGAAAAAAAGTTTCTATTTTATGTATAATCGCATTTTTAACTATTATATAATATCACTATATTTTTGTCAACTCATACATTATTCCTGATAAATTATTTCTATACATTAGTATTTTATATTATCCATATTTTTATTTAAATCGGATATTAATTTTTATTTTATTAAAAAATAAAACATGAAACAAAAACAAAAATATTGTTTCACGGGAATGAATATGTTATAATGTAAAAAATTATATTAAGTTATTTCAGGAGACGATTTTATGAAATTTATCGCACGGCGCATATATATTCATGCTTTTATTAGAATATTACCGGCTATTTTATTGTCGTTGCTTATATGCGTATCGGCCGGTCATATATGCGAAGCTTCGAATGAAAATCCGGAGGGACGTTTTTTCGAAATTGAACTCATACACACCAACGACACTCACGGCAATCTTCAAAAACCTTTCGATAACGGAATAACATTATTAGACGAAGTCCGCGTTCATAAAAATATGATTATTAGCAATAAAGCGCGTTTACTGATGCTCGACGCCGGAGATATAACGAGTTACCGCGACATAAGTTTCGAAACCGTAGAAGCCGATCTGCGCGCTCTTGACGCCGCCGGATACGACGCGATGACTATCGGGAACCACGAAATAGATTTTGGGCTGTATAAATTTTATGAATTATGTAAAACCGTTAAAATGTCTGTATTATGCGCCAATATAATCGACCGTGAAAGCGGAGGCTATCTTTTTTCGCCATACATCATCAAAACTTATGGAAAGACGCGAATCGCGATAGCCGGAATTACCGCTTCAAATACATATACCGCTCTTTCACGGGAAGAAAAAGATAAAATACATTTTCTCGGCACCGACGAAGCATATCTCAAAATACTTCCCGAATTAAAAGCAAAAGCAGATATAATAATTATACTCTCGCACCTCGGCCTGCCTGAAGACCGCGAATTCGCGGCCAGGCATCAGGATGCCGAACTTATAATAGGCGGGCATTCCCACACTTTCTTAAATCAGGCGGAATATGCGGGCAAAACCTGTATATTAAACGCCGGAAAATTCGGCGATTGCCTCGGCCGGGCAAAGTTAAAAATCGCGGGCGGCAAAATTGTATCAGTAAATGAAAAACTTATTTATTTAAAAAAATCAAATATTAAAAAAAATAAAACGGGCGGCGTAAAATAAAACTTATGTGCACGACTCATGGCGCAATAACGGCGAAACCAAAAATAGCCGTGGTAGTAGGAAGCGGCGGTATAAAACCGGCGTGCGCCATACCTTTATTCGAATTTTTAGATTCCATGAATATCGGCATCGATCTTTTGACGGGCTGCAGCGGCGGCGCTATAGTAGCCGCCATGCGAGGTTATGGTTACAACGCAAAAGAAATGGAAGGCCTTTTTTCAAAATATCTTACTAAAAAATTATTTTCTCATATCGATTACCGCACGCTGCTCGGCATAGCCAGAATGCCTTTCGGACGTTTCGACAAGACCCGCGGCATCCTTAAGCCGCAAAGGCTTATAGACGTATTAAAAACTATATTTAACGATTCAAAATTTGACCGGTTTAAAATCCCGACGCTCGTTCAGGCCACCGATGTAGATACCGGCGAAGGCATTTTATTAAGCGAAGGCGATATAGCGCAGTCGGTTTACGTTTCAGCGGCGCAATTCCCTTTTTTCCCGCCGCTGAATATCGGCGGAAGATGGCTTGTTGACGGCGCGTTCAGTTCGCCGCTGCCCGTGCTCGAAACGGTAAACCGGGGATATGATGTAATAATAGCGGTCGCGATAGACCAGCAGGTTAAAACTGAATCTAAAAGTTTTATCGAATATTTTCATCAATTCATCAGCCGAAGCTACACTTCTACCCAGAAAAAACAGATGGCGCTCGCGATAGACATGCATCATCATGAAATAATAATCATAAATATGCGCTTCAAAGAATTAATACATATGTGGGATGTAGAAAAGCTGCCGATAATAATAGAAACAGGCAAAAAAACGATAGAAAGAAAAAAAAATGAAATCATAAACGCGATAGAAAATTTTAAAATTAGAAAACAGGCAAAAAAACTTAAATAATAACCATAAAATTAATAACGGAGATTATATTGAGTAAAGAATCAAAAACGAGCAAATATGAATTCGATATTTCTTTTATTGACGGGCTTAAAGTCATAGCCATCAACGGAAAGCTCGATTCGAGCAACTCGGATGAAGCCGAATCGGAATTAAACTCGATGCTGGAATTAGAAAATGAAAACCGTTATTACATATTCAGCCTCGGCAAACTCGAATATATCAGCAGCGCGGGATTGCGCGTATTTTTATCAGCGTCTAAAAAAATTAAAAACAACCAGGGCAATCTCGTATTATGCGAAGTGTCTGAAGATATAATAGAAATATTCGATATGACCGGACTTTCAAACATATTCACGCTCTGCCCTTCGCTCGAAGCGGCAATCGAAAAAATTAAATCAGCTTATTTATGATTGGTTTTCATAAAAAAAGAATATTCGATGAAATAAACGGCATAAACAAACAACGTTAAAACGGGATGCGGACTTCCGCCCGAAACCATTCCCGCATAATAAGCCGCGTTATAAAATATCAAATTAATTATTACGGCCGAATAAAAAAAAGCAAGAATAAATTCCGAAAAATAAAAAAAGGAAAAGCCCGGCAATATCATAGAAATATAATATATTATATTCGCATCGTAAGAATAAAAAACATTCATAATATTGCGGTTGGCGTCCTGCGATTTAAGCGGCATTAAACAGCGATTGCACAATCCGATTTGAACGCGGCATTCCGGGCAGCTTATAGTCGAACAGGCGCACAAATCAGCTTTTGCCGCATTTATAAATATGGCCGCCTTTCTTATTATACCCATAAAAACTATTATTAATAATACATTCAAAAGCACCGCTATCATAAACAGAGGATTGCTTCGCATCGGGGAAAAAAAGGCGCGGTAAAAATCTTTATCGTCGAGAAAAACCGGACGGTTATTTGAAATTTTATTAATTAGAAAAGAATTGTGATGCAATCGCTTTGATAAAAGCGATGCCGCCTGCACATCGCCGGAAAGCGATTTTGACATAAAAATAAAATAAAAATAAAAATCTAAAGACACTTTTTCATTTTCAAAAACTCGTTTCAGTATTTCATCAAAACGGGAAAACGAAGCGGACGAACTATCTATGCCATTAACGACAATAAATTCACGCGGATTTTTCAAATAGCGGTCAGATTCAACCGAAAAATTAAGATACTTTCCGAATCCAGTGGAAAAATAACAATAAAAAATAACGAATAAAAGACATACTATAATATTTTTACCAAGCGCGGCCGAAACTTTTTTTTCTTTATCGCTCAAATAAGGCGAGATCGATATATTAACCGCGGCTATATCGAGTTCGTAAGCTTCGTGCTTGATAAGCCGGCGATATTTTAAATAAAGCGCTGCAAGAAAGACGAATTGTATGAAAATAAAAGAAATAAGAGCCATGAGAGCTAAATTCATAGAATTAAATATAACGCCCGGAGAAAGAAAATTAAAATAAAGTATTGAAATGACATTTACGGCCGCTTTATAAAAGTCGAAATCGTAAAACGCGGCGGCCGCCTGTGATAAATAAGCTTTTTGATAAACGGGAGACATGGATTTAGCGCAATCGAATAACTTAGCCGCGCCGGACGGATTAGCGCCAAGCATATTGAGAGCTTCTTTATTAAACATAGCGGCATAATAATCCGATTGATAGATACCGTTAGATTCGAGCACCGCTTTTATGTTAGAACAACCGCGCTCTAATTTTCCACCGGGCGGAGAATCGATTATACTTTTAACTAAAGAATATGGCAGTATTTTATTATAAGCTTCTTCGCAAAGCGTAAGCCGCATGTCATATTTTTCAAGGCTTATGGCGTACGAGTGAATAATAGAAAATAAAAAAATAAATACTATTATTAAAACTATTAGATATTTTTTTACAAATACCATAATTTTGCTATTATTACTTATGCTATCGTTCATTAAACGCCGTCCGAAATCATATTAAGGCCTTACATCTCCCGCGCGGCGGGCATGGATACAGGTCTAAACGGCGATGGGGGCAATTTTTATTTTAATTGCCCCCATCGTTATAAATGTTTTTAAACCTGTATTACTTGGCGTATTCAATCGCCCGGGTTTCTCTGATAACGACTATCTTAATCTGACCGGGGAATTCAAGTTCGTGTTCTATACGAGATTTTATATCATGAGATAATTTAGCCGCCGTATTATCGTCGGCCATTTCAGGTTTGACTATAACGCGTATCTCCCGGCCCGCCTGCAGAGCATAAGCCGCCGCGACGCAATCATGAGAACTCGCTATTTTTTCGAGCGACTCGATACGCTTAACATAAGCCTCTATAGTTTCGAAACGCGCGCCCTCGCGTGAAGCGGATATGGCGTCGGCCGCTCCAACTAAAACCGCCTCGACGGTTTCAGGAGCGCATTCTTCATGATGCGCGAGTATCGCGTTTACTACTTTAGGCGGCTCGCCGTATTTCCTGGCAAGATCCGCGCCTATAATAGCGTGCGAACCTTCAGCTTCACTGGTAATAACCTTGCCTATATCGTGAAGCAATCCGGCGCGTTTCGCAAGCTGTACATCCGCGCCAAGCTCGCCGGCCATTATAGCTGAAAGCTTGGCGACTTCAACGGTATGTTGAAGCTGGTTCTGGCCGTATGAAGTTCTATAATGAAGTTTGCCTATAAGAGTAATAAGCTCCGAATGAAGTCCCTGAACGCCGAGTTCAATAGTGGCGCGCTCGCCTATTTCATGAATCGTCTGTTCAATTTCCGCCGTCGTTTTAGCTACGACTTCTTCGATTCTTGCCGGGTGTATCCTTCCGTCTCGAATCAATTTTTCTAAAGATATTCTGGCAATTTCACGCTTGATCGAATTAAAACCCGAAAGCACGACGGCCTGCGGGGTATCATCGATAATTATAGAAATACCGGTAAGACTTTCTAAAGTTCTTATATTACGGCCTTCACGGCCGATAATACGGCCTTTCATATCTTCATCGGGAAGATTGACTACCGTAATCATCGAATCCACATTATGATCGATAGCGCAGCGGCCGACAGCCGTAGCGATTATCCATTTAGCTTTTCTGTCAGCAGTTTCTTTAGCTTCATCTTCAGCTTTTTTTACACGCTTGGCTATTTCGCCCTGAAGCTCCATTTCGATAGTTGATAATATTTGACTGCGCGCTTCGTTCAAACTCAATCCTGAAATCTGTTCAAGTTTTTCAACCTGCCGCTTTTTCAAAGACTCAGTTTCGATTTTCAAAGCTTCTATATCCTGCTCTTTTTGAGCAATAACTTTTTCGCGTTTTTCAAGAGAATCGGCCTTTTTATCATTCTTAGCTTCCTTGGCATTGATTCTCTGTTCATATTTTAAAAGTTCATCGCGTTTTTCACGAGTTTCTTTTTGAAACCTTTTTTCAAGTTCTTTTTTTAACTCGACAAGCTGTTCTTTAGCTTCCAGATGAGCTTCTTTCAAAATACTGTCGGACTCATCCTTAGCTTTTTTTAACATTTCCTGTATTTTTAAATTAGTAGCATTTATTTTACTGTCGGTATAGATTTTTTTCGTTATAAATACTATAACCGCGCCTATCATAGCGCCGGCTAACAGCAATAATAAATTAAATATCACTGGATTATCTATTTGACTCACCTCCGTTTATAAAATATTTATTTCAAAAATAAAAGCTTTAGTTATAACCTTTTATTTTGCATGTTATATTATAATTAATCATGACTTAAAAGTCAAATTAATATTTTATTTTTATCCGTTTTTTTTAAAACCGTCAATAAGTTATATCAATGAGCCACTATAAGACTTTTTTTTACGTTCACAAGGGTATTTTTAATCATCGCGGCTGCATTATGCGTAACGGGATCGTCGTGTCCCGAATATATGACTTTAATGTCAAATGATACGATACGTTCAAGAAAATCCACGAAAGACCGGGGATATGAACCGCCCGGCGATTTAATATTAAACGGAGTGTCGCCGGCGAATAAAATGCCATTATCACTGCAATAAAGGCATATAGAATCGTTCGAATGAGCGGTAACGCTCATTACTTCAAAAGCCTGATCGCCTATTTTTATATACTCGCCATCGGCAAGAATTCTTGTTACTCCATCGGATTTAGAAAAAGCGCACACTTCAGGACGATACTTTTCTATAATATGTTTAAGCCCGCCGGCATGATCAAAATGATTATGAGTCAATACGACCTGCTCTACAGGCCGCTTACCGACTCCGGTCGAAACGAAAGGAAGCCGGCTTAAAATATAATCATCGGTTCCCGTATCTATAAGCGTATTAACGTCTGATATAGCGTTCCATTCACCGAGCGCAAGATATGCGTTACAGGAATAAGTTTCATTATTATGAAAAAGAAAAACCTTCATATTTTTTTATAAAGCTGAGCGTCATCAGCCACTTTAATAAATAAATGAGAAATTTCATCAGGCATTTTCTGCGTCTGCTCGCTCATAAAATATCCGCCTGGCGCAAGGGAAGCATGAAACATTTTTATCACTTCAATCCTTTGCTCATATTGAAAATGTAAAAGCACATTTTTACAAACTATAAGGCTGTAATCTTCGCCTATAGGCTGAAGCGATAAAAGGTCATGCTTTTGAAACTGCATACGGGCGCGCACCGATTCATCTATAATAAAATAGCCGGCTTTTTCAGAGGGAGAAAAATATTTCTTAAAAATATCCGGCGGTATCCGTTTTAATTCCTCGTCAGGATAAATTCCTTCGGTGACGATTTTACCGAAAGTATCGCTTTCGTCGATATCGGTAGCGTCTATCACTATATTTCTAAACGCGAAACGCCCCATATTTTCAGCGAGCACTATGGCCAGGGTATAAGGCTCAGGGCCCATCGCGCATCCCGCATCCCATATTTTTACTTTATTACGGCCGGCAATGGAAGGCAGCAAATGTTTAACCGTAAGTTCGATGGTGTGAAGATCCCGAAAAAAAAACGTAAATGCCATTTTTTATCTCTTTTCTATATCGATTTTCAATTTATGAGTTCATTAAAATTACTCAACAAAATATACCTGACTTTTTCAGACCAGAAT
>CAYQWL010000048.1:18852-23541 GCA_964421195.1 uncultured bacterium | reverse complement strand
TTTGCCGGCAAGCGCCACCGCCATTTTATTGGCCGTTATAACATTTTTAGACGCTTTCAGAGCTTCTATTATATATTTAACGCTCGCGTCGCCCGACATAACGTCTACCACCGCTGTTATTTCATTATCATTCAATATTTCTCCAAAATTCGTGGTTAATTTCGACGCATCTATCGCGCGTTTTTTATTAACATCGCGCACGAACGCCTTTGATACCTCGATATCTTTATGCGCCGCGGCAATTTCATTATAAAAACCCGTTCCGACATTGCCAAAACCGAGCATAGCTATTTTCATCTGCCGTTCCCTTTCACATTTTTAGAATCACGTTTTTTTAAATTCTCTATTATTTTATTATCGGCGATTTCTTCATCGGAAAGCATCATTAAGTCTTTCATTGAAACTAAATTAAGAAAGTTATCGTCCCATTCATAATGCTCCGATACGTTATTAACGATAAGATTATATTTTTCGCCAAGAGTTTCTATTTTCTTTCCTATAGTGAGATTTTCGTCTATCTGTATATGTAAAAGCGCTATTTTTTCGAGCTCGCCGCCGGGATTATGCCACGGAATAATAACTATGGCCGCTCCGTCTTTTCCATAACCCATTTTAAGCCTGCCGCCCACGCACGTAATTTTTTTATTACCGCGCAGTTTTCCGGGTTTGTCAAAGGAAGATGCTTTCCCGGCCGCTATTCCAAAAGCCTTTTCCTTATCGCGCACGCCATAATATTCAATGCGGCCCGATTCATGTTTTTTCTGGACAAAATAAGGCGATCCGCCCGCAAATTCAACAATAGCGTTAGAAATATTACGCATGGTTTTAAGATCGTTAATATTAAAGCCATAGGAATCGATCTGCATTTTTTCGAACACCGGAGTGAATTTATTTAAAGACTCGATTAAATTACGTTTATCTTTAAGCATTTCAAACTGACGCACGAGCTCTTTTTTATCATAAGAAACAAGCTGAACCGGAGATATTTTAGCGAGCAAATTAATAACGGAATTATGCGTTTCACCGCCGAACCATTCGTTTAAAAATTCCACCTGTTTGAAAAGATACGAATCAACCGAAAATAATTCCACGCGAGATTTTTCATCCATCTTTTTATTTTCACATTCTAATACGATAAGGCTTTTCGCATCGCCATATTTATCGAGAAAAAGACATTCAATATTATACCTGCATCCATTGACCCGGTTTATATTCAAAGCTGAAAATCCTGAACGCACAGTAGATTCGATAAATTCGGGAGAAAGAAAATATTCAGCGGCCTTTAAATTTTGATTCGAAACAAATCTGTATTTTTTACGGCCGTCCAGGCGTGCCTCGCACTTTAACACTTTTTTCACATCGAGCGCTCTGATCAAAGAGATAAACTTCATAACCGTTTCTCTGGACATACCGGCCTTTTCAAGCACGCCGCCCGACCGCCATGCATCGGGATCTTCAAAAAGACCCGTATCGGTAAAAATTTCACAGGCATCGATTCGCGAATCCGAGAACCGTCTTCCGGCTTCAAGTATAAAACTCGATATGCCCCAGCCCTGCTGAAACTTAGCGATATTATCAGGTTTAATGGGGTTCGCGCCTATTATTTTAGCTATGCCCTGATAATGAATAGCCGCCTTCGACATGTACGGTGAATTTTCAAAACGCCTGTCTGCAAGGTTCATGGCCAGCCCGCGATCTGAAAATTCAAGAATTAAATCGTCTATTAAATTATAAAAAATATCTATTTCTTCAACGTTTTTAACATTATAATTCAGTAAAACGGAAAAAATATCATCGATATAAGAACGAGTTTCCGCATTAATTATAGAAATAAAACGCGAATCTTTATATAACTTAGCAATCGCGTCATCGCGCTCTTCTTCAGAAATGATATCGTCAACGCGCTGAGATTCAAGTTCATATAAAGTTTTTACCCTGTCTTCAGCATTTATACCGCCGATTTCAAGCTTTTTATATTTTTTCCATATTATTTTAAGCTCTTTTATAATAGCCGGCACAATCTTTTCATCGCGTTCGCCGGCGGAAGAAATCTCCAATAACCTTTCACCCCATCCGGTTATTTCAGACGCAATCCTGTTCGATTCTAAAATGGCCGCCAGCGTAAGAATATTATCAAGTATTAATTTAGAAAGCGCATCGGTAAAAAGCGTCCGCGTCGTGCCGCATGGAGCCGGAACCACATAGTCGGCGCCGTTTTCATAAAGTTTCATAAGATCTTCTTCCGCGGCGATAACTGCGATTTTGCCGACCCGCGGCTTATCTTCTTTGATTAATTGCGCCATCCAGGAGCCTATGGACGTTTCAAGACTTGGAATATGTAAAATCACGAGCGAACCGTGAGCGCTTTTATGCGAACGCAGATAAGTCGCGCGCTGACCGTGCTGCTCATAGGCGCCGGAAAAAAATTTGACCCGCGGATGCTGCATCATCTCGGCGAATTTAAGAGCGCCTTCAAAGCCGTCATAGCCGTTAAACGCTCCGACATAAGAAATATCGATATTATTACCCGCTATATAGCGGGCAAGCGCCGTAGTTTTTTCTTTAAGGCTCGACGAAGCAAGCGTTTTTCTGGCCACTTCAGGAAAATCCGCCAGCGCGCGGTATAAATAAGCCGCCCGTTCAGGCTTTATAAGCCCTTTTACCTCATGAATATAAACTATAAGCGCGAGAATATTCTGCATGGCCGTAAAAGCCGCAAAAGTCGAACCGACGGCTTTTTCCCATGGCATATTGGTCACCGAAGCGCCAAGATTTTTATTGGTTAAAAGCGCGAGCTCCGACGTTATCAGATTGGTTACGGACATAACGAATGGGCCATGCGAAAATCCAGGTTCCGCCCTGGATATAATCTCCTCGGCAAGCGCGACTACCGGTTTGGTGCCGCCCGAATTAGAAACGAAAAGCGCGAGAGTGGATTCGTCTATAAGCGGCCTTTCAATACGGGCCAAATTCGATTCCATCGCATTCATAAAACAGCCGTTAAGCCCTTCGAGATTAGCTATAGAAAAACACATGCCAAGTATATTGCGCGACGTGCCTTCGGCAAAGCCATAAATTTTATCAATTTTTTTAATTATTTTTTCAATGCCGCGTTCTTTTAAAGCCGGATTCGACATATTAAAAAAGGCTTCTATATTTAATTCGATCCTGCCGGCCGCCGAACCGGCGGCGTCAAATTCACATTTAAAAATCCGCCGCGTATTTCTAAGAAGCGTTACATAACTCAAATATATTTCAACGCCATATTGATTATCTATAGCATAACCGACAGGCTCTTCAACGGCGAAATTTTTTATTTGCTTGCCTTTTATAAAGTTAGGTCCGCTGATGATTTTACCGAGAATGGTTTCATAAATAACCGTTCTTTCCACACGGCTTTTATTTTTAAAACATCCTTCTTCTTTTAATATAGCGCTTTTTTCAAGCCCCTTTAACTGATAATCGATTATCGGAGATTTCGCGGCTTTTTTCTCCATCTTTAAAAGCGAACAAATATCATAAATCTTAAATTCCGGTTCGGCCGAACCCGCCGGTTGATAAATTTCGGCAAGCTGCCAGTCGGAAAGCGAATAATAATTAACGCTGCCTTCGCGAACTAAAATTTTAGCGCCTCCGGTAATATAATCAACGGCAATCTCTTCCTGTGTTTCATTATCATATTTTTTTATTTGATTTCGCATATTAGAAAGCGAAGATGCGAATTTTACGGGAATAGTAGGATCGGCGGCGTCATGATATATAAACATACCGCCCGACTTAGGACCGCGCGTTATAATCGTAACGGGAATTAGCGAACCTTTTTCATTAATTATATCGGTAAGCGTTTCAAATACGAAAATAGAAGTGGGATCGGCGAGATATATTAACTTAGCGGCTATAGCGCAGGCGGCAGCGGCTTTCGAAGAACCGGCGGCGATCATTTTTGACGCAGTTTCTATGACGGCGTTTTTCTGGCCGTTAAAATCAAGCATGGCGGATACACCGTCAATATCGAGTTTCGCGCGTTCGTTTAAAACTTGATTATAATATAAAGTATCTATGAACCATCCGAGAAACCGGCCCGGTGATTTTAATACATCTTCGGCCATCAGACATTCGTAAGCCATCCTTATTATGCGGGGAATTTCTTTCGAATCAGAATCCGCTTTAGATTCGAAACCCATATTCAAAAAATATTTTTCCCATTTAATTTTTGAATTAACGTCGCCGTTATGTCCTACCGCGAAAGGCCCTTCACGGTTAATTAAAAGCGGATAAACTTTGCGAAACCTTTCCAGTTCGGACTGGCTCATCACATCGTTAAATATTTCGCGCGTCATAATTTCGGTATGCAAATGAGCGTTCGCGCGTGAATACATATTATCGCCCTGCGTGGCAGCCCGGGTCTGGGCGCCCGTGACTAAAACCAGCGCATCGCCGGTTTCTATGGCAGGACATTTTTTTATAATATTATCTATAGTTAAATGACCGCGTTCATCAATATCGCCAGATGTTTTTTCGCCAATTAAAAAGGTCGAACCCGTTTTTAAATCAAGCACGGCAAGCGTCATGCCGTGTGAATCATAACCCGCGGCGGAACCTTCAGCGGTTATATCAAAAACCGACCATATAAGTCTTAAATTATGCTCTATTATTTCATTTTTATATTTTTTATAATCTTTAAGCGCA
>CAYQWL010000048.1:0-18842 GCA_964421195.1 uncultured bacterium | reverse complement strand
GGGCTATTCCTCCGCCGACCGAACATCCGGACGGATATGACGGTTCCTTCAAAAAATGATTTCCGATTAAAATATAATTATGCAGATCGAGTGAAGACACTTTATAAATGAAAGCCGCCGACTCGATAATAGCCGTTTTTAAAGCCGAAGCCGAAACGCCGAATAATAAAGTCCTTTTAAGCGCACATGCGGCCTCTATTAATCGGCATTTATAAATAAGCGAAAATTCGGGCATCTATATATCTCCTTAATTAATCGATATTTTTAATCTAATTATTTTACCATATTTCATTTTTTTTTGCAAAAAAAATCAATGAAATCAATGGAATATTTTTACAATCATAAAACAAAAAAAATTTAAATTCATGATATGTTAAAAAGATATATAAAATTACTATAAATTTTTATACTATAAATTTTTAATGCTGACTGCAAGCGTACCGAAAATTATCATCATAATAATAATAAGTTTACACAAATCGATTGCAGCCAGATAAGAAGCGTCGGATTTTTCAGGCGAAAGATATGCCGCGGCGGCATACAATTCTTCACCGATCATGCAATGATCGCAGGCCACGACCAGAAAAGGGATTTGATTAAAATCGTTCGTCGCCGCGATTTGAAAAGCACCGGCGGCGCTCGCGGTTTCAGCATAAACCAGAGACTCGGATACAAAATGGCCAAACATTAAACTCACGGCGGGCCGTTCGCGGGTAATAATCGAATCGACAGCGCATGCGAACCCCCACTGATCATCGGTAACATAAAAAATATTTTCCGGACGATAAAGCTCAGGCTTTCCCGCCTTTGAATAACCGGACGCCGCGGCGGCGCTCGCGGCGTTCATAACAAGCGAACGGCAGCATGGCATTTTAATAACAGTTTCATAAACCGCGGCCTTTTCGGCGATATACGCAAAAATATTTACTGAAGCTATAGTCGCCACAGAATTCATATCATACATTCCGCTTAAGTATAACACCGGACGCCCGGTTTCAGCCGCGCGGCCGAACGCATCATCAATAGCCGCCATAGCGGGAATTTTTCGAAGCTTTATTCCGCCGTGAAACCGCGAGGCTAAACGAACTATTAAAAATATAAAGAAAAAAACCGCGAACAGAATAAATACCGTCACGCGGCTTTCGGGATAAAATTCTGAATAAACAAACGCTTTATCAACGTTCATATCAGCCGGGCCGTTACCTTCTCGCCTTTCATAATGGAACCTTCTCCCGGCGGTATTTCAGCCAGGCAATTAGCGTAAAGCGCCGTAGTTAATATATTAGAGTCCTGCCTGACGGGGACCTTAATTACAGATTGACATTTGCCGCCGATATCGTCATTATAAATATACGCCCTTAAATAAGTCGTGCGCTGCGGGTCCTTTTTTACGGTTTCACTCAATATGCCGCTAACATATAATTCCTCGACGGCGGCGGTTCTTCCGCTATATTTATATAACGCCGGACATAAAAGTTTAATAAATGAAACAAGCGATGAAGCAGGATTTCCGGGCAATCCGAATACTATTTTATATCCGGCCGGCCCGTTTTTCACTCCAAAAATAAACGGCCTTCCGGGTTTTATAGCCATCTTCCATATAAATGCCTTAAAACCAAGCAATTCGAGCGCCGCCGGAATATAATCATAACTTCCAACCGACGCGCCTCCCGTTGTAATAACTATATCATTTTTTTGCAATCCCGAATCGATCTTCGACGCGATATCTTCCGGCTCGTCACGAGCTATACCGCAAAGTTCCGAATTCAAACCTATTTTCTTCAACAATCCGTGCAGAAGAAACAAATTAGAATTCATAATTTTACCCGCGGCAGGTATAAAACCATTTAAATCTACTTCCGGCGAAAGCGGATCTATAAGCTCGTCACCGGTAGAAACGACAGCGACCGTTTTTTTTAAAAACACTTTAAGCCGGTTATAACCGGATGAAGCGGCTATTCCAAGAGCCGCGGGATTTACAAAAGTTCCGCGCGGCAATATGACATCGCCCGCGGAAAAATCCGCGCCTATTTTACGAACATGCAGGCCTGGCATAACTTTATCTTCACTCGATACGCTCCATGAACCTTCATCTTTTAACTCGGCGGCCGCTTCTTTTACTAAAATAGCATCCGCGCCCGCCGGAAGAACCGCGCCGGTCATTATCTTAACAGCTTCGCCTGAAGATATAGAAAAACCGCAGCCAGAACCGGCCGCAGCTTCGCCGATAACTTTTAAAACAACCCTGGCGCCGCCTCTCATACCAGAACCATTAAAATCAGAACTTTTTACCGCAAAGCCGTCCATTGCCGAGGTATCAAACGGCGGAACGCAAAAACGCGCCGTAATATCGCATGCAATAATACGATCGAGCGCATTTAAAATAAAAACGTCTTCCGTTTCAGCCGCGCAGGGTATATATTTTAAAATTTCATCAATAGCGCTTTTTAAATCTTTTAAAATCGTAACCCACTCCTTTATATCGAAGATACCAGCCCGGGTTCGCCGGTAAGCGGTTTTTCTATATTCACATGGCCGGTAAGGGTTTTAATAGGGTATCCGTTAATCAATATTTGAACGTTTTTTACTGATTTTCCATCAACGGGCGGAAGTTCCATAAGCGTATTGACAATCGAATAAACTGTTAAAAGCTCCGAACTAATACCGCCGGTATGCTGATTAACTAAATCTTTAGAAAAATCGACGACAAGCGTTTCTCCATATACATAAACGGCGCGCAAAACTACCGCTGGAGGTATCGTTCTAAAAAGACCTTTTTGAGTGGGGCCTTTTATTAATTGCGATATAACGGATTTCGCATACGAAAGAATACTATTGCACTTAGCCACGCCGCGGTCTTCGACATTCAGCGCATCAAATGCCGCGTTAGCAAAATAAAGCCTGATATTTGCCTGCTCCGGAGCCACCGATTTTAAATCAGCGTCTTTACCCTGAACTCGAATCTTTTTCTGCGTAGAATCTACATTTTGAAATCCAAGCGCTTCGGGTTCTATAAAAACGTAATATCCAAGAGTCATTAAAATACCGAGAATTATCAATAACATTAAAACCGAAAGAAAATTCCCGCCGGACGCGGATTGCTGTTTTTTTTCAATCATTTATCTCCAACACTCCTCGATTATTTTTTCACGTTCAATAAATAGTTTTTAATTCCTTCAAAAATAGCCGCGGCGGTTTTATCTTTATACTCATCGCTCATAAGCGCTTTTTCATCTTCACGGTTGGTAATAAAACCAGCTTCGAGCATAACCGCCGGCATTATACATTCAGAAAGCATTGAAAAATTAGCGCCTTTAATATTACGGACTTTAAGGCCGCGAGTTTTACGAATAGAATCGCCGATAGTCTCCGCAAGTAATTTAGAATCTTTAATTTTTTTTGATGAATTCAGCGAAGCCATTATTTCAGCCACTTCAGTGTCTATAACATTAGAATTAGAAGCTATAAGCGGCGATGCAGCCGAACTTCTGGCGCCCGTATCATAATAATAAAGCCCGATTCCGGATGCATCTGAAGAAACTGCGCCGCCGGCATGCAGAGAAATTAACAAATTAGTATCATAAGTATTAATCACTTTAAGACGGTTTTCAACCGGCATAAAATAATCACCGCTTCTTACGAGAATTGCCCTTAATTTTGTTTTATCCATTAACGCTTTAAGGCGGCGTGCTATATCAAGCGCCGCGTCTTTTTCTTTCAAACGGTTTTCAGATACAACCCCAAATTCTTCGCCGCCATGGCCGGCGTCTATAGCGATAATATCGTCACGATCGCCAAGGCCGGATATTAATTCGTCGATATTAGCTAATTTAACTTCGATTTTATCGGTACTTTTTAAAACATCCATACCCGGCGCTTTTTTAGGCTCACTGCCGGTCTCCGTAATTTGCGGCGTAGAATTTTGCGTACCCGCTTCAATACTCTGAGTATCAGAGGCCGCGGTTTCAGCTATAAGCGGTTTTAATTCTCCCGCCGATGGCACGTCCGTTTTTTTAACGGTAAATGTTATCATATTTCCATTTTTTACAAACCCGGCATTTACTTTAGTATTTGATACTAACGATAAAATAACGCGGTTTGAATTTTCCTGATTAACCATCGTCAATTTTACGCTTTCAACTATATTTTCCGTTATTTTTATCAACTGCTCGCCAAGCTTCGAATTTACTTTATTAATTATTATATCTATATTTTTACCATCCATACCATTAGAATATTTAACGCCTTCAGGCGCAGGGCCATCAAAAGCTATATCTAATTCAAATGAATCCGTATTTCTTCTATACTTAATATTTTCAATAACAGCTTCATGAGAATCTATTTTTTCATCGGATTCAGCGACTGCCGTTTCAAGAGTATCTTCATCTTCCACGAGCAAAGAATCACCCGATGCGGCGGTTTCATCGCCATTTAAAGCCGTATCGCTTTCTTCATCGACTGGAAGCGGTTCCGGCTTACCCGGCGCGGCAGAAACCCCGGAAGTATTATTTGACAAAGGTTTTTCGGACCCGCTGTTTTTTTTCGCTTCGGAGGAAGTGGAAACGCTATACAGACCTGAAATTATTTCAAGTGGTATATCGACATCATCGCCTGATTCAACCACGGGATTGGTAGAACGAATAAAAGTATCGCCGACCACGACGGCCCTTTTATCGGCCACAAACCTGATTTCGCGCTTATCGCGATCGGTCACTTTATACATTTTAGATTCTGGAAAATATTTAACAGATAAGCCAAGCTTCTTTGAAAGAGTTTTAAGCGAAATATAATCGACTCCGTCCGATGATTTAATTTCGATATCTCTGCCTTCAACGCTAACGGTCTGACAGATTCCAGTACTATGAAATAAAAAAACGGCAGTAATTATAACAAAAACCGCTAAATAAATTTTTTTAATAAAAAATTTGTTTTTTAAAACACCCGTCACTTCTCGCCTCCTGCTATTTATTATTCATAAATAATAATATCATAAAAATATTTTTCTTCTTTATCATTTTATAATCATTCAAATATCGTTAATATACGCCTTTAATTTCTTTTTGAAATTGTTTCTTTAAATCACGTTCCTTCAAAGCTTCTTTTTTATCAAATGCCTTTTTACCACGGCATAATGCAATTTCTACCTTTAATTTTCCCCTCTTTAAATAAGCTTTTAAAGGTATTATCGAAAATCCGCGCTCGCTCGTTTTACCAATAAGCCTCTGAATTTCTTTTTTATGAAGAAGCAGCTTACGGCTTCGCCTGGGCTCATGATTAAAACGGTTACCAAAAATATATTCTTCTATATGTGAATTAATCATTATTACTTCGCCGTTACGCGCAAGGCAATAACTATCGCCGATACTCATTTTTCCATCACGAACCGATTTGATTTCAGTGCCGCAAAGCACTACACCGGCTTCGTAAGATTCGATAACTTCATAATTAAAATGAGCTTTTCTATTGGTCGTTACTATTTTTATTCCTTCCATCTTACCTCGTCACCTATCGTTATTCCGCCGTTTAATTCTGTAGAAACGAGAGTTTCACAAAAATCATTTTCGATTCTCGTTACTAAAAGCTCTCCTACTATAACCGGCCTTTCATAACCTACTACTTTAGTATTACGCGGATCTTTTATCGCAGAATTATTTCGCGATCGATAAACTAACAATCTTTTATTGATTACATCACCCATTTTCAACCCATGATTATATCCCATATTGACAAATATGCTTCGGCCTCGCCGTTTTAAAACCACATTAATCGATTCTGCATCGCCGTTCTTCATTTTTTCATCACATTCATTCATTGCTAAAAGATATTTTGATTCACCGCTTAATTTATAAAGCCTGTTATACAATTCCACAGCCTCATCATATTTTTTATCATTAAATAAAATACGTGCAAGTTTTTTCAATGCAGTTTGATTATCAGGATTTATAACGAGCGCTTTTTTATAATAATAACAGGATTTACCTGTGTTTTTCATATCATGAAACACTTCGGCTATTTTCACCACATATATTTCATTATCAGGTTCCATGTTATAAGCATTTTGAAGAAGCTTGAGCGCCTCCTGCCATTCGCCATCCGCAAGTAGTTTAAGCGCCTCTTTGTAATTAAATCTGGCGCTTTGCCTGTATCTGATCATTTCAGTTTCATTCATAAGCGCACCACCCTCACTGAAAGCTTTTTCAATTTCTGACGAGCTGGATTTTATATGAGACGCTACGTTCATAACCGATTCGGCCTGATCATACATCTTTTTTTCAAGATAAATATTAGAAAGATAAAAATATGCCATAAAATTATCAGGATTATCTACTATCGCCATTTTAAATAATTCTATGGCGGCATCAAAATCTTTTTCTTTATAAAGTTGATAAGCTTCGGTAAAATAACGGCCCGGACTTATTTTAGAAGCGTCATTCGCCCCGGCCGGCAACGTCTTAGCATAATCAGCCGCTTCGCATTCCGCATAACCGATAAAAATAATAAAACCCGATACAATTAACGCTGAAATCAATAAATACAATATACCGGCCGCAACGGTATATTTTCCTTTTAAATTACAATTATTAAACGCGGTCTTAAAGAATGCTTTTATAAATTCAGCCGTCATATTCATTTTATTATCCATTTCATTAATACTAATGTTTTATATCCTTTATATCCTTTATACCGTTGAAAAATCGATAATATATTCATCCATATTTTTTATCGGCTGTTTTATAATTTAATTGATAAAATGTTATACAATATAATAAAAAACAGAGCAGGACGCCGCCCTGCCCCGTTCATATTAAGTATATAAACTAAATTATCCTTTTAAAAATATTTCATAGGATTAACGAATCTTCCGCCTTTTTGAACGGAAAAATGTATATGCGGCCCGGTTGACAAACCTGACGAACCTACCTTAGCAATAAAAGCCCCCCGGCTGACACGTTCTCCTTTTTTAGATATAAGTTTTGAACAATGAGCATAAAGCGTATATAAGTCGTTTGAATGTTTTATAATAATAGTACGGCCATAAAATGATTTCCAGCCTGAATAAACTACAACGCCATCAGATGCGGCTTTAATGCTCGAACCATATTTTGCGCCTATATCAATTCCATTATGAAATTTTTTGACGCGATATATTGGATGAACTCTTACTCCGTAACGAGAAGTAATCCGCCGGCTCACGGAAGGCCATAAAAGCCGTTTAAACGTATTTGTAGAAGAAGAAACGGCGGTTAAATTAGAAGGCGGTTGTTCTTCACGGCCTTTCAAAGATATTTTAGCTTTTACAGAGCCGGTTGTCTGAACTTCAGAAACGCTTTCAGGCTGAAGATTTAATGCGACGGAGCCAATTGATAATTTTTCAGGAACTAAAAGTGTCGAGCCGCGGTTTAATTCGATTGAGCTCAAATTATTTGCCGCCATGAGCTCAGAAACGGTAATATTATATTCTTTCGCTATTGAGATTACACTATCTTTAGCTTCTACTACATGAAATTTATTAAATTCACGAGGGGCTGACTTCTCAGGTAAAAATGAACAGCCTGAATCGAAAGACTCAATTTCATTAGCCGAAACCAAACTCATGTCTTTAAAATTAGAAAATCTTTTAAAAATATCTTTAGTGGGAAGCCTGTCGGATGACTGTTCGAGTTCACTCATATCGAGAGAAGTTTCAGATTCTGTTATAGATGGATTATCGAAATCGACGTTTAAAAGCGTCGTAAGGCCGTATGACATTTCGCCGGCCATACCATAAGAATTATAAAATGCCTGAACGCCTTCTTCACCATCACCGCGTTCTAAGTGAAGATTGGCATAATTAGCGAAATCGACGCCGCGAAGGTAAGCTGGAACATAAGTATTACTTTGAATTCTGGCCACATATAACTTACTTGAAGTTAATGACGAAAAATTATCGAAATTATCATCTACCAATATTAAAGAAGCAAGTGAATTATCTGCCTGAGCGCCGGAAACCGTATTATTTTGTGAAAATTCTGAAAGTCCTCCCGTTATATCAGCGACAAGAAGATTTGAATTAACGCTAATATCATTTGAATTTACCGATAAAATTTTATCAGCGATTAAAATATGAGAATTTTGAAAACATCCTTCGATATTTTCCAGCCCGCCCATATTTCGTTCGATCAATGAATTATTTTTAAACCGGCGTTCTACTTTAAAAAGATCAGATGAAAGTATAAACATTGAATTATCAAATTTCTTTTCTAACAGAAGGCTGATAGATTGCGTGGCAATTACCGGATTAACAAATGAAGATATAAAAATATATAAAACCGGTAAAAACGCCGCGCACAAAAAGCAAAAAGCTTTTCTGGATATCGGCATTATATATATTCCCCCCATAACATACATAAATAAAAAGCGTTAATAACTATTTTTTTTATTTTTTTCAATGAATTTTACATAACGGTCTTTTCTTGCATTAAATTATACTATAACAAACTTACATTTGTCAAGTTATATTCATTTAATAAACCGCCAGCCCGTGTGCTTGATATTTTTTCACCATTATCCGCTTTTTATTTAACCGACTTTTAAATGCCATCAGGCTATATAAATATTATTCCATGCTCACAGGAATAATGCCGCTTTTTATTTAATTAGCATCAGCTACATGCATGGATTCAAGAAAATCTTTATTACGTTTAGTTTTTGACATTCTATCAACCATAAGCTGCATAGCTTCAGCAGGCGATAAAGGTTCGAGTATTTTTCTGAGTATCCACACTCTATTAAGCGTATCTTTATCAAGTAAAAGTTCTTCTTTACGAGTGCCCGTACGCTTGATATCCATGCACGGGAAAAGACGTTTTTCAAACAATTTTCTGTCAAGTATCAATTCCATGTTGCCGGTGCCTTTAAATTCTTCAAAAATAATATCATCGAGTTTAGAACCGGTCTCTACTAAAGCCGTAGCTAATATAGTAAGAGAACCGCCGCCTTCGATATTACGGGCTGCGCCGAAAAACTTTTTGGGCTTATATAATGCGGCAGGATTCACGCCGCCTGTGAGTGTCTGGCCTGAAGACGGCAGATGTAAATTATATGCTCTCGCAAGACGGGTTATACTATCAAGAAGAATAACGACATGCTTGTTATTTTCGACCATACGTTTCGCTTTTTCAAGAGTGAGCTCTGAAACTTTTATATGATGTTCGAGCGGTTCATCAAATGTGGAACTGATTACTTCAGCATTGACGGACCTCTGCATGTCGGTTACTTCTTCGGGCCGCTCATCGATTAATAATATCATAACTTCGACTTCAGGATGATTTTCTATTAAAGAATTTGCGACACTCTTGAGTAACGTAGTTTTTCCAGCTTTAGGCGGAGCGACGATTAGCCCGCGCTGGCCTTTTCCAACTGGCGACATTAAATCGACTATACGCGTTGAAAGATCGCCATAGTCCGCTTTTTTTTCAAGCGTAAATTTATCTGTAGGATAGCACGGAACAAGAGTATCGAAAGTTTTTCTATTTTTAATCTTTTCAGGTTCTTCGAAATTAATAGCTTCGATACGAAGAAGAGCGGCAAATTTTTCGCCTTCTTTTGGAGCCCTCGTCTGGCCTATAATGACATCTCCCGTCCGAAGATCGAAGCGGCGAATTTGCGAAGGTGAAACATAAACGTCTTTTTCATTAATCGAATAAGTGGCGGTACGCAAAAAACCATAACCGTCTTCGAGAATATCGAGAACGCCTTCGGCGGCATAACCTCCAGCACGCTTTATCTGTTCATGCATTATTCGCATAATAAGAGTATTAATACGTTTATGAAACTGCGGAGTAATATCAAGCTCCTGAGCGATCTGAAAAAGCTCGGCTATGCTTTTTTTATTAAGATCCTGGATAGTGAAGCCTCTTGCCATTTCGACATATTGATGTTGAGGCATGTTCTGGCACTGAGTATTTTGCTGTCCTGAAACAGGACCTGATTGATTAAAATTATGCGGCGATCCTGAAACGGTTGCATTTGAATTATTTTGACCACCGCCAGGATTATTTTGGCCGGATTGTTTATAATAATTTGAACCGTTATTATCATTAAAACGATTCTGTGAATAATTAGACCGATAATTATTTTGATTCGGCCGTGAAGACGTATTGCCTGAATTATTCGAACCGGCGCTACTGTTATTATTGTTGACGCTATTATTATAATTATTATTATTAGCGGCGGCTGCGGAAGCGCCAGACTGGCCATTATTAAAAGGCTGAGCGGCTGACGGAGGCGCCGATTGAGAATTTTTAACCCGCCCATCATCCATTTGCGGCGAATCAGATTTAACCGCATGACCGCCTGTCTTTATAACAGTTTCAGCTTCGCCGCCCAAAAAATTACCTTCGCCCCCGGAAATTCGAGATGCTTTCAACGTGTTTTCATCATCTGACTTAATCTGAACCGGTGATGTTTTGGCCGGCGAAGATTTTAACGAAGGCTCTTTTTTTAACGTTTCAAGCTTTTCGGACGATGTTTCAGAACTATTTTTCACAGTACGGACTCTGCTTTTTTCACCGTCACCCGTTTTTTCAACGATCTCTTTTTTTTCCGCCGATTTCGTAGAAGAGCGACGTTTTACCGTTTTTTCGACTTTTTGCGGGGATGCGGCCGCTTCACTCGGCGGTTCCTGAATTTCAATTTCAGGATTATCAACCTGATTTGATACCATAATTCCTCCTGGCATGGATTTTGTATTATCATAAAATGAAAATAAAGTAAAATAAAATAATAAAATATTGAAAAGGCTTATTTTTTAAAATAAGATATCAAAAACGACGGCGAGACCGTGATAAATAGCGCCTGATTCAATTTTTATATGGATATTGATTATATTTGATAATAATGCAAGATTGATATATTATTTAATAGTTTTACTAAATTGTTCATACACTTTGCGCGCTATGCCAAAATCACTTCTTTTAACTGCAATTCTGGCATAATTTTCATCGAGCATATCCTGATAAATATTTTCAGCGTTACCACCTGAAATAATATTAGTTTTTTGAATGGTGCTACGCATAGTTTTTAACAGACTATGCACAAAAATTGATTCAAATTCTGCTGCAGTTTCTTTTAACTGCTTGATTTTTTCTTCGCGCGTCATTTTTTTGCCGCCCGTAGAAATATTTTCTAATTTTCTCGCGATAGCGGACGGATCACCAGCGGCGCCACCGCCAACCGATGATGGACCAGAATTATTATAAGCCGGTATCGTCATAACACGCCTCACTATATCAAGTTATAGTAACGATAAAAACCGTAAAAACAATAAAGTTTAAAGCAGTTAAAATCTTAAAAAAATTAAATAAGCACAATATTTTTAAAAATTAATTTTTTTATTTATAATCTTCCTGATACATATATCGGCTTTATTATATATATGATTAATGTTTTTTTATCATTTTTATGTACATGCTAATAAATCGCTAATTAGCTGAGATAGTTTTTATATTTATAATTATCAGGTTCACAGTTAGAAGCCTTTTTTAAATAATCATCCGCAACGGCCATGTTATTTAAAGCTTTTTGCACATTGGCCATTGCATAAAAAACATCCGCGTCAGAATAAGCAAGGCCTAAACTATAGTGAAAATCTATTTTATCGGTATCGAGTTCGATAGCGCGTTTTAAATTAGCGGCGGCTTCCTGATAATTTTCGTTATAATAATAAGCCATACCCATAAAATAATGCGCTTCAGCATAATCGGGTTTTATTTTAATCAGAGCGGAATATCTCGATATAACTTCACGAAATTCAGTTGACGCCGCAGCTTTTTTTCCCATAAAATAAAGCGCAAGACCGTTATAATAACGAGCGGCCACCGCCGTAGGATCCGCAACAAGCATCTTATGCATAAATCCAAGCGCCTGTTCATATTCTTTTTTTTCAATACATAACGCGCCGAGCTTTCCATAAATTTCATAATGATGCGGATCAAGATCAAGAGCCGTTTTAAATTCTTTTTCAGCTTCGTCGAGACGGGATGTTTGTAAATATGCACAACCCAGATCAAAATGAGTGTTTTCGATGTCGGGTTTCAATTCGGCCGATTTCGTATATACTTCTATAGCTTCGTCATAACGGGCTTTTTTCATATAAATGTCGCCAAGTTTATTATATGCCTCGGCAAAATCAGGATCACAATCAACAGCCCGGCTAAAATATTCTAAAGCTTTATCGGTATCCCCTTTTAATTCAAAAGTAAGGCCGTAGTCGAAATGCTCATTAGCCTCCGCACGCTGTTCGAACGATATATTTGAAACACCGTAAATTTCGCCCATATTCTCCTCCACTTTTAAATTTAATATATTTAAACCCTTTTCAAAGAATATCAATTTATTATATCAAAATTTTTTTTAAAAAACAAGAAATTTTATTAATTTTATTTTATTAAAATTCAGCACTAAATAAAATAAAAATTTATATTAAACATGCTAAATACAAAAGCATATTATTCAACGCTTTTTAATATAGAACGCATTGCATCGGACAGTTTTAAAATCAAATCATCCGTCGTCATACTATATTCGAACAGTGAAGCCGCGGCGAGATCGCCCGCTTTGCCGTGAATGTATGCCGCCGTAACAGCCGCGGTAAAAGGATCCATGGCGCCGCCGGATATAAATCCGGCGATTATTCCGGCCAGCGCGTCGCCCATTCCGCCTTTTGCCATAGCTGGATTTCCGGAAGAATTTATATAAACATCAGACGCTTCATTGCAAATAATCGTACGATGGCCTTTTAACAGAGTAACGGTTCTAAATGTTTTTGAAAAATCTTCGCAAATTTTTATACGATTCATAAGAATCTCTTCCACGCTTATATCTAAAAGTCTGGACAATTCTTTAGGATGCGGCGTAACTATAAGTTTCAAATTACGGTTCATAAGAATTTTTGCCCTGTGTTTTTTTAATGCCATAAGCCCATCGGCATCAAGGCATACCGGAATTTTAATTTCAGCGAGCAATTCGGCCATAAAATCGCAGGCTGCCGGACTGTTTGACATGCCCATACCGGCGGCAACGGCATTAATGCGGTTTGTTTCAATAAATTGAAGCACGGAGTCTATATTTTCAACACACGAATCGATCGCGCCTTCAACCGTAGATTTCAATCCCATACTGATTACATCGCAAAATTCAGTCTGAACCTGGTTTAATATTACATCCGGCACCATCATAAAAGAAAGTCCGGCGCCGCATCGCAAAAGCGCGCGGGCAGCTATTTTCGGGGCCCCTGAATAAAGCCTGGAACCGCCGATTATCAATGCGCGTCCAAAATCTCCTTTATTAGAAACCGGAGATCGTTTTATAATTTTTTTAGCGACAAATTCCTCGGTAATAAGATTAAGTTTAAACTCATTGCCGGCAAAAAGCGATTTTGGTATGCTTATATCAGCTACGAATAATTTTCCGATATATTGAGAACCCGGATCTAATATATGGCCTATTTTGGGAGTTTCGAAGGTAACTGTAGCGGAAGCCTTTATAGCCGCGCCCATTATCAGACCGGTCGAGCCATCTATACCTGAAGGGATATCTATAGCAAATTTCGGAGCCGGAACGCTATTAAGCCCATTAATCAATGCCAGATAAAGACCTTCTATTTTTTTAGAAAGCCCCGTACCGAATATTGCATCCACTATTATATCCGAAAAATTAGCCATATTCATTACTTCATATATCGAAGACTCGGAATGCAGCTCATACACACCCATGCCCATAGCTGATAATATTTTAAGATTATCGGCCGCATCGCCCTTATATTTATTAACCGGCGCCGCGGTTACCACGCTTATCTGGCAGCCAAGATTAAAAAGATGGCGGGCTATGACAAATCCATCGCCGCCGTTATTACCTGGACCGCAAACTACAAGTATATTTTTTTTATGCACATCAGGAAACATTTCACACATGGCAAGTACGGATTTAATACCGGCATTTTCCATAAGTATCCCGCCGGCTATATGATAATCTGAAACGGCTTTAGAATCTATTTTTTTCATCTGTTCGGCTGTGAGTATTTTCATAAAATCTCCTTTACAAAACGGCGTACGGCGCCGCGCTATTTATTTAGTATGCCCCTTAACGGCGTCAACCAGATCATCAACGCTTATCGTAGAAGTGCCGAGCTTTTCGACAACCTCGCCGGCGGCAATATTCGCTAAAAGAGCGGCGTTAAGATGATCGATGCCGGCGGCAAGAGAAAGCGTAAAAACAGATATAACCGTATCGCCGGCGCCGGTTACATCATAAACCGCCCTGGCGCATGCCGGTATTATAAAAGCATCGGAATCTTTTTTTAAAAGGCACATTCCGCTTTCGCCGAGCGTAATTAAAAGCGATTCAAGCGATAAATCGTTTAATATAGCGCGCCCGCCGTCTAAAAGTTTTTCTTCGGTTTCGGCCTCGTAACCGAGAACTTCGGAAATTTCCTTGCGGTTAGGTTTGATACAGCTAACCGAGCGATAATGATAAAAATTAGCAACTTTTGGATCTACGGTAATTATTTTATCGCTTTTTTTTATAAGCGGCAGAATATCGTCAAGAGTTTTTTTATTAATCAAACCTTTAGCATAATCAGAAATAATCACGGCGTCAAAATTTTTTATATTATCATGTAAATAAGCCGACACCTTTTTTCTTATCACATCGCCCACTTCTTCTCTTCTTTCTATATCGGTGCGCGCTATCTGTTGATTATGAGCAATAATTCTGGTTTTCAAAGTAGTCGGACGCGACGTGTCACAAAAGATTGCCGTGTTATCTATATTATTATGATTACATTCTTCAAGAGCGAGACGGCCGATTCCGTCATTGCCGATCACCGAACAGATGCTCACGCTGGAACCGAGGCGGCAAATATTATTTGCGACATTAGCAGCCCCGCCAAGCCGGTATTCACGCTTAAAAACTTCGACTACCGGCACCGGAGCTTCCGGAGATATTCTTTTACATTTTCCGACAAGATATTCATCGATCATAAGATCGCCTATTACAAGAATTTTAAGTTTTGAAAAACTCTTAGCTAATTTTTTATAATCTATCGTTATGTCTTTATTAACGCATCGAATAATGCCAGACTGTTTTCGTATCTTCACCGCCACATGAAACCTTCTTTCGTTCTTTTATTTGCCGACGCTTTTTTCGGAATTTTCAGGTTTTTTAAGGCTGCGGGCAAATTTATACCATGCCTTCCAGTGTTTTTTATCAAAACTCATACTTTGCGTAATTTCGTTATCATCGAGATTATAAGCGAATAAATAATAGCCTTTATCATCAGCCGTAATAAAATATTTAAACATATCCGAATCGGCGGGCGGCGGCTTCACGCCGATACCGCATGGCGACCATCTCAAAAACGATTCAAGGTCGCGGCTCAAATTATGATAAACCGAACCGGAAAGAGGGTTATAAGAAAAACACATAACGGATTTTTCATCTTTTTCAAAAGAGATAAAACAACGCTTCCCAAAATTAGGCGGAAGTTCAATATGGTTAAAAAGAAGCCGCCATTCAGGAAAAGTTTTTTCATCCGGAGAATTAACAAAAAAAAGATCGAGCGTTACCGGATTGTATGAAAAAATCAAAATCCCTTTTATCCATTTTTGAACTGATAATTGAGTCATTTTACCCATGTTCGGCGGCAATAAAAATTTTATCCGTTTTGACCAGCCTGACCAGGAAATATTATCGACGCTTTTAGAATAACAAAGGCTCGGCTCGTTTAAATTTATCGAAAAACAATATGTATAAGGCCTATTGTCAATATAAGCCTTAGAAAATGAAATTTGATTGGTAAATCGAGCCGAGGCCGATTTTTCTTCGGATGCTATCGATTCATTTAAAGATTCATCAAAAGCGGAAATTCTATAAAAATACTTAACGCCGTATTCTAAATTTAAATCTTCAAAATTATTAATTTCAGGTTTTTTAATTTCAGCTATAAGATCGTATTTTTCCTGCGATTCCGCTCTTCTATAAATATAATATCCGGCTAAGTCACGCTCTTTTTTATTTATTCGCCATTTAAGCGTTATTTTAGAAACTCTCGATTCGGCTTTAAATCCCGAAACCTTAACCGGAGGAACTTTATCGCAGGGCGTGCCTTCGCATGTTACGGTAGGAGAACTTTCATTGCCCTTCACATCATAAGCTGTCACATAATAATAATAAGCCATCGTATTATAAAGGCCGTTATCAATATATTCAAAAATAACCGGATAAAATTTATCTACGCCTGAACTTTTTTTACGTTTTTCAGCTATATAAAGCTGCGCCTCTGATTTTCTTGGTTTTTTCAAATCGGCGACGGCTATAAATTCAGGAAAAGATGATGACTTACGATAAATGCGATAACCTGAAAGATCGCTATCACGATCAGGCACGGAAGCCCACTCTATTTTATTAGCGCCGTTCATAGCGCTCACCTTTATATAAGAAGGCTTATCGGGAGGCGTAAAATCTACGGGCACCGCTTTTATTTCAAATGCAAGCGCCGATTCGTTACCGCTAAAATCCACCGCTGATACGCTAAAATAATAAACTTTCCCATTTTTCAATCCGCTTACACGATAATTATTAACCAGAGAATCATTTGCCTTAGTTCTAACTAAAAACTTCATCTTATTCGATATCGACGGCGCGCCTTCGCAAGAATATATTTTATAAGCTTCGCAATCGGCGTCTTCGGAGCGCTGCCATTCAAGAACGACAGAGTTATTGCCAGGCTTCGCGGTTAAATTTTCAGGCGTCTTCGGAGCGCTGCGATCTACGGGCCGGCCGATGGCTTCAATAGAATCACGGCTCATATTTCCGCTTTTATCAATTATTCGGAGAATATAACTATAGCTTTTACCGTTAATTATTTCAGAATCGATAAATTGACAGATTCCACGCTGCCTGATGCGCGATGCTATTTCATATTCACTGCCTATTACGGTCGCTCTTAAAATTTGATATTCATAAAAATCATCTTTTTCATAAGGTTTCCATGAAATTTTTACGAACCCATCACCATTTTCGATTTCAGGTTTACCGGGACGGGCGGGTTTATCGACATCGCGAGCGCAAGCCTGAAACTGCGGTAAAAAATCATTTTCACCGCCATCCGAATCTACGATCTTAATTTTATAATAATAAATAACATCATTTTTTAAATCAAAATCTTCATATTTATAATAACCTGTATTATCCGCATCGATACGCGCGAGTAATACAAAATTCATATATTTATTTTTAGATTTATAAATGTTAAAACCGGCGACCGATTTCGAACGCGACTTTATACTTGCGCCAAACAGCTTATTTTTTTCAGGCGCCCGCCAGCGAATAATTATTTTACCATCTATTTCTTCGATAACGATACGACCCGTTTCAATAAGACGGTTCGTAATCAAAGCGATATCTTCACCGCCGCTTTCGTCTTCCGTAATAATTTCTTTAAATGACGGCGCGGCTGGCTTATCGGCATACGCCCGCCCTGCCGTCCGGCAAAAATTCGTTACATTTATAAACGAAACGGCCGCCGGCCATAAAGCAAAAACTAAAATAAAAACAAGCGCCTTAATTGAAAGCTTTTTGTATTTATTACTATTAAATACCATCTTTACCTTATAACACCTTTATAAAAATTACGATTAAAAATTAATATTTTTCCATAAAACGACGCACTTTAGCTGAATAACGATGCGCCTGCGCACAATCCATATTTCCCTGGCCCGCATTATAATGTCTTAACATCTTATCATAATCGCCTTTATACTTCAACAAATATTTATGAAGTTTTTTACAGGTATATTTAATATTAATTTCAGGATCAAATAAATTAACGCCTTTAGCGAAGTCATCGACGGATTCCTGCATAAAACCTATAACATAAGAACCATCACGTGGATATGTGCGCATATTAAGCGATATGTTCACTTTTCCATTTTTCATCTGCACCGCCGAAGATTCGACTTCTATAAGCGCCCGCAATAATTTTCTGGCTGTATTATAACCAATTATGCCTTCAACACGCTTTTTTTTATTTTCACGCTTTTTATCCGGCGCAGGGTAGATTGTGCCGTAAGAGATCAAATTAGCGCCTTCGTGAATCCATCTATCAAAATGCTTATGCGTTTTCGACAAATTTCCACTGCCATGCTTTTCGATCGCTTCATTTATAAAATTACCGACAATGAATAAAGCCATTTTAGTGCGCTCATCGAGTCCTCCGTTATCAGAAGCATTTTTTATCGTTTTTTTATTTTTAACATTCCTGGCTTTTTTTAAATGAGGCAAATATAAAGTTTTAAACACAGACAGAGAACTCAAATTAACGCGTCTCATTATCTCACCGGCGAGCTTCATGTCTATATTGTGATAACTATCAGGTAAAGCGATAGAATATCTATTTTTTTTGCGTGGATGATTTTTTTTCTGCTCTTCGAAATCTTTCTTAATATCGGCGGCTAATTTTTTTATTTCACCAATCTTAGATTTAGCCGCCGAATATCTTTTTTTTTCGAATGAAATCCCGCCGGTTTTATATTTTTTCGAGTTTATAATAATTTCATCCGTAGCGGCCGCCGGAAGAATTAATTTTAAATCTTTTCGCTCAATGTTTAAAGATAAATTTTGATTTTTTTCATGGACAGTTTTTATCTTATCAGCGGCAATAATATCTTTTTTTTTATCCGCACTTTTTTTAACCTTACTATTTTTATTATTATCTTTCTTAAGCTTAGAATTATTTATTACAGATGTTTTTTTAGAATTAGAATTTTGTTTGTTTTTCTTTACGCTGGATATTTTTTTTGCGC
>CAYQWL010000047.1:0-24240 GCA_964421195.1 uncultured bacterium | reverse complement strand
GTCCGACGATATAAATATCCGTATAAATTATAACGCCGGAATATATTCCGAAGACGTTATCGATTCAGCGGCCCGGGATTTTGAAACGCTCGTCCGGCAAGTTTTAGACGCGCCGGAAGCCGTTCTTGAAAATTATAAATTAAAAGTTTCCGCCGGTAAAGAAACAATACTTAATAAAACTTTAAACGATTATAAATTAAAAATTTACTCCGGCGGTGAGGCGCCAGGAACTCAATCTGAAATCGAGATATCTGAAGTATGGAAATCGGTCCTCTGTCTTGAAAATATAGGAGTTAACGACAATTTTTTTGCTCTCGGCGGAAATTCAATTAAAGCGATCACTCTGGTCTCAAAACTTTCAAAAAAATTCATGATAAAGGTTAAGGATATATTTGCGTATCCAACAATAGCCTCTATGGCAGCTAATTTAAAATCAAAGACGGCGGTCTCGCCGCCTCAGGCCGAAAGCCTGAAAGACTTTGCCGTCCTGGATATCACGCGGGCGGCTGAAAAAGAATATTATCCGCTTTCATATTCGCAAAAACGAATGTATGTTCTGGACACCATGCAGCCGGGCAGTTCGGCTTACCATATAACCACCGCGATTTCAATCGAAGGCGCGCTCGATCGGGCGAAGTTAGGCCGGGCCGTCGATACGCTCGTCGAAAGGCACGAATCGCTCAGAACTTCTTTTATTCTTATAGACGGCGAACCTTTTCAAAAAATTAATAAAAGGGTCAAATTAAAAAAGAATTTTCGCAAAATTGATGAAAGCTCAACCGGTGAAATTATAGAAGAATTTATCAGGCCTTTCGATCTTTTTAAAGCTCCTCTGTTCAGGATATTGCTTATTGAGACAGGCCCGGGCAGGCATATTTTTGTAATGGATTTTCATCATATTATAGTGGACGGCATATCGCTCGATATTTTTTACGATGAATTGTTTAAAATTTATAGTGGAACCGGCCTTTCTCTTCCCCGGTTTCAATATAAAGATTACTCCGAAATGGAAAGCCTTGGCGCCTTCGAGCAGTTTCTTGAAGAGCAAAAGAATTTCTGGCTCGATACTTTTAAGTCGGAACCGGTCTCTTTGTTTCTGCCGTATGATCGTCCGCGGCCCGCCGTGAGAACGTCTGAAGGCGGCGTTCACTTTTTTAATATAAATCAGCGTATTACCTCGTCATTAAAGAAAATAGCGGTTGAAACGGGTTCTACAATGTTTATGGTTTTACTCGCCGCGTTTAATGTTTTGCTTCATAAATATAGCGGCAGCGAAGATATAGTGGTCGGCGCGCCATGTTCGGGCCGGGCCGATTCCTCGCTTGACGGAGTTATCGGAATGTTCGTCAGCACTCTGCCGATTCGTAATTATCCGCGCGCTTCGGAGCCGTTTAAAAATTTTCTCGCCGAAGTTAAAGTTAACGCTATAAATAGTTTTCATAATCAGCAATATCCTTTCGACCGTTTAGTCGAAGAACTTAAGGTGAAGCGCGATCCGTCGCGTAACCCTTTATTCGACGTAATGTTCAGTTATAATGAAAAAACAGTATATAATGCGGAAGGCCTTGAAATAGAAAATTATGACGCCGCCGATAAAACGGTGCAGTTCGATTTGACTTTCGATATTTTTAACTCCGGCGGTTCTCTTGAAGTCGCTATCGAATATGCGGCGGCTCTTTTTGACGCCAGTACTATAGAAAGAATGGCCGGTCATACAGTCTGTCTTCTTGAATCCATCGCGGAAAATCCCGGCGTGCTTATTACTGATATCGACATTATCAACGACGCGGAAAAACAAAAGATATTGTATGAATTTAATGATACGCCGTTCGAAGTTCCGTTCTATAAAACTATACATGAACTTTTTAAAACGGCGGCGGCCGAATATAGTGAAAAGACCGCTCTGGTTTTTAAAGACCGCAGATATACCTGCGGCGAGCTCGATGCAATTACCGATAAACTCGCCCTGCATTTGCGTAAAAAAGGAGTTAAGCCTGATACGGTAAGCGCTATACTGGTAAAACGTTCCGAAGAAATAGTGATTGCCATGCTCGGCATAATGAAGGCCGGCGGCGCTTATTTGCCCATCGATCCGGCCTACCCCGACGAACGGGTACGCTATATGATCGAAGATAGTAACGCGATAGCCGTACTTGGCGGCGCTTCTATGAAAGAACGGGTCGAATGGTTCGGAGGTGAATGGATTGATCTGGATTCGCGCGCTTATATGAGCGAAACCGGAAGCGCGCCCGAAAATATCAACAAACCTTCGGATCTGGCCTATATTATTTATACCTCCGGGTCAACTGGAAAACCTAAAGGCGTTATGATAGAACATCGTAATCTCGTTAATTTATGTAAATGGCATAACGTTTTTCATTCCGTTACTTATAAAGATTGCGCGGCGTCTTATTCAGGCTTCAGTTTCGACGCTTCTATATGGGAAATGACGCCGTTTTTAACCTGCGGCGCCGAAGTTCATATCATTGCCGACGAGTTGAGGCTATCGCCTGAAGCGCTTGATGATTATTTTAACTGTAACGCTATTACTATAACCAACCTTCCGACTCAATTTTGTGAGCAATTTATGGAAACCGGCGGCGGCCGTTCATTGAAAACGCTGGTTACCGGCGGCGATAAATTGCGCAGCTACGGCGGTTCGGCCGGATACAGACTGGTCAATGAATACGGTCCAACCGAATATACCATATCGGCCACCGCTTTTATCGTCGATCGTTATTACGATAATATTCCCATAGGAAAGCCGCTCGCTAATACCTGGCTGTATGTGGTTGACGGTCGCGGCCGTCCTGTGCCCATCGGAACGGCTGGCGAGCTATGGATATCAGGCGCACAAATAGCTCGCGGTTATATTAACCGCCCGGAGCTTACGGCTGAAAAATTTATCGATAACCCCTTTAAAACATGCGAGTTAAATTCACGGGCTTACCGTACCGGCGATCTGGTTCGCTGGACGGCGGACGGTAATATCGAATTTCTCGGGCGTATAGATCAACAGGTTAAAATTAGAGGATATAGAATTGAACCTGGCGAAATAGAGCGTCAGATAATGAAATATCCTGGCATAAAAGACGCGGCGGTTATAGATTTTGAAGACGAGACCCGCAATAAATATCTTGCCGCCTATCTCGTTTGTGATCCGGCCGTTTTTGCCGGTTTCGACTCTTTAAAACTCGCGCTTGCTAAAAAATTGCCTGAATATATGATACCGTCTTATTTTACTTCGATCGATTCGATTCCTCTCACGCCTAACGGTAAAATAGACCGGCGCGCTCTGCCTGCGCCTTTAAAAAACTCCGCCGCGGTTGAATTTATAGCGCCGGCTACCGGCAATGAAATAAAAATAGCGCGCGCATGGAAGGAAGTTCTCGGCGTCGAAAAAATCGGAGTTAATGACGATTTTTTCCTTATCGGCGGCAATTCGATCCGCGCTATCGCGGTCGTATATAAATTATCGAGAAGTTTCGATATTTCGATTAACGATATATTCGAACACCAGGTTCTCGGCGATTTAGCGAAAAATATCAGGCCGAAGCAAAATAATCTTAAAGTGAAACTCGCCGCTATAATAGATGAAATGCAGCAAAGCGCTTCCGCCTCCGCCGTAAATGATATTTATAATGCTGAAGTCGAAAAGGCCCGTAATCGTTACGAAACATTAAACGCGAAATATTCGAAACTTGATATTTCAGAACGTAAACGCTATCAAAATGTTTTATTGACCGGCGCGACTGGATTTCTGGGAGCGCATCTCTGTAAAATTTTTCTTTCAGATCCTGACGGAACTCGCCTCACGCTTATAGTGCGCGGACGAAGCCACGAAGACGCTAAGACAAGAGTCGCTGAAAAAATGACGTATTATTTTGGCGCCGATTTCATTCAAAGCCCGGAATTTGAGAATTTAAAGGTTTATTGCGGCGATCTCAGTGCGCCCCGTTTTGGGCTTTCAGAGGCCGAATACGAAACGCTTTCATCGGAAATAGACGCAATTATTCATTCGGCGGCTAATGTAAAACATTACGGTCATTATGACGAACTTTACCGCGATAATGTTACGTCCACGATTAATTTGCTCAAATTTGCCGGTGCGCGTAAAGTAAAAGATTTTGGTTATGTATCGACTGTATCAGTCGGCAGCGGTTCGATTAACGGCCGTAAACACGAATGTTTCACCGAATATGATCTCGATTGCGGACAAACTCATGATAATTACTATCTTAAAACTAAATTTCTGGCTGAAAAAGAAGTTTTAAAGGCCCGTGAAAACGGAATAAATGCAAGCGTATTCAGGGTTGGAAACCTCGTCTTTGATTCCGCCGCGGGAATTTTTCAACAAAATATAGCCGATAACGCTTTTTACAATCAAATTAAATCATATCTTAACATAGGCGCGGTTCCTGAAATAGTTGACGAAGCTGAATTTTCCTTTGTCGATATCGCCGCTTGCGCCATACGCTCGCTTTTCGGCCGTAAAGCGTTATTAAATGAAACTTTTCACGTCTGGAATCCGGAAACGGTAAAATTATCAGAATTATTCACCGATGAAAGCCTCGCTCTCGGCGTTGAAAGAATGACGCTCAGGCGCTTCGCCGATTATCTTTACGATAATTTCGATAAAACCGGTATTTCTAAATACGCCGAACAAATAATGACGCACCTTGGCTGGCTTGACGACGCTAAAAACGATGAAACGTTTTTTAATGTGTTTTCCGATAAAACGGAAATGATATTAAGCAGGATCGGCTTTGAATGGCCCGGACTTGACATAACGAAACTTTCGAGAACTATAAAAAGCGCATTTACTGAAAGAATCGACTTTCTTAAGTCTGTTCCCGTTTTTTCGGTTTTTGGCGAAGACGAACTCGCATCGATCGCCGGTCAGGCGCGCCAGAAAGTAATTAAAAATAATGAAGATCTTCTCTGGGAAGGTGTTGAAAGCGAAGAATTTTATTTATTGGTTGACGGGCGTATCGAAATATGCCGTAATTCGATTGACGGCTGGACGGGCACTATCATGGTAAGCGGGCCTCAAAGCCTTATCGGCGAAGAAAACTTTGTATTGAAAAAACCTTCGTGTATAACGGCCGAATCGATAATGGGCGATTCATTGGTTCTTGCGTTTGATAATAATAAATTAAGGGAGCGTATTATGAATAATCCGGCGGCCGCGGCTGAATTACTCAAATTAATGGCCGAAAAAATAACTCGTCTTGAAAAGCTGATAGTGAGTATGGGATAATAAAATTAATACCTGTCCGGATATAAGTTGATAATTTCCTGTTTTACCTGTTTCCATTCGGATTCGATAGAATCGATGCAGGTTTGAATTTGTTTAATCGAATATGAAGAATTTTCAATAGTTTTTTCTATTAATGCGACCAGATCGGCGATTCTTTCGAAACACATATTAGAGGCGGTGCCTTTAAGCTTGTGAGCATAAGACTTGAATTTTTCTATGTCATCGGCAATTAAAGCTTTTTTCAGGCCGCGGATTTCTTCTGACGTCTGGATCAGGGAATATGCGGTTAATTCTTTAAAAAGGTCTTCATTACCGAGAAGTTTATTTAAAAAAGCCGGCTTATTAAAATGAAACCGGTCTATTTTAAAGTTTTTTATTAATATATTTGTATCGAGTTTAATGGTATTGCACATATTGTTATTTTAACAGAAATCATAAAATGTGTCAATATTATCTTAACATTATCTGATCAATTATTTTATCGGTAGTAAAATGGTTTAAGCTAAATTGGGTAAAAAGGTTTTTAAAATGGCTTGAAAATAGCTTGATAATATTGACACAGGCATAATAATCTGTTATAATTCATTTCGCTATGAATAATGTAATAGATAACCAGGTTACCGCAGGTAATGCGCAGCCTGAATTATATGATATGGCCGAATGTAAAGACATATATAAAACGGAAATCGAATTTTTAAAAGCTTTCGTTCATAATTCTGATTTTGCCGGATTATATGCGTTAAATTTAAATTTAATGCCTTCTAATTTTCAATCGTCTCTTAAAACAAAGTTTATTTATTCAGCATTATTATCGCTTTATAATGAGAATCGTACGATTAATTTTCAAAATGCTGAATTATTTTTAAAGCAAAATTATCATTTACAAAAAACGCAATTTTCTATATGCGGTGAATTATGCGAGCATATTTTCAATTTGACCGGCGAAGCGGGTGAAACTCCTGTTGAAACCGATGTTAAAACGCTGATTTATAAAATTAAAGAAAACTGCCTCAGGAATGAATCTAAAAAACTTCTGGCCAGTTCGATGAATAAGCTTAATAATGATAAGGGCGATTATATAAATACCATTAAAAAATGTGCCGAATCCATACATGTTTTGCTTGAAAATGCCGATTTATCAAGTGATCACGATTACGAACCCGACGCCGTAAAGACAAATATAGATTTCGAAATAGCTACGGCTAAAAATAACAGGCCGTTTTGCGGCCTCGATACCGGGTTTGAAATTTTAAATCAGGCGGTTAACGGTTTAGAAAATGAAATTTATCTTATAGGGGCGGCGAGCGCGATGGGAAAAACTACTTTCGCCGCTCAGCTCGCTTTTCAAATATTAAAAAATAATTCCGATGTGCAGTTGATATTTTTTTCACTCGATCAATCGCAAAAAGATATTCTGGTAAAATTTATATCGGAAGCTTCCGGTGTAGCGGTAAAATATATAAAATGTTCGTTTCCGCGTACAGAAAGTCTTGATATAAAAAAAAAGGAAGGTATCGCCGCGGTCGCTCAGCTTACCAAAAGAATGCGTATAATAGATGAAAGTCACGGCGAAGTTACTATTAAAGATTTTAAAAATATAATCAGAAAGCACAAGCTTGAATTTGTAGATAAGCCGCTTGTTGTTATTTCTGATACGATATCGGCGATAAGGCCGATGACGCGTTATAACGATAAGGCGAGTGAAGCGGCGGATATACTTTCAGAAATAAAAACGCTTGTTCGTACTGAAGAATTTGCTATGATAGGCACTTTTAATCTTGACGGCGAAACTGAAATAAAAAGGCCTAAACGTGAAGATTTTTCGCGAATACCGGCGTTTATCTATCAGCCTTATGTCGTTATGATGCTTTATTGCGATTTTATATTTAATTTTGAAACGCCGTTTCTTGAATGGGAATGGGGAAGCTCAGATTTAATGGTGCCGATAGTAGAGCTTGAAGTTATTAAAAATAAGATGAGCGGATTTAAAGGACGGATATTTTATAAATATCTCGATTCTTTGGCTTCATATAGAGAATGCGTTGAAATAGAAAATGAAAATTATAACGCTATGATTGAAAATATCGAGCATTACGAACATAAACGCGGCAATAAACCGATCCCTCCCATCGCCCCGCCCGCTCCTCCCGTAAGGAATATACGGCACGGCGACGTGAAGCCTTCTTCAAATGAAACAGAGGCATCGCTTAAAAATAAATTAAAAGAAAAAATATCTGATGATGATATTGTATAAATTGTATTCATGTAAGTCTATATATTTTTATTTTTTTATATAGATTTTTATTATAAATTATGTTATCATAAGGGTGCCTTTTAAAAACAGGCATTAAAAAATAAATATTCTGGAGGAAACAATCATGGCATTAAAAATCAGTGAAGACTGCACCGGATGCGGAGTATGTGTCGATATCGCTCCCGATACTTTTAAAATAGGTGACGATGGCTGCGCCAAAGTTATAGGCAACGGCCCTAAAGCTCAGGAAGCTGTCGATAGCTGCCCCGTAGGCGCGATCTCTAATAACTAAATTTAATTTTTAAATATAATCCGGTTCATCCGCGCTTTTGCGATATTGAATACGTCTGCGGGTGGGCCGTTTTTTATTTTATATACTTGAAAATAATGAAATATTCAAAAATACTGATATTACGTCTTTCTGCGGCGGGCGATATTGTACTTAACTTTCCGGCCGCTCTTTTTTTAGCCGATACGATGAGCGGCGCATCGATTGATTGGGCCGTCGATGAACGTTTTGTAAAACTGCCGGGGCTTCTTCCATGCATAAATAAAATAATACCGTTTCCTTCTAAAATTCTTAAAAACCCTTATGTTTCTTATATTGATAAAATAAAAGCTTTCTGGTTTTTTATTAAAGAAATAAGACGCGGCGGTTATGATCTTGTAATTGATTTTCAGGGCCTTTTTAAAAGCGGCGTGATTTCTTTTTTTTCAAAATCACCGGTAAGGGCGGCTTTTGCTCCGGGCGGGCGTGATTCTCGTGAATTTAATCATATATTCAACAATAAAATTATAAAAATCGGCGGCAATGATAAACACGGCTTAATCGAAAAAAAAATCGAGAACGGCGGCGTTTGTTATAATGATGAAAATAAAAAAGACGGCGCGGAATTCAATCCTCTTATTGAAAAAATTCTTTATAGATCGCTCTGCCTTGCCGCGCGTGCCGTAGATGTTGAAATTCCCGGCGGATATACGCCGTGTAAATTAATTGTTCCGCCAGAAAATAACGCCGTGATAAATTCGTTTATTGATTCTATAGTACCCGCTGAAAGCGGCGTATCGCGTTTCGCAATAAGCGGTAAAAGCGGCGCGGGCGGTTTAATTGATGATGGGAATTCCCGCCGGGTAAACGGCATAAATAAAAAAGACGGCGAAAATTTTAAAATTATAATATTAAATCCATTTACTAACTGGCCCACAAAGACATGGCCCGTGGGTAAATGGATAGAACTTATCGGTTTGATAGAAAAAGAAAAAAAATATAAAAACACGGCTATTGTTATATTGTGGGGGCCCGCTGAAAAAGACGCGGCGGAAAGAATAGCGTCCGCCGCGAATTTTGTATATTTATCTCCTCCTACGGCGTTTGATGAGGTATTCAGCCTTATAGACCGGGCCGATGCCGTTATATCCGGCGATTCTTTCGCGTTACACGCGGCTTTTATATTAAATAAACCCGTGGTGGCTTTATTTGGCGCTTCAGAACCGGCCCGATGCGCTCCTTTCGGTCCGAATGCCGCTGTGGTAAAACAAAATCTTAACTGCCAGCATTGTTTTAAAAAAACATGCAGCCGTAAAACCAATGAATGTATTGCGGGTATAAAGCCGTCCGCCGTGCTCGATGCGCTTTCAGCCTTTTTATAAATATCGCTGGCGGATATGCGGAAATTATGAATCGATATAATTATTCGTTAAATTATCTATCGATCTATTAAATTTATCTTGACTATAACGATTAAAAAGTGTATTATGATGAGGTTCTAAGTTAAGTAATCGTTCGATCTGTCGTCGATACTTCGAGCGATTTTAATTGCATATTCTTTTTTCCACAAAAAAATAGTTCAACCGGCCGATATTTATATTATGTTCGAATTCGTTATGACTGCGGCATGCAAAATATAAATATATAAATAATTATTTGATAAATTATTCGATATCATCGATAACCCGGTGAGAACGGAGGTGCGCATGACCGGTCAAAAAATCGTCGCTGAAGAATTAATTAAAAAAAATCCGGCGCTGAAGTCTTTTAATACTTTTTTTCTTTCTGAAATACTTAATATAAAAGTTTATGATAAAGACGATATGTTTATAGGATATATCGATGATATCGCTATAGACGCATCAGAAAATATACGTCATCCTTATGTTTCGGCTTTCATAATAAAACGCGGCCGTGATATCAAGGCGTTTGAATATACTGAATTTATAGATTATCGTTATGATTATTTCGAACTTGGCCCGGCCGCCGCGGAGCTTCAGATAATGTTAAACGAAGAAGGCGAATATGAAAGCGATACCGAAATATTATTAAAACGTGATGTGCTCGATAAACAGATTGTAGATACTTCCGGCATGCGTCTCGTGCGGGTCAACGATATAAAACTTACTTTCGTTAAAAATGGAATAGTGACTATAGGCGCGGATATCGGTCCAACCGGTCTTATGCGCCGTCTCGGCCTGGCTCGTATATATAAAGCCGCCGCCGCTATGTTTAATAAAAAACTGCCCGATCAAATTATTTCATGGCAATTTGTCGAACCTATCGGTACTTCTCATAAAAATAAAATTAAACTCGTAGTTCCGTATGCCAAACTTTCAATTTTACATCCCGCCGATATAGCGGATATAATAGAAGAGTTATCCGTACATGAAAGCGCTGAAATACTTAAATCGCTCGATGAAGAAACGGCGGCTGAAACTCTCGTTGAAATTGAAGAACAGGATTTGCAGATATCGCTTATAGAATCGCTCGGAACTGAAAAAGCCGCTGATATTCTTGATATGATGCCGCCTGATGATGCCGCCGATATCCTTGGTGATTTATCGGAAAAGCAGGCCGAAGAAATATTATCCGATATGAATTCACAGGGCGCGGAAGAAGTTCGTGAACTTATGAGTCATGATGAAGATACGGCGGGCGGATTAATGACAACTGAATATATTTCATTTCCAGATACTTTTAATGTCGAGCAGGCGCTTTCTGAGTTCAGATTGATAGCTCCGAATATAGAAATGGCTTATTATCTTTATGTAGAAGAAAAAGGCGGTTATTTAAAAGGCGTAATAACGCTTAAAGACCTTGTGGTAGCCAGGCCGTATCAAAAACTTATCGAAATAATGAATCGTAAGGTGGCGTTTTGTTTTCTCGATGAGCATCGTGAAGATGTAGCCGAAAAAATCGCCCGTTATAATTTACTCGCAATTCCGGTTGTAGATAGGGAAGACAGATTAAAGGGCATTATTACTTTTGATGATGTTATGGATACTATTATTGAAATAAATGAAGAATTGCCGCATTTTTTGAAAGGCGGTGAATGAGCGTGCTGGCAAAATTAAAAGGTAAATGGAAGCAATTATTGATATTTTTATCGTTAGTCGGCCCCGGAATAATTACCGGGAACGTCGATAATGATTCGGGCGGAATTGCAACTTATTCCATTGCCGGAGCCCATTATGGTTATGAAATGTTATGGACGCTCATTCCGGTTACGGTCCTTTTAATATATACTCTCAACGCCAGTTATCGTATGGGAGTCGCTACCGGTCAGGGCCTCGGCGATCTTATTCGTGAAAAATTCAGGGTAAAAGGCGCATTTATTCTTTTGATGCTCGTTTTTATGGCTAATCTCGGCACCACTACATCTGAATTTGCCGGAATATATAGCAGTCTGCAAATAATAGGTATAAATTTTTCGAACGAATTATCGTTTTTACAAAATAAAATGTTCTTAACGGTTCTTACTTATATATTAACCGTACTTATGGCTGTTTTTGTGTGGAGCGTGGTAGTAAAAGGCACCTATAAAATGGTCGAAAGGGTGTTTTTCTTTTCATGCTTTTTTTATTTATCGTATGTATTTTCGGCATTTTACGCAAAGCCGGAGTGGAATGAAGTCTGGCGCGGTCTTTTTATACCGAGCGTGCGTTATGAAACCGCATATATATTCGATTTAATTGGCGTTATAGGAACTACGATAACGCCGTGGATGAATTTTTATATGCACGCTACCATGCTTGAAAAAGGCATAACCGCAAAAACTTATTATATAAGCAAATGGGACGTGGTTATCGGCAGCATAATGACGGATATAATCGCTTTTTTTATGATCGTGGCCTGCGGCGCGACTTTGTTTAAACAACATGTCAGAGTGGATTCGATTTTTGATATCGGGCAGTCTCTGATTCCGGTCGCTGGCAGTTATTCGTCGTTATTATTCGCAGCGGGGCTTTTTAACGCTTCGTTACTCGCTTCAGCGGTCCTGCCGCTTGCGACGGCATACGCTATATGCGAAACTTTCGGCTGGGAAATCGGTATAGAAAAAAGTTTTGGTGAAGCCAGGATGTTCTATTCCATATTCACTTTTATGATAGTAACGGGTTGCTCGCTGGTTTTAATACCCGGTATGCCGCTTTTAATGATTATGCGTCTTTCACAGGTGGCAAACGGTATTTTGCTTCCGATATTTCTGTTTTATTTAATTACCATAGCTTCCGATAAAAAAACTATGGGTGAATTTGCTTTTAATCGTTATGAGAAATCTTTTGGCGTTATATCGACTATTATATTAACGCTTTTAAGTGCCGCGCTTGTTTATCAGACCATCGCCGGAATGTAAATTATTTTTTTTAATGGTCCTGTTTCCGTCCGCTTCCCGCTTAATATTGATAAATATATTATATTTTTATTTTTTAAAAGTTTTTATCTGAAATTCTATTTTATTATTATTTTAATATTTAAAAGTCATTATTTATATATAGATAAAGTTCTATTGGTTGTTCTGGTTAAACAACCTGTCATGTTTTATTTTTTCCTGTGATTTAGTTTCTATTATTCCGGCCGATTTTAACATAGGTTCAGTAAGTCCGTTGTTGCGGGCTACTTCCGCATAAAAGGCGCCGCCTTCATTTAATGAGCGTTTCTGGGTAGCGTAATTTACGTCGTAGAGGCCGAATCTGGGCCAGAAACCTTCGGCCCATTCAAAATTATCTGTAAGCGACCAGTGTATATATCCTTTAACGTTTGCGCCTTCGTCGATAGCTTTTTTCAGCCATATAAGATGTTCGGCGATAAATTTAGCTCTTTTTTTCGAAGTACTGTCTGGTATGCCGTTTTCCGTTATATATACAGGAAGGCCGTATTTTGCGATGGCTTTTACCGCGCGATTGATTCCTTCTGGATATATCAGCCAGCCCATTTCATTTGTTTCAAAGCCGGTATCGCGCATGTGTTTGATACGGTTTCTGGTAAAAGCTTTCATGCCGGATATCGGTTCGCTTATCGACGGCCGTACTAAAAAACGGGTATAGTAATTAACTCCGATGAAATCGAGGGTGTTTTTATATTCCGGCAGCATTGATATACGTTTGCCGCTTTCCGCTTCGAATTTTTCGCGTTGTATTTTTTTACCGGTGAGACAATCGAGGAAAAGATGATTGCTTAAGTAGTTTATTTTATCGGCTATTATAGAATTAATTCTGGATTCAGGATCGTAAGGATCGAAAATTCCATAATTCATAACTATGCCGATTGCGGCTGGAATGCAGTCACCGTCGGAATCGGATGTATCGTTTAATTTAATGACGTTGTAAGCTTTAGCGTGCGATTTTATTAAATTTGTAAGCGCGCGCCAGAAAAGTATGGGATTTTTATGGCCCGGCGCCCATATTCCAAGAAGATATCCCGAAGCGAGATAGACCATAGTTTCATTCTGGGTAGTCCAGAAATCGATTTTGTCGCCGAGATTTTTTGCGAGATAGGCGCTGTATCTTTCGAAATAGACGTGTGATTGAGGATTGGTAAATCCGCCTTTATCGGCGAGCCAGCGTGGAAGACAGAAATGAAATATAGTTACGAAAGGCGTCATGCCGTTCTTTTTAATTTCATCTAAAACGGCTTTATAATGTTCGAGGGCTTTTTCGTCGAAACGGCCTTCTTCGGGTTCGATTCTGGACCATTCAATAGATAATCTGAAAATTTGTAAATTTAAAGAGCGCGCTAATTTGATGTCCCCGGCATAACGATTGTAGTGGTCGCATGCTTTGCCGCATTTATCACCGTTAGCGATAGCGCCTTCTTTTTTTTCAAACTCCGCCCAATCATTGTTATAAATTCCGCCTTCGGCCTGATATGACGATATGGCGGCGCCCCATTGAAAATCAGGCGGAAAAATTACGTTTTCGGCGTTTGAAGCCGAATACATGAATAAAAGAATGAAAAAAGATATGAGAAAAACGTATAATGATTTTTTCATTTTAAGCCTCCGATACTTTCAATAGTTATATAACATATTTTTGTTGTTTTTTGATTTTCAGAAATGACATAATATACAATGAAAAATAAAAATATAATCAATTATAACATATAGAAAGCTTAAAATCAAATTTTGCCCTGTATTATTATTTAAGTTAGATTAAAGTTGCCTGGTATGCATATATTTTTATTTTATATTGAAGAATATAAAAATAATACAGGTTGGAAAAACGAATATATCGGTTAAAAGAGCGGCTTGATTCGTTTATATATGATTTCTGAAATATAGCTGACTGTGATTGCTGTAAGAGTTCCGCTTACGGCAAATAATGAAAATCCGGAATAAAGAAATTTATCGAGCGGTATGGGCTGGTTCAGGTAATATTTATTTATAGCGTAAAGATAAGGCATTCCTGCGGCATATATGACAATTTGACCTGATATCACGGCTATAAATATATTTTTGAACGTAGCTTCTTTGAGTATTTCAAAAATACGGCCCATAGCGTAAGCCGCAAAAACAAAGCCTATCAAAAAGCCGAATGACGGCTGAAATATATAAACAATTCCGCCGCCTTTAGCGAAAACCGGAACGCCTGAAAGCCCTGTAAAAATATAAACTAACTGTGATAAAGCTCCATAATATGGGCCGAGTAAAATAGCGGCAAATGAAACGAACAGGGTTTGCATGGTAATCGGAACGAAAGGAATCGGTATCGTTAAAAAAGCCCCGACGGCAGTGAGCGCCGCGAATAATGACGATAGAACGAGCATTTTAGTTTTCGAGTTTTTCATTAAGCACCGTTTTATTTAATTATAATTTTACGCATTTGCGCGGGTCATTATTATATTATAATATAAAATTTTATAATAATTTTTTTTATAAAGCAAGTAAAATGTTTTTTATTAGTTAAATTCGTTATAGTCAAATATATTATCCTGTCAATATATTATCCTGTCAATATGTTATCTTGACTTTAACTTTAATTTTGGTTAAAATAAGATGGCTTATAAAATTTGAGAAATTGAGAGGAGCGATGCGTGAAAAAAACTTCGGCGTTAAAGAATTTAATTTATTCTGATAAGCTTGAATTTATAATGGAAGCGCATAATGGCATTTCGGCCAGAATCGTTGAAGAGGCAGGGTTTAAAGGTATATGGGCGAGCAGCCTTTCTATTTCCGCTTCGCTTGGCGTGCGTGATAATAACGAAGCTTCGTGGACTCAGATTCTTGAAATTCTCGACTTTATGAATGACGCTTCGCGGATACCGATATTATTCGATGGCGATACTGGTTATGGTAATTTTAATAATGTAAGGCGCCTTGTAAAAAAAGTAGAAAAAATTGGAATTGCCGGTATCTGTCTTGAAGATAAAGTGTTTCCTAAAACTAATTCATTTATCAGGAGTGAAACTCAGCCTCTGGCTTCTATAGATGAATTTTGCGGTAAAATAAAAGCCGCCTGCGATATTCGTTATGATAAAGACTTTATGGTAGTCGCCCGTACCGAAGCTTTTATCGCCGGTTACGGCCTCGATGAAGCATTACGCCGCGCGGATGCTTATAAATCTTCCGGCGCCGATGCTATTGTTGTGCATAGCAAGAAATCCAATCATTCGGATATAGAAGCGTTTATGAATGTATGGAGCGGCGCGCTTCCAATTGTAATAGTGCCGACTAAATATTATTCGACTCCGGCTGAAATATTTAGTGAATTGAATATAAGCCTGGTTATATGGGCGAATCATATGATACGCGCTTCCGTCGGCGCCATGCAGAAAACGGCCGCCCGTGTTTATGCCGATATGGGGTTAATAAATATTGAAGATAAAATACCGCCGGTATCGGAGCTTTTTAGATTACAGGGCGACGAGGAATTACGTGAAGCGGAAAAAAAATATCTTCCCGCCGCTGGAAAGAATTATAACGCGGTAATACTCGCGGCCGGCCGGGGAAATCTCGGTGCATTGACCGATAATATGCCGAAAACGCTTATTCAAATAGACGGTAAGCCTATTTTATTTAACATAATAGATAATCTCAATCAAATAGGAATAAAAGATGTAACCGTGGTACGCGGTTTTGCCAGGCATAAACTGAATGCCACTAACGTAAAATTTATAGATAACGATGATTTTGATACGACTAATGAGCTGTATTCACTTGCGCTCGCGTGTAGTGAATTACGCGATAATACCATAGTTAGTTATGGTGATATAGTATTTAAAAGTTATGTGCTTACTGAGCTTGTTAATGACGATGGCGATATAGTCATAGTAGTTGACGCCGATTTCGAATATGACGGTGTTGTGAATCATGATTATGTCCAGACGAGCGGCTGCGCTTTATCAAAAAAACTATATTCGCGTAACGTCGGGTTGGTAAAAATGTCGCTTATGCTGCCCTATGAATTAATAGGCGGAGAATTTATAGGATTGATGAAATTTAGCGGTTCTGGCGCGTCCGCCGCCGTTGAGCTTATAAAAGAAATGAGCGCGCGTCCGGATTTCAAGCAATTAACCATGCATGATTTTATTAATGAAATGTCGGTCCGCCGTCCGGTCGGAGTTAAGTATATTAAAGGTTCCTGGCTTAACGTTAATAATGTAATAGATCTTCAAAAATCAATTTAAAATCATCGTTGATATTTAGAAAGCGTCGATAATATATGATAGATACTTATAAATTCGGTTATGCTTTAAAAGAAGCGGGGTTTGATTTTTACAGCGGCGTGCCGTGCTCATATTTGAAAAATTTAATTAATTATGCTGTAAATGATTGCGATTACTATATGGCCGCCAATGAAGGAGATGCGGTCGCGCTATGCGCCGGGGCGTACATTGGCGGGCGAAAACCTGTTTTTTTGTGCCAGAATTCCGGATTGACTAACGCTGTGTCGCCGCTTACCTCGCTTAATTATATTTTTAAAATTCCAGTTCTTGGATTTGTAAGTCTTAGAGGCGGCCCTGGAATAAAAGATGAGCCCCAGCATGAACTTATGGGTGAAATAACCGGCGACCTGCTTGATTTGATGAAGATAAAAAATGAAAGGCTGTCGTTAGACTCTGCTGAATGGCCCTATCAACTTGCGCGCGCAAACGAATGTATTGAAAAAAATGATCCGTTTTTTTTTATAATCGAAAAAAATTCTTTTTATAACGTTGAATTGAAAGTTCGTGAATTAAAAAGTAATGAATTAAAAACCGGCCCGTTAAATAATCGCGTATCAATAAAGTCAGACATTACGGCCACGGCTGATAATCGTGATGTTTTCCGCCGGTTAGATAATATATGTTATAACGATTTACGGCATAATATAGAATTTAAAGTTTTACGGCCGCCGAAAAGGCTCGATGCGTTAAAGATTATTTCTAAATTTGCTGATTCTAAAACGATTTTTATAGCCGCCACCGGAAAAACCGGCCGTGAGTTTCATGATCTATGTGATTGCGAGAATAATTTTTATATGGTCGGTTCTATGGGCTGTGTTTCGTCTATAGCGCTCGGCCTTGCCGTAAGCCGGCCGGATATTGATGTAATAGCTATAGACGGCGACGGAGCGCTCTTAATGAGAATGGGCGCTATGGCGACGGCCGGTTTTTATTCGCCGGCTAATATGCTTCATATCCTGCTCGATAATCATTCACATGCTTCTACCGGTGGGCAATTCACGGTTTCACCCGGCGTGGATTTCGAAGCGATTGCGGCCGCGTGCGGTTATAAAAATGTATATACGGCGGCCGGCTCTGATCAGCTTGAAAAATATATAATAGACTGGAAAAGTTTTCGCGGCCTTTCTTTTGTAAGGTTTCTTATCGATAGCTCCGAGTCCGGCGAACCCGGCCGGCCAGGTTTGCTTCCCCGCCAGGTAAAAGAACGGTTGATGGAATTTATAAAAAACATTAATCGGTGATATAATGAAAATAGCTGTAATTTCAGATATACATTCCAATATAGAGGCGTTAGAAGCCGTTATAAAATATTGCGCCGAAGAAGTGGACGCTTACTTTTGCCTCGGCGATATAGTAGGTTATGGCGCCAATCCTAATGAAACAATCGATGCGCTTCGCGGGCTCGATTTAATCGGCTGTGTCGCGGGTAATCACGACGTTGCGGCTATCGAGGGTGATTTTACTAAATTTAGAACGGGCCACGGATTACACGCTATCGGCTGGACCGCCCGGATGCTTACCGCGGATTCGCGTGATTTTTTAACGAAAGTCCGGCATGACCGGAATTTTAATTTGTCTTTAGAGTATGGTTTTGCGGCGTTTCATGGCGGGCCGCAGGATAATTTATGGCAATATGTATTTCCGCCGTCATATTCAGGTTTATGTGAAAATGCCGCCGTGAAAAAATCCGGTTTAATAAGCCGGGACGTTGACGGAGTTCAAAAATCTTTATCGAAATCGGCGTCTATTTTTAAAAACCGCGCTGATTTTTCCGACGTGGAGGCTGAAGTGATATTTGTAGGCCATTCACACCTTCAATTTAAATTTGAAACCGGCCGGAAAATTGTCGCGAATCCAGGAAGCGTCGGCCAGCCGCGTAACGGCGATCCGGCCGCGCACTTTTTAATATTTGACACTATCGTTCGTTCCATCGAGTTTCGAAAAGTTGAATATGATATAGCTTCAGCTTCCGCTAAAATAAAATCTGCGGGTCTCGATTTATTTCTCGCCCGGAGACTCTTTCTTGGAATATAAAAGTTTTTTTAATTTTTCGATAATTTCTATGTTATTAATTTTATCCATGCAGTTAAAATGCGCGCATCGGGAGCCCGCGCATTTTATACAATATTTTTCGTGCGTTATATTATTTTCGATATTCGATATCGTACCGGGCGTTATAATTTCGGCGGCCGCCGGCATATACGGCCCCCATCGGCGCGGCGTGCATACGAAAATCGGGCAGAATAACGCCGTTACCGGTCTGGCGAGAGCGGCCGCCGCGTGAAGTATGCCGGTCGAAGGCGCTATTACCGCATCGCATAGCGATATTATGGCGAATGTTTTTTTTAATGAAAATTCATTATTTTTGAATATTTCAGTTTTGTAATATATTGGTTTAATTTTAAGTTTCGCTAAAATATATTCTTTTAAATTTTCTTCCGCGGGCCCCGTCGATAATAATATTTCGAATCCGGCGTTTTGCAGTGCGCTTATAAGCGCGGCATAATTGTCGGGACTCATGTTAAGCGCGGAGCCGCCGCAGCCGGGATGAACCATTATAAGTTTTCGCCCTTTTTTTTTAAGATTTTCGATACTGGAGTTTTTTAATTCGTTTAGCATCCGGTTTATATAATTTTCAGCGAAAAGTTTATCGGTATATTTAAAAAATAATCTTGCGGGAGTATTTTTAAAATCAACTTCAAATGCGCGTTTTATAAGGTCGAGATTATATTCGGCTTCGTTTTTTTCGCAGGCGGATCTTTTTTGTAAAATACGAATGGTGGAAAAAATCTGATATATTTTAGTAGCCGGAGATACTCGTACGGGGATTCGAGCTAAAAAAGGTATAAGCGCGCTTCGCGCATTAAGATGCAGGATAAAACATGCATCATAGCGCCGGCCGGATATTTCATAGATAAGCCGTCTGAACTGGCTGGAAAAAATAGAATACTCAGCCGCGTCATCTATTATTATATCGTGCAGGTAAGGATTTCCGGTGAAAACATCGGCGGTATATGGCGTGGTTAATATGTCTATTTCAGCGTTTTTATTTATATTTTTCAGCGCTTCGAGCGCCGGCGTTGATAAAATGCAGTCGCCAAGACGATCGGTGCGGATAATTAAGATTTTATTTAATTTCATGTTTTACGCCGCTTCGAGCGGTAATATATTTAAATATCCGCGCCTGTATAACTTTTTGTAAAGGCCGGCGGCGGATATTTATGTAATAATATAAATTTTTGAAGATATTACAGGTTAAAAGACATCTTCTGTATTGCGACGCCTTCGATTGCGGTAAGCTCTTTTTCTAATGCGTCCCATTCTTCTTTCTTTCCGGTTAGCTCGATTAATATAAGACCGTTGCGCGCGCATACTTCTCCGGCTTCGTGAAGGCCGAGCCGGGTTTTTATTGAACAACCGTATTTGGTAAGCGCCTGCTGGATTTTAACCGCGTCTTTTACTCTGTCCGATATTAAGATGCCAAGAATTCTGAGTTCATTCATGATTTTACCTCCATATTTGATTGTGGTGTAATTTAAATTGTATTTTTAGCTTTGAGTTTTAAAAATTAACCTGATATTTCTAATGAATTAAAAAATTCTTCGATTCGTTTATTTCGGGATTCCTTGCGTTTACAGTTTGTTATTAATTGATATAATCTATTTTTTACGAGAACTATTTTTACCCTTGTGATGGAATCATTTTTACTTTCCATAACTACATCCAATCCAGGATAATTTTTATAATTGAAATCATTTTTATTTATTATTTTTAAATTTTGCGGGTCTTTTAACTGACCTTCAATGACTGAGTTAAGTAAATCTGAAGGTTTAACTGAAAAAACGAATTGCGAAGGATAATCGCAATGCGAGCAGCCGTATTTTATCATATTATTGCGGTCGGCGCTTTCGACTATAAATACTTTTATGTTTCCCCATTGCGACGGAATTTTTTCTTCGCTTTTTTGATATTTTTGGGGCATAGTTACAGAATATCCGCCGGATATTGAACTGTATTTATCGTAATGAACGCCCGTTATATAATAATGTGAAAATAATTTTCCTAAAAATAACCCTGCGAATATTATTAATATTTTTATTATTTTGCTGGAGGACATGTAAAATTAAACACCTCTTTATTTTATATCGTTAAAATTAGTTAATTCAGAGAATGTTATAGTTTTATCGGTAAAATAAACGCTATGAATTAGTCCAAGTTCGTATTTTAAAGCGATGAGAGATTTAACGCATTCCCCCATGGCATCTATTAAGTTGGCGCGCGCGGTGATAGTTCTATCCTGCAGGCTGATTAAATCGATCGATGAGCTATTTTTAATGGAATATTTACGTATTTCGTGATCAACGCTTTTTTTATAAGCATCGATTGATTTTTTTGCGGATTCAAGAGATTCGACCGCTTTTATAAAATCTGAAAGCGCTATAGCTATATTTGCCCTGATTTGTTTTTTTAATTCTTTTATTTTTGCTTCACGTTGTTCATAAACAGCTTTATTTTGTTTTAATTTACCTTTTGAAGCATTGTTCGCGCAGGGCCATTCATAAATTAATGCGGCGCTGGCGTTAGCGCCTGTTAAATTACGGTTAAGCGCTTTTAAGGCGTCTGATTGTGAAGTGCCTTCGGCTATGCCGTTATATCCGGCGCCGATTTGAAGATCTATTTTGGGTTTGATGGAATCTTTCGCGGAAATAAGATCGATACCCGCCGCATCGAGTCTTTTAAGCGCGGCGAGAAAATCAGGGCGTGATTTAAAGGCTTTTTCAAGATAAATTTCGAGGCTGGAAAAATCAGTTTTTTTAAAACCTTCCGTAAATTCAGGAAATTTATTTGCCGGTTTAAAATATGGTAATGGTTTTTCATCGTAAATGCCCATCATGAGTTTTAATTTTTCACCAGCTTCATTTCTGGCATTTTCAAATTGTATTTTGAGGTTGATTTTTTCATTGAGGCTGCCTTCTAAAACTCTGAGTTCTTCTTTGTGAATGCTGCCTTTTTTATAAAGAATGTTTGCATCGGTTACCGTCTGGCGTGCTTCATTTTCAGCTTGTTTTAAAATTTCGAGTTTGTGATAAATCATGCAGTAGTCCCAGTAAGCGTTAGCTGTTTTTAAAATTATAGCGGCAAAATTGTGATCGTAGTCTAATTTTCCAGCTTCAAGAGAAGCTGCCGCGGAATTTTCGAGCGCGGCGGCGGCATTTTTCCCCTTTCCTTTAGCGAGAGGCATCGTTACGGATAGATTAACATTGCCGGTATTGTGCTTTTTTTCAGAAGGTATTTTATTATCGAGTTCTTGAAGCGAGGATACGCTAATATTATAAATATTTCCAGAACGTTTTTTTTGAGAATAATTTAAATTATAATTTGTGAGCGTACCCGCGGATTTGTCGCCGTCATATCGGTCGGTATCGTCTGAAAAAAGCCCTCTTTTTGTATTGGAATATGAAATCGAGCTGGATATTTTAACGTCGAAATCTGCTCCCGCGGATTGTAAATTACCTTCGTTAATATCGATTTGTTTTTCGGATATAAAAAGATCGGTATTATTTTCTATGGCGGTTTTAATGGCGTATTCAAGCGTAAGATCTTTTTCAACGGTGTTTTCGGCAGCGCAATTATCGATTGTAATTAAATAAAAAATAAAAATAAAAATAAAAATGAAAATATAAAAGTAAGATAAAAATAAAAAATACATCTTAGTTGTAATGAATGTTACTTTTTTTAAAACATTTAACATAATATCGATACCTCTTTTTAATTAATATATTATTATAACTTAAAATATAGCTAAATATAACCGCATAAGTTAAAATATGAGTTTTTAAAAAAATATTACCGGTTGTTATTACCGGTTAATAATGATACTTTTTAACAATTATAATGTCAATATTTTTTATTATTTTTTATTAATATTTTACTAATATTAATTTAATACCATCTTTAATATCATCTTAATATCATCAGTTTTGTCTGATTTTTAATGATTTTTATTTAATTGCCGATATTATTATAAGCTAATAATAGCCGGCATTTTTATGGCGCTTCTGTAACGGGCGGCATTAAATAGCGGAATGATTGCCGGGTAAAGATAAATACAGGAGAGTACTTTATGGGTAGAAAATATATAAATTTTTACAGCGTTAAACATGAAACTGTCAATGCCGTGTTTTTAATGGCTTTAGTTTTCATGGCGGTGATATTTCAAGGCTGTACGGGCGGCGGCGGTTTCAGTAATACCGGCCCGGCAGCCCCGGCAGTGGTAACGCCGAATACCACGATAGCCGGTTATCTTTCCGATGATTCAGTTTCGTCTTCGCCGTCCGTATCGTATGCGGGTATTGCTTCCGCGCGTATGATTATAATTGTTGCGGAGAAAAAGCAATATACAGTTATGAGCGATACCGCCGGTTTTTTTAAGGCCGATATTCAGCTTTCGGCGGCAAATGCGCCGGTTATAATAAAATTTCAAAAAAAAGATTCTTCGACAATATCAGGAGAATATTATATTGATAAGGGCGGGGTTTATTATTTCGACGCTCTTATAGAAAGCGGCGGCCGGATTAAAATTACCGGCGGGCGTCTTTATTCATTTGTAAAAACCGAACATTCCGATAATCTTAAAATCGAAGTAAAAAAAATACTCGACGAACGCCGTAAAACGGCTTCGTCGATAACTCGTATCAGCGGCCGTGTTGTTTTAACGGCTTCACATATTAACGATAAAGTTTCCGCATCAGGCGTTATTGATACGTCTGAAACGCCGTCCGCCGCTCTTGAAGGGGTCGGCGTTTCGCTTATGTCATTGCCGGGCGCGGCAAGCGATGCCGCCGGCCGTTTTAATATAGCCTGCGATCTTAAGGCTGGTATGTATTCGCTTGTATTTAAAAAAACCGGTTATCCTGACCGTATAGTTAATTTTACCGTTGAAAGTAAAGATTATGCGGCAGGAAGTCTTGAATTTTTTATAGAGATGGAATCAGGACTTGAATCGCTCTTGTTAAGCAAAACATCGGATATTATGAGTGAAGGCGGTTTTTATAATCTATCGGGCGTTAAAGCGGCTGCATTATATTCAGGCGGTGTTACTCGCGAAGTAGCCGTTAACTGGAGCGCGTCCGAGGGGACAATAGTTAATTCGATATATACTCCGCCTGCCGGTAAAAAAGGGCTTGTCATACTTACCGCTAAGTTTAATGAAGGCGATAAAAGCCGCAGTGCGCTTTTGAGTCTTAATATTAATCCTCTTTTAACCGCGTTGTATTTAAGCGATACTTTTAAATCGGCTGAGCCGGGCGCGTCTTTTGATTTGAGATCGGTTAAAACGACGGCAGGATACGCCGATAGTACGACGCGGGAAGTCAGTGCCGTATGGACCGCCGACCGCGGCAGTATTTCCGGTTTTTATTATACTCCGCCCGCGGGTTATGCCGGTGAAATTAATTTTATAGTTGCATATTCCGAAGGCAGTGTTTCTAAGTCGGCCGCGTTTAAATTAAAATTAACGCGCGTGGTTAAAACTCTTGAATTAAATAAAACCGTTGATGAAATAAATGCCGGCGCGGTTTATAAATTAGCGGAACTAACGGTTCATGCGCATTATTCCGATAAAACATCGCGCGTCGTAACTCCGGCATGGTTATATAAAGGTGTGCCGCTCGATGATCCGCGAGTGTTTCTTGCGCCTGCTTCCCCTCAGATGCTCGCTTTGACGGCTTGCTATTATGAAGACGGAATCGAAGTTGCCGCGCTTTTGGATTTGAAGATTAAGCCGGTTATTAC
>CAYQWL010000046.1:0-24663 GCA_964421195.1 uncultured bacterium | reverse complement strand
ATTTTAAAATACTCATCGGCTATATTAAAATATCCTTCTGAATCGTCTTCTTTTATATTTGATTCTTTTTGGTCTAATATAGATTCTTTAATCATTTCAAGATCGTATTGAAGAGTGGTGCCGTCGAATTTTTTAAATTTAGTCACGCCTTCGATAGAAGCGAGATCGAGCGGTAAAATTATTTCGTCGCCTGAAGTAAATTCTTTTTTACCGCCATTTCGTTCTAATATAGCTTTTAAATAAAAAGAAGAGCCGTAAACATCAAAAACTATGCGATCGATACTATCTTTTTCGCTCATTTTATAAATAACTCCGGCGTCTTTATATTCTATATCGTTTCCGGCATTTTTAATATCTTCGAGCAATTTTTCCGCTTCTTTATTATCAGGTTCTAAATATAGAGTAAAACCGGCAAAATAAGCCGCCCGAATATATTGTTTCAAATTAAAATGACATTTTGCGGCAAAAATATATCCTTCGATATAAGCAGGATCGATCTGACGTATATTATTATATTCAATAAGCGCGGCGCTAAAATTATTTTTTTGAAAAAATTCACCGCCAAGAAAAAAATGTTCTTTAATATCATCGGAAAATTTTAACTGCCCGCCCGCATCATCGTTTAGATTCTTATCAGACTTTATAGCCGCAACATTTTTTTCTTCCGCAAAAATTAAGGTGAAAAATAAAAAACAAAAAATAGAAATGAATAAAAATAATAATAACGCCCGAAGCATAAAATATTTTATAAATTTTAATGATTTATTATGAATTATATGGATGATTTTTATAACCATATAAAGCCGTCCATCATGAAATTTTTTCCTTTATTTTATCCGCTATTTCCCCGGCGGCTTTCGTTATTTCAGCTTTATTTTCACCTTCGATCATAACCCTTATTATATTTTCAGTACCAGAAGGCCTTACCAGCACACGGCCGCGATTAAGAAACCTTTCCTCGGCCCGTTTTATTTCCGATACTATGTCGCAATCAGTTTTATAAAAATTTTTATCTCCGCTAACGGCGACATTAATTAAAACCTGCGGATATTTTTGAATACATTTAGCTAATTCAGAAAGTTTACGGCCGCTTCTTCTCATTAAATTAACTATACTGACGGCGGTAATTAATCCATCACCGGTATTGTTTTTATCGAGCAGCAATATATGACCGGATTGTTCTCCTCCTATAATACCGTTTCTATTTATAAGTTCGCTTAAAACATTACGATCTCCCACGGCAGTCGTAATTATTTCTATACCATGCTTTTTCATAGAATCGATAAAACCGAGGTTGCTCATAACGGTCGTAACTACAAGATTATTTTTCAACGCGCCATTTTGTTTCATATCTATTGCGAGCATGGCAATCATCTGATCGCCGTCGATCAACCCGCCGTTCTCATCAATAAAAACAACGCGGTCAGCGTCGCCATCGAAAGCTATTCCCGCAGACGCACCGCTATTTTTAACCATTTTAGACAATTGTAATGTATGCGTGGAACCGCAGTTAAAATTAATATTAATTCCGTCAGGCATACAATTTATTAATTCTATATTAAAATACCGGTCGAATATTCTTTTTATATAAGGCGCCGCCGCACCGTTTGCGCCGTCAATTACCAATTTTAACTTTTTTTTATGAACCTTCGCTCCTTTTTCTATAAGCGAAGCTACATATTCCACATATTCAGAAACCGGATTCACCAGAAAAGAAGACGGTTTTTTTATACGGCCGATCGCTTCCCCTGAAGGCCTTTCATTAATTTCATCAAATAATTCTCTTTCAATTTCCATTTCAATTTCATCGCTTAATTTATAACCGCCAGGGCCAAAAATTTTAATACCGTTATCCATAAAAGGATTATGAGAAGCCGATATCATAATCGAAAACGCGGCGCCCATTTTCACTGTAAGATAAGATATACCCGCAGTCGGAATTACTTCGAGATTCACCACCGATAAGCCCGCCGACATGGCTGCCGCACCCGCCGCATAAATCAACATATCAGAAGAAATTCGAGTATCGGACCCGATCAATATAAATTCATTTTCTTTATTAAAATTATAATGTTTTTTAATCGCTTTGGCGGCGGCAAAAACCACTCGCATGGTAAATTCCGGCGTTAATGGATGGGCGTTAGCGAGCCCGCGTATTCCGTCAGTGCCGAAAAAATTCATGTTCAAATCTCCTTTTATGTTCTTTATTTAAATAAAATAGATCCGCTTATACCGGTTGACATTCTCTTTTTTTCACTATCGCTTAAAACAAAAAAATTAACGGCGGAATCGTTTTTGAATTCAAGCCTGAAACCTGCATTAATAATATTCCAGCGGTGCTTATCATTTTGAACGAATTCCATCATATAACTTAGTTTACGATGATCTATAAATAAAGGTTTATAATATGCCATATTAAAATGCATCTTGCCGCCAAGCCTGGATATATAAGTCGGAATTATATAAAATTTTCCTCTTAATTTTGAAATTACCTCGACCGGAATCGCTACTTCATCGGAACCATCATTATAATGAGTATAAAGCAAAGAATACGGAAATATCTGACCGTTTTCTTTATATTCAAATTTTGATGCATACTTCAAACTTACACCCGTACGGTCAGAATAAAAAGGCGGCACTACCCGTTGAGCGCTTGTAGCTGTGGCGGGCACTATAAAAGGCGATATATTTTTTGAAAAATGCTGAAACGCGAATACGGCCATTTCGACGTTTTCCGTCAATCCATAAGAAGCTGCAATAGAATAATTAGATTCTTTATAAGGAGTGGCGGGGCTCGAAAGCCTTTTAGAACGCTGAACTCCGTAACTTACCCGGCTTGCGCCGCAATCGATAACACTGCAATCGGCTAAGTTAAAAAAACCGCTTACGCCATTAAAATTATCTTTAGGCGAAAAAGAAGGCGCGGGTGAAATAGAGAGACTTCCGCCATCGTTTAAATGCCTATCGGTATAATCTTCAAAAACATCGTATTGCGAATCGGCATAACGGTTAATATTACGTTCATATTCGGGCGTATTCCTTTTTTCAAAATCACGTTGTGATTCAATAGACGTATCATAACGTTCATAAGGCTTTTTTAAATACAGCTTAATTGAATCGCTTATATATCCTTCTTTACTGACTTTAACAGTATAAGCTCCGACGGGAATATCGTATATGGCATATTTACCATTATCACCGGTTTTGCTCTGATAAACATCGCCTTTTCTTGAAGACTGAAGTATTATTACGGCATCCGAAAGCGCTTCGAGAGTTCTTAAATCATAAACGGCGCCGCTAAAAGTACGGCAGCAGGCTTCCGCTCCGTCTGCCGCGCAAGCCCGTTTCACACCATATTCGATACGGCCAGTTATGCCCTGTAAAACTGTATATGGTAAAAAACCATGCGCCGGGATAAATATAATTAAAAATAAAAGCAACAGGTCGAACCGGGGCCTTTTAAACCGTAAAAAGCCGCCGATTAAGCTGATTAAATTAACTGAACTTAGATATGTAGGCGTGTAATTCTTCAAATTTATCAAATACATCTTTATATCCAATATCCACTTTGCATATAATATTATAAACTTCGAGAGATTCCTTAAATCTTCCTTTTTCTTCAAAAGCTCGCGCTAAATTATAAGTTAATTCTTTAACGTCTTCAGGCATCATTTCCTGATCATATCGGACAAGTTTATATTGTTCATAAGCCAGATCGAGCAAACCTTTTTTCAGATAACATGAAACGAGTAATTTATAACTTTCATTTCTAAGCTGAGGCGCGCCTTTTAATGTTACTTTAAATTCCGATATAGCGTTAGTATAATCTTTTTCTTCTATATAACGAAGGCCGCGTTCGAAACATCTGGCGTAATCCGTTGTAACTATTTGCGGCGGCATGTTGCGGCCGTCCAGCGCCTGAACGGTTCCCCCGGCTTTATTCGCGAAAGCCGAATCCGGCTGAACAGAAGCCGTAGTTAAAACCGCGGCTGAATCCTGGCCGCCCACCACAATATTCTGCCTTTTTAATTCATTTACCCGGCGTTCCAGATCCTGCGAATCCGGATATAATAACATAAGTTTTTCATATTCAAGACATACTTCGCCATAACGTCCAAGCGCCATATACGAATCTATAAAAATTCTATGAATTTGAGTATTTTCTACATTTTCTTTAAAAATCAGCTTACATTCATTAATGGCTTTTTCATAATTTTTATTATCGTAACAGGCTTTCGCAAGAACTTCGCGTACCCGGGTATTTTCTTCGTGTGAAAGAGCATTTTCATATATCTGTACCGCCGTGTCGGTCGTATCTTTTCTCTGCCTCAATAAATTAGCCATAAAAACGGCTAATTCACGATTCTGCCGTTCTTTTACGGTATAAAGTTTCAGATTATCGATCAACTCATCGGTAAGGCTTTCTCTCTTAACAAACTTATCGGTATTTTTTGAAAGTTTTATATAATATTCTGAAATTAATTTTAAAACTTCCGTATTACCCGGATCATTTTTTAAAAGTTTTTTATATTGAACTATAGCCTCATCATTTATCGATTTTTTCTTTAAAAAACAACGAGCCATAATATCGTTAGCCGCAGTAAGTGATGAGTCAAAGCCAAGCGCGCGTTTCGCGTAGCGTATGCCTTCATCATATTTTTCCATATTATAACAGGCGGTAGCAAGTAACAAATTATTCTTAACATTTTCCTGAATACTGAATTTATAATCAGGAAAGCTTGAACAATATTTTAAAAGTCCGTTCCAATCGGAATTAGAACGAAATTCCTCGCATTTTTGCATAAAACGCGTTTTTCTGGCGGCGGGCGAATTAAAAACGTAAAGAACTCCGCCTGATGCGGCTAAGACTATTAAACCGAGTATATATAAATAAATCCTTTTACGTTTCCATGAAAGCGTGGACAAAATATCACGGGCTAATTTTATCTGTTCGGCCGTTATTCCATCAGCTTTAAGCGCTTCGTTAAGAAGCTCTTCACCCCTGTCGTAATCTCCGTTAAAAAGGTATATCTGGCCAAGATTATAATTAATAAAAAATAAGTTTGGATTCTGACTTTTCAAATCTTCATAAATACCGCAGGCTTTTTCATATTCGCCGCTGCGCATATAAGCATCTGAAAGCGTTCTAAGAACATCCATATAGTTTGAATCTTCTTTAAACATTGGATTATTTCGGGCTTTTTCAAGAAGAGGAACCGCTTCGCTCCAGCGATCTTTTTTGCATTTTTTATCCGCGGATTCAAAAAGATCACGTATAGTTTTTTTATTTTTAAGAATTTCTTTAATTTTTGCTATATAATTTTTTGCCTCATCATTTTTAGGATTAAGTCTGAACACTTTTTCGAAATTAGAAAGCGCCTGCTCATATTTTTTCTTTTCAAAAGCATCAACACCGGCCTTAAATATATTTTCTTCATCTTTTTTAGAACCGGTAAAAACACCCGTGTCAGATGAAATATTTTCTTGCGCGGAAGGCTCTTCAATTTCACTTCCAGTTAAAGCGGCAACTTTTTTATAATATTGCGAATATATTATATTTTTAGGTTCGAGTTCACAGGCTTTTTTTATTTCAGGAAGGGCTTTTTCAGGGCTTTGCTTTTTGACATAATATTCCGCCAAATTATAATAAGCAGCGGTAAGATTCGGTTTTAAAGATATGGCTTTTGATATTTGCTGATAAGCTTCATCGAATTTGCCAAGCGAAAGATAGGCGCGTCCAAGATCATTATAAAGAGAGGCGTTTTCAGGCTGAACGGCAAGTTCGTTAGTAAGCTGATTTATCCACGCCTCACAAACGGTCGTAAGCCTTTTTTGCGCTTCGCCGTCATCGGGAATAAGTTCGAGCACCATTGAAAAAGCCCGCTCTGCTTCTTTCCAATCTTTTTTTTTCTGATAAACGCAGCCTATATTAAAATGAGCTACATCATGATCCGGCTTTTTTTTAAGTATTTTTTTAAATTCCGATATCGCTTCATCGTAATTACCGGAATTATAATAAAGTAACCCCACGTCATTTAACGCATTTATATCCTGATCAGATTGAGCGAAAACCGGAAAAATTAAAAAATTAAAAACGAAAATCGCGGCAATTATTATAAAAATAAATGCCGCCAGTGATAAGCTTTTAAAAATTTGAAAGCTTAAACGCCTATTCGTCTTATCCATTATAATTCAATCAACCTTTTTCTATCTTTTAGCTATCATCTCACGCTCACATTTAAAAACATAAGATATTATTTTTTCTTTCTGCACGCGATGTATCTGTATAAAATTAACTCCATAATTATACATTGTAGAACCATCGGAATTAGTTATTAAAACGCCCTGTGGATTCTTCATTTCAGCCGCTCTTACAATTTCTCCAAGAATGTTTTGATATTTATAATTATCAAGAGAAAACTCAAATTCATATACTTCGCCTGGTTCTAATTTATGCTTCGGACTATCGAGCCTCAAACCACCCGCTGAAATATTAACCGTTGTAGCATCAAAAAAAGGTTCCGGCTGGTCTTCATAGCTCGTATCTTCTTTAAAAAGCCTCATTCTTACTGGTATTTTAACATCAACTCTTACATAACGACGGCGCTGTATTTTTTCGATTTTTTCCGGTACTGCAAGATTTAATAAAGGTTTGGGATAAATTTCGCTCTTAACCACTCGCGTTATAAAAGTGTACATCCCGTCGCCTCTCATATAATTCAAATGGCAAACGGTTTTTTCCCAGATATGCATTTGCTTGCCAGCTATACTCGGTACGCTCATCGTTAAAATCTTATCGCTCATGTTTCCAACGCGGCTTTTATACTGTCCCGCAAAAAGACCGAGCTTGACTTCAATTTCAACAACCTGCCCGCGCGAAAGATATTTTTCGAGCGCCGCAAGGTTAGTTATTTCGAAAAATGTAGTATTGTTTCCAGCCTGTTCGTCAGCCATAAATTCACCGGATTATACATAAAAAATTCATAACTATACACGCGCAACCATAGTTCGTTATTTTAAGTATAGCATAAAATTAATACATTAAATAATATGCATATATAAATAAAATTAAAATTTCAATTATAAAAGAGCTGCGCCGGAACATCCGGTTTTTATGCCGGCGCTGCGCGGCCGGTATCTGTTATATAGCCGCGCCGCAATGCTCGCAAGCTTTAAGCCCGGCGGGATTCATGTGCGCGCAATTATGGCATATATTAACGGCTGGCGCCGCCGCCGGCGGTTCAGGACGCGCCATGTTTTCCTGTACCTGAACAGAAGCATTTTCGTGAGAAAACTGCGGCGCTACAGCCGGACCGCCGCCGCCGGTAAGCCTTTCAACCATTAATTGAGATTGAATTTTATCTACATAAGATTTCAAAATATGGTTATCGGGAAATTTACGGCTTAATTCGACATATTTCTGATATAACTCATTTTTTTTATCTATTTTAAAATACGAATTGGTATAATATTCAAGCGTTATATTTTCGATATTACCTTTTTCAAACATTTCTTCGCATAGCATTATACATTCTTCAAAATTTTTACGGCTGAATTTTGCGGATATCAGCATTAATTTAATATCGTTACGATGAGGTTCATCGGTTAATATCGATTCATAAACTTTAATCGCAAGATCGGTTTTATCGTTGCTTCTAACAAAAGCTTCGCCAAGCATTCTACGGACATTTTTATCTTTCGAATCCATTGCAAAGACTTTTTGATAAACGTCGATAGCCTCTTGAGATAAATTATCTTCATTAACGAAATGAACGCATAATATCGAAAGAAGCCTTTTATCGTCTTTCTGCTTTTTAAGTAAAATTTTATATTCATTAATAGCTCTTTCATGATTGGCATTTTTTTCAAGGAACGAATTACCAAGATAACCGTGCACGACTTCGTTTTTAGGATCTACATCGAGAACTTCCAGACTTACTTTTATACATTTATCATAATTTTTAATTTTAAAATAACACAATGATAACTTAGCTTTAATTTTCGCTCTTTCAAGTGGTTCGATCGCATTAGCAAGCGCTTTTTCAAAAGAAGATATAGCCGATTCATATTTTTCTTTATCAAGATAATCAACGCCGTTTTTGTAATTTTTAAGAGGATCGGGTTTTAGCATTATCGCAATTTGCCCGCCGAAATAAAGCCATATCACAAAAGCGACTAAAGCTATAAAAGCAAGATATACCCACGTCTTTGGAACGGCGGTATTATAATATTCTATATAAAACTCACCACGCGAAGCATATATAGAGCGAATTCTTTTATTTATTTCATCAGATTTAAAATCTTCTTTTTCTTCCATTAAATTATGATATATTTCGAGTGCTTTATCATACTCCTGCTTATTATAAAAAGATTCCGCTTCGCTGAATTTCAATTCATATACCTGATCTTCGCTGACGTTCGCCTGAGACTTTTCGATAAGCTGTCTTAGTTTAGCGTCTATATCGACACTTTCGGTTTTAGACGACGAACGGCCTTTAATTGAAGCCGCGGCCTGTTTTTGTATATGCTCGGCTTTATCTTTTAATTCTTTTATCTTTTCTTTTAAGACGACTCTTGCCGGATCGGCCTTTAGTACCTGATTATACTTATCTATAGCTTCTTCGAACTGATTATTAGCGGCGAGCGCATCGGCTTCAGCCACCATAATTTCAACACGAGCCTGATGATCCATTATCGATATTTTTTCTACCGCATTCTTACTATTTGGATATAAAGATAATACTTTTTCATAACCTTCACGCGCGGCTTTTATATCCCCTGCTTCAAAAGCGGCATCAGCTTTTTTTAATTCGGATATAACCGGATTATCATCGCTCATAATTTTTTTATAATATTTTTGAACATACGATGAATCTTTAATATTTTTCGCTATTTCAATTTCATTCATTGCGCGAGAATAATTTTTTAATTCAAAAAAACAAACCGCCATGTGTGTATGCAACATGGCTTTTTCATTAGAATCAAACCTGACGTTAGGCGGGACGGAAGAAGATTTTTCAAGCGCCTTATTACATTGCATCAGCGCGTCCTGATATTCGCCTTTTTTAATCGCTAAAGCCGCGAGTCGATTATAAGTCGGAAGATGATATATTAAAACATCGAGATTAGAATAATACAACTTATAAGCTCTATCTACATTATTATTTTTAATAGCTTCGATAGCCATATTATTATTAATTTCACACATATAATTTTTATAAATATCTTCGTGCGGAACGTTGCTAAGAGCTTTTTTTATATAACTAACAGCCTCGTCATGGTTATTTCGCTGCTCGTATATTTGCGCCATATAATAATAAGGAGGCGCATAAGAACCGTCTTCGCCTATAGACGAACTAAACTTAGTTTCAGCTTCAGAATATTTGCCAAGCTGAAATAATTTTATACCTTCTTCACATAGCCGTTCAGCCTGGGCCCGTATTGCATAAACATCGCTATAAGCCGAAAAAAACATTATAAAAATCATACATATTAAAACGGCAGTCCGCTTATAATATGGACAAAAATCATTTCCGCGTTTTTTACACATAGCATTACTCCATTTATTAAAATATCGGTACCGCCTGAATTTTATTTTCTTTACATAATTACACGTTACGATAAAGATATTTTTAATTTTAAACCGGTTTTTCTTTTTTTAATAAATCAACTAAAGCAAGAGGAAGCTTTACCGTGCCGCAGTAAGGCGGCATATCACGTTTGGGCCCATGGCAATCGGAACCGCCGGTTATAATCAAATTATAATCCGCCGCTATTTTTTCATATTTTTTAATGGCCTGAGCGTCATGTGAAGAATGATAAACTTCGAGGCCCCTGAGACCTTTGCCGGCCAGTTCACCTATGATATAATCCCTGCCCGTAAGCCCGGGATGGGCCATTACAGCCACTCCGTTAAACTCAGTTATAAACTTTACCGCATCGGCCGGCGAAAGTTTATTTAACACCTCGACATAGCATGATTTGCCATTACCTATATAATATTCAAACGCCGATTTTTCTTCGGCGACGATCTTTCTTTTTACCATCACTCTTGCAAGATGCGGACGCCCGATTGAGCCGAGAATGTTTTCACCGCCATTTTCATTAACAGCCTCGCCGCAAACTTCGTCTAAAGTAATATCATGACCGTTCGAATTAAGTTTTTCTATCATCATGCGCATTCGTTCAATTCTTGACTCTTTAAACCAGTTTAATTTTTTTATGAATTCAGGATTTTTATAATCGATAAAATAGCCGAGCACATGAAGTTCGGCGTCTTTAAAATCGGTGTTAAGCTCGATGCCGGGTATTATCTCGACTCCAGCTTTAAAACCCGCTTCGATAGCCTCATCTATACCGGAAACGGAATCGTGGTCCGTCACCGACAATATAGAAATTCCCTGTTTTGCTGCATATTCTACTAATTCAGACGGAGTAAAAGTACCATCGGAATGTTTAGTATGGGTATGAAGATCGGCAAATTTTAAATTTTCTTTGTTTATAAAACTATAACACATTTTTTAATTATTATCTTTCATGTCTTAATAAAATAAATACATTATAATCGGCCGGCTTATTAATCCGTAATCAACCAGCAGTAACGGATTATTTTTAGTTTTATCGGTTCTATAAACATGAAACCGGCAGATTAAAACAGTTTACCATAATTTTTAACGGTTGTCAAAAAAATTTAACAAAAAACTGCGTTCATTTTCACCGGCCGTTCCTATTATTTTAAACGACGGTCCGAATCTTGCCGCCAGCATAGCTCCAAGCACTCCCGGCCCTTTTATTTTAGTCCTGGTAAAAGTACCGTCATAAATACAATTAACGCCGCACGCCGGGCTGCATTCATTAAGAACCGCAGCTTTAACCCCATATTTTTCAGCTATATCCACGCACATTTCGGCGCCGAGTATAAAATTTCGAGTAACATCCACGCCTTTACATGAATATAAACCCGCGCGGCCTTCTATAACGTCAAAACCGTTTCCGCCTTTTATTTCAGACGGATCACGCGGCGTGGTAAGCCCTCCGAAAACTTCGGGGCACACTCCTATAACCATTCCGCGTTTAAATAAATCCGTCAAAAAAACGCTATCTGAAAGATGGCTATTTGACGTCGCTTTATATGTACATTTTAATCCTAATTTACAGTAAGAAACTAATATCAATAAATTTCACCCGTTTATTTTTTACTTCATTTTTTTTTTTTCAGGCCGATAATATAATTAATAACAGGCTGATTACCGATAATTAAAACCTTACATCTAATTATATATCAAGAAATACAGGAAAGGTTGTGGTATTAAGTATGGCATCCTGCCCAAAATGCGATTCGTCAAAATGGTCAAGAATAGGGTCTATAGTAGAATGCAGTTCATGCGGATTCCGTCTTGACGAACTCTATAATTTTCATCACTTCAATAAATCAAAATATTTAAAATAAAAAACGTTAAAAATTTAAACCATAAAACGAACGGGAACGAAAAAGTTTTCGTTCGTTTTGTATTTTACTATTTTATGCGTTTACCTTATATTTAATAACTTTAATCTTAAAATTAATCGCGCCGGACCGTTACTTTATTTCGAGCATTCGATCTATAGACGATTTAGCTTTTTCGGCTACGGCCTTATCGAGTGTAACTTCAGGTCTCATATCTTCGAGGCACCACAAAAGCTTTTCAAGTGTAGTTTTTTTCATATTAGGGCATACGCCGGCTTTAGATAAAGGATAAAATTTTTTTTCAGGAACTTCCCTGTTTAATCTATAAACAAAACCTTCTTCAGTTCCTATTATATATTCATTTTCATCTTTTGCGTTTTTTGCATGACGAAGCATTCCTTCGGTGCCAAGAACATAATCAGCCGCGGCGGCCATTTCTTCATTACATTCAGGATGAACCATTAATTTAGCGCAGGGATATTTTGAACGCATTTCATTTATATTTTGAACGCCGAACTTAAGATGAACCGGGCAAAAACCTTTCCATAAATGTATTTTTTTTCCGGTTTTATTTTTAACGTAAGAGCCAAGATAACGGTCGGGAACGAATATAAATTCATCGTAAGGCAGTTTTTCAACCATTTTAAGCGCATTCGCCGAAGTGCAGCAATAATCGCAATGCGCTTTAATATCGGCATAAGAATTTATATAACATATAGTCTTAGCTTTCGGATGTTCCGCTTGCATCGCAAGAAGTTCATCGACGGTAATCATGCATGCCATAGGGCAGCCGGCATCGATATCGGGCATAATGACGGTTTTATCCGGAGATAATATTTTAGCCGTTTCCGCCATAAAATAAACGCCGCAAAACACAATAACTTTGCAATCTACTTTTTGCGCTTCGATTGAAAGGCCGAGCGAATCACCCACAAAATCGGCGATATCTTGAATTTCAGGTATTTGATAATTATGAGCGAGTATTACGGCATCTCTTTCTTTTTTTAAAGACATTATTTTAAGTCTTAATTCTTCTATGTTTAAATTTACATCAGTCATTTTTATCACCATACATGATTATATTTCATTCCCGTATGATTGTCAAGAAAATATATTGACATAATATCGATTTTACTATAATATTTATTGCAATTTATTTTAACTCTGGTTATATAATAAAAAAAGGAGAAGTTTTGAATTACGATACTATTATAATCGGGGCGGGAATGTCCGGCCTTGCGGCAGGCATAAGACTTGCTTACTATGGAAATAAAGTATGTATTCTGGAAAAACACTTCGTTACAGGCGGGCTTAATTCATATTATCGCCGGGGCGGTTACGACCTTGACGTCGGACTGCATGCCGTAACTAATTATTGCCCGCCGCAAAATAAAGTTCTTTTACCATTATTAAAAATTTTAAGGCAATTAAGATTTAAATACGAAGATTTCGGGTTATATCCTCAAAAAATATCGTCAATAAGATTTAAAGACGCACGGCTTAATTTTAATAATGATTTTAATTACTTTCGCTCACAGATACATGAAACTTTTCCTTTACAAATCGATAATTTTGAAAAATTACTTGAAAAAATAAATAATTATAATGAACTCGATCTTGAAATCAAACCGCTTTCCACACGAAAAGTTTTATCCGAACTGATATCCGAACAACTGCTGATAGAAATGCTTTTATGTCCGCTTTCATATTACGGCAGCGCATGCGAAGGCGACATGGAATTCGGGCAGTTTGTAATAATGTTTAAAAGCATATTTTACGAAGGATTCGCAAGGCCGTACGAAGGAGTTCGACGAATCATTAAATTACTTGAAAATAAATTTAAAGAATGCGGCGGCGAACTCAGATTAAAGACCGGAGTAAAATCAATTAATTTAAATCATAACAGCCGGGCCGATTCAATAACTCTCGAAACCGGCGAAGAAATATGCTCGTCTAAAATATTATCTACAATAGGGCTGGCAGAAACATTTTCACTCATATCAAAAGATAAAAATATAAATGATTCATTAAAAAAAGTTACGGCCGGCAAACTTTCATTTACTGAAGCTATATACGTATTAAACGAAGATATTATATCAAAAAAAAATTATGATAATACCATAATTTTTTATAATGATTCAGATACATTTTCATATTACAGGCCCCATGAAATAACCGACTATAAAAGCGGCGTAATATGCTGCCCTAATAATTTTTTATATGAAAAACCTCTTAAAAATATAATGTTGCGCATTACAAACATGGCTAACAGCGAACTCTGGGAATCGCTTTCAGACGCTGAATATAAACGCGAAAAAGAAAAAGTGCGTCTTAATACGATAGACATCATTAAAAAAAATTTAACCGGCTTCGACGAAAAAGCTATCGTATTTACCGATATTTTTACTCCAAAAACCGTCAGGCGGTTTACCGGTCATATAAATGGAGCGGTTTACGGAACTCCCGATAAATCTAAAAACGGAACCACGCCTGTTCAAAATTTATTCATTGCAGGCACCGATCAGGGATTTCTCGGCATCATAGGTTCGATACTCAGCGGCATTTCAATCGCCAATCTTCATTTTTTAATGAAAAAATAAAACGCCGCGCTTACCCGCATATTATTTTTATCTTATCGCGCTTAATTATATCTTATACATTTTATCATAGGCCTGAATAAAATTTTTATAATCAAAATTATTTTTATCCTGATTTTTTTCTATTACTAACAAATAATTTTCAGTTTCAAAAGGAATGACAGTTTCAAGATTTATTAATCCATACAGGAATAGATGTTTTAATAATTTAAGCAAACCTGACGGACTTTTAACATCTTTAAATTTATATCCCGGCCGGCCGTCTGATGATTTAAAAAAATCGAGTAAAATCGATAATTTATTTATTGAAGACAATCCTGATTCTTTTTCGATCGCCAGCATTTCTAAATAAAGCAGGTTTAAATCATGCTCTATATTTTCGGTAACGCGTTCCATCTGTATCTGGCTGAAAATTCTTTTAATCCTCGGAGTATTCGTTTCGTTTCTATCGAATAAACAGGTTTTATGCCAGTATAAAAAAGCAAATTCCCGCATATAAAAGTAATCATTAATTGAAAGACTATGAAAATCTGATAAAGGAAGATTTATATCACGGCCTTCTCTAAAACCTTCTATATCATAAAGACAACGAAGCATATTTTTTCTTACCTTCGCCATTTTTTTTAAATATTCTAATCCCGCTTGAACGTTATCATTATTTATTTTTATCTTAATTATAACTGCATCTTTAAAAACCACGCAAAATCGATCTATAAGTTCGTATTTATCGCTAACTGCGACCAGCCCGCGATGAATTAAATTTATAAAATCATATTTTTCTTCTTCGGCCGGCTTAAAAAATAATTTCAAAATACCGGAATCGCTTAATTCGGATAAAAACCGGCCGTCGATAAAATAATCGGAAGACTCATAACCTGTTTTAGCGAGAGATGAAACTTTAATAATCCCCGATTCCGATAATAACGCCAGGCAGCGTGAAGCGGCATTTTTTATAAAAATAGAAACCGGAAGAAAATCTGAAAACTCATCGAGGCTTATAATAAAAGAACGGCATGCGCTTTGATATATTAATTCGGCGGCAAAAACCGCTTCGGTATATAATATTTCAGGCATTTTTATATAATTATCCGCGGCCGGGATCATATAATTAAAAACATTCATAACGGCGGCTGAATTATAATTTGATATACGCGCCAAAGCCAGACGCATATCCGTTTCGTTATAAACCGTAGATAAAAATAAAACGTTAATTCGTGAAGCATTGTTCATTTCGATAATATCATATATTACAGAAGCGGCATTTTCATAAGAAATACAATATAAACCCGCACCCGCTTCTTTAAGAACCGTAATTTTCATACGTTCATATAAAAATTCAGCCGATTCAGCCGGAATGCACACTATATAATATGTTTCATTTTTATAAATTTCTTCGCCGACCGTTTTAACGAGAGCGTCTATAAAATCATTATATGAATTACATGTAAGATAATTTTCGGCCCTGCATACGGGTATAATATTTAAAAATCTGTCAAAACTCGATGAATAATTTTGCCAGGCGATATAATCTATAACGTTAAAAGAAGCCGAATTAAATATAATAGAAAGCGGTTGATAATTAATTAATAACGCGTCTAAAGTTCGAAAATCTTTTTCTAAAAATAAATTTTCACGGTAATTTACAGCCGGTAATATTATACGATGCCTTTCATTGATATAAGCATCATTAAGAAGTTCGCATGAATATAAAAAATTCAATAATCGGGATTTTTCACAATTATGGCCGCCGTATAATATAACGATTCGTTTTTTAAAACCTGTATATAATGCCATTGATGTTATAATAAATAACGATTTTTCAGCCTGCTTTCCGCTTTCGGCGATTAATGTTTTAAGCCCCGGTTCAATTATATTTTCATACGTATGAAGCCATAATTTATATATTTTCGAATGAAAATCATGTCTCAACACATCATATTTATCTAATATGCCTGCGTTGCCGAATGCGCTGTAATAAGCTGAAGAAGACGATGATTCTAAAAATTTCAATCCGTCTTTGTCACCGCTGAAAGCGTTAATATATTCAATTTCATTTAAATAATATTTCAAACCGCCTATATTAAAATAATCCGAACCCCGCGCAAAAATATTTTCGTATAATTCCGTCGATACGATCATCCAGAAAATATTAGAATTATATTTTATTATTATATTTTTAAGCATGGTTAATATACTATGAGCGTGTTCCTTATTTTTATAATGATAATTTATAACCACGCAGTCTAAATTTATAAGTTCAGATTCAACGCTTGAAGGCAGATTTATAAAACCGTAAGCCGGTTCCGCGGATATATTGGATTTTACAAAATCATGATCCATAAAACATGCGCTATTCAAGAAAAATACGGCAGCTTTTTTTGAGTTATATATAAATTTATTAATTATATCTTTATAATTAGAGCCATTTTCAGGCTGCACCATAATGCTCGAATTAAAAGCCGCCGCCTTAAAATATTTTTCCGTTAAATCTATTTTTTTAAAAAATTTTATCAATCCGGATAATTTTTTTTCATAAAATCCGCCGGAATCCTCTTCGCTTACAAAAAAAATCTTTTTTATAAACCGGTCGAATATTATATCGCCGGCTTTAAACGCATCGGACATAACAAGATTTACAGAATATCGATCGTTTCTTAAAAACATTTTTATTCTGTATTCTGAATCCCGTTGAATATTCGAATTATTTTGAATCGAAATTAAAAATTTTAAATATCGTTCAGATAAATCAAATAATTTAAAAAGCTGTGAATAACCATCCATGCCCGCACGAATGCTTTTTACCGCTTTTTTACATGCGGCGGCGGCTGAACATATTTTTTTTATAAGCACGGTTCCATCGTAAATATTAAAAAATCCGTCAAAAAAATTATTCAACGATTTTAATAAATCCGATAAATTTTGTAATTTAAAAACATTATCTGCGCTTATATCGTCTGAAAGCGTTATTTTATCGATTTGCGCCGCTATCGTGCCAATTTCGACCGACTCTTCATAATATTCAAGTGAAGATTGATAAAAACCCGGAGCGCTCGTAAATATTTGAATATAATCTATAAACGGCAAAGGTTTATCGATTTTTGAGTTCATAAAGAAAAAATTAGAAAAAGGCGATATTATAAATGCAGGGCCTGTTTTATTATAGAACTCGATTATTTCATTTATTTTACACATTTTTTTTTCAGCGCAATTTAAATAATCACAATCGCAGCCGCTAAATTTAACACGTCCGGTAAAACCCGGCTTCTTATAACGGCCGTTCATAACATTAAACGCTCGCGCGCCTGAGCTCATTATCAATATAAGCGACAGAATACTGAACGATTCGCTTTCATTCGATACCCTGACGCTTAAAAGTTCGTTCACTTTTTTTATACAAAATATATCATTCAAATCACCGCATTCTAAAACGCAAATATTTAAATAACCAAGCTTTTTTAAAATAAATTCGACTATAGCTTTCATATAAGTCGTTTTGCCCGGCTCAACAAATATATGCACTCCTTTTTCACCGTCTATCTCATTTTTACGCTCGCGAAAAAAATTATATAAAAATATATCGGCGCAGCTATTAACGAATACTCTTTCACGCTCATCGTCTGAATGTTGTTTAAAAACGTCTATATTTTTATAATTAATTAAAAATGGCCACAAATGGCTTTTTTCATTATAATAATCCGAGTTTTCTCCTCCGCCTTTAGAAATTTGTAAATATGAATAATAAAAACCGAACTTACGAACATGATTTTTATAATATTCATAAAACCGTAAAATTCCGGAATATTGCCCGTCATCCGCTCCGTCAGAATAAGAACCGGAGTTTATAAATAAATCAGGCATATTATCGATATTTAAAAGGCAGAGAAGCCTTACGAACGCGCAGAACACCTTTAAATCAGGCTCTAAATGTTTATATTCAACCGGATTATCACGAGGTGAAATAATACATAATTCATCATTTATAAAATCGAGATGCTTTTCATATATAATTATTTTACTTTCTAACACTCTGGATAATAATAAAAAATCTTTAGCTATTACATTTTTTGATATAACAGTTATAAATTCTTTAACGGCAAAACCAGAAATGAAATTTTTAAAAGCTTCAAGATCATCTATCGGCGAAGACTGTCCGGCTATTTTAATAAATCCTTTAAATACCGACACACCTTCGTTTTTAATATACATCACGTAAGGCGCGGCGAATAATGAATTATAAAACATCATAAAATCAGCCGCGGCGAATTTATCGGCGGAAGTGCACGCCGCTTTTTCAATACGGGCCGCCATCAAAGCCGCGCCTTCAAAATCATCGAGCATTATCATAGTTTTAGCGGCAAGAAGAATTAATTCAAAATTTTCAGGATTTTCCACTATAATATCATTAAGCGTTTCATTCTGGAATAAAAAAGGGGTTATTATTTCCATGCATTTTGAATAATTTTCAAGCGAATAATGGCATTTTGCAGCTATATGAGACAATTCCAGGTCATCCGTAAAACCGGCGTTTAAATCAAGATTAAAATAATTAAGAGCTTCATTATAACGTTTCGCTTCATATAAAAGCGAAGATAAACGTATAATAATTTCACGCTCGCCGCCGCTCGACTTTAAATACCCGATAAGCGCTTCAATGGCTGAAGCCGGTTCGCAAAAATGATATTCGTATAAATTAGCCAGATCGAGAAAAACGCAGTTATAATAACTTAAGCCGCCGGATATATCGATTATTTTTTCAAGAAGTCCGCGAGCGGTAATAAAATCTGAAATTCTCATTTTGCAACAGGCCATTTTATACAGACAGGCCGCTTCCGTTTCGCCTCCGGCACGCCCAAATGAAGCTTCTTTATAATATTCAAAAGCCGTTTCATAATTTTCAATATAAAAATTAGATTCAGCCGACGTAAATAAAATATCAAATAAAAAATCATTAAGTGAAAAAGCGCTTTCGATAAATTTTTTTATATAAACCGTTTCTATAATATTAAATTCGAAAGCTGGAAGAAGCTTTACCTCTCTATCAAGCGCGCTTAAATTTTCGATTAATTTTTTAGCTCCGGCGGAAACATTTTCGTATTCGCCTGCATCGAATAAAATTTTTAATTCCAGCAAATCGAAATATTTATAATCATGATATGATTCTCTACACTGCGTTATATAAGTTTGCGCTTCATCGTAATTTTTTCGCTTTCGCGCACAGGAGGCGAGAAAAAGTGAAGAATAAGCGTAGAGATGACGAACGGCAAGGCATTTGATAAATCTTTGTTTAGCCTTTGAAAATTCGCCTGATTGATAATCGATAATCGCAGCTATAAAATTAAGCTCGGCTATAAAAAATCGTCTTTGATTTAAATCGTGTATTTCAAGGCCGCTTTTTAAGATTAAGGAATCGATCAAAGATAAAGAATCGGTAAAACGCTCTTCTATTATAGAATCTTTAAGAGATTCAAGCCCCGCGCGAGTATTTTTACCGGATAAAAACTTTTCTATAAAATTAACTGTTAGAGAATAAATAGTCTGCACGATCAATCCTTAAAATCTTTAACCGCATTATTATATCTGAATTGATAATTAACCCTGATTTCTTTATTATATTCAGAATATAAAGTTCCCCATATACCGTCAGAATTAGATTTAACGCCTTTTTTACATACGCCTTCAATAAAGGTTCGATTGATAATATTTTTATAAACGTAAAAAGCCGGAGTGGGTTCATAATTATAAGTATGCGTATTTACCGAATAAGATAAGTTAATTAACGGCATTTTATAATTAAGCGCCCAGCGATAAACAAGATATATAAAATCTTCGGCATATTCGTCTATATATATAACGACGGAATCCCAGAATTCGGCGACTATGGTTTTTTTACGCACTTTACATGTTTTAACATATTGATTGTATGAAAAAATATCTTTAAGCGAATAAATTAAAGCCCCAAAAATTATATTTTTACTTTTAATTTTTTGAAATTTACTAAAAAGTTCATAATCGGTTTCAACCGAAACTCCGTTTTCGAGCACCACTGAAATATCAGGCGAAACACGCGCGCAACTTTGCGCCATAGATTCAAAACATTCAAGCCAGCTGTCAACGCTTACGCCATGTGAAATCTGTTCCTGAAGATCAATAAGAGGCTCGCGTAATACGCATACATATTCAGGTTTAAATTCCTCTATAATTTCCATCATAGCCTTTTCACAACGGTAACGCCACGTTATAAAATTTACATCTCCAGACGTTCTTCCGGAACGGGGCTCGAATGAATAATCATCTCCATACCATTCACGAACGCCCATAAAAGTGATATAAAGTTTAAGGCCGCGTTTTTTTATAGAATATAAGGTTTCTTTAATTTCATTTATCCGTGCTGTATTTTTATATATCCAGCAATCTAAAAGAACCGTCACCTTAACGGTATTAACGCCTATCGCGGCAGCCCACTCAAGTTCTCTATTAATTTCATTTTTACTGCGCCATGCGTTCCATACGCTATCCACACTCATATAATTAAGAGTGATCGAAAAATCAAAATTATTATTAATAAAAATAGTATGATCAATTGAATTATAAAATAAAAAATAAGCAGGTTTTATAAGATTATTTCTAACTTTTTGTACCGCGGTGATTATTTCTTTTAATTTAGAATATATTCCAAAAAGTTGAACTTTAATGATATCGCGGTCTATTTTTCTAACGCCCCATACTTCTCTGACTAAAAACATCATATCTTTTTTTAAAAGTTCGATATCTTTTTTTAAGTCGCGAACTAATATAGCGTATCGCTTTCCGTCGAGGCCTTCAGGTATATTGCTTTCGATAAAAGAAACCAATCCCCATAAATAAAAAAATCCCCATACATTCATTTTAGATATTTCTTTTTCTGAAGGAAAAAAACTTTCTACAAAATTATCCGAATATTTAGCGGGCGGCCATGAAAGTTTATATTCCGCTGTTTTTTCTAAAATAGCCGTATCAGCTTTCGCATTTCCGGCCGGGATAAAAATAAAAATAAAAGCCGCGATTAAAAGGGCCGTCACTTTTTTTATCATTCGCCGCCATTCACCACTTTATTATAAAAATCAGCGCCTTTTGTCCTGACAGATTTAAGAAGTTCATCATACTTAACCGGCATTTTCATGGCGGAATAAACTTTAAGAAGTCCTGAGAAGGCTTCCGTGCAATATTCATCGATCTTAATAACTTTATTATAATGAAAAGCCGCCGCCGTATAATTAGATTTTCGCATATATATAGCGGCGATTCCAAGGTGAGCGTTTTTATAATCGGGCGTTAATGTTATCGCTTTATTATAATAATCTACGGCGGAGTTATAATCACGCTGTAAATAACAAACGTAAGCCGCGTTATTATAAAGCCTGGAATCGGAAGAAAACCGGGTTATGCCTTCATTATACGAATTAAGCGCTTCATTTAACATTTTCATTCCAAGAAAAATATTTCCGAGATTAATGTAAGCCATTGCCATGGAAGTCTTTGGGCCGCTCAGTTCAAGAGCTTTTCTGCAATTAACGAGCGCTTTTTTATAATTGCCGGACATAACAAGCGAATCTACATATAAATTCAAATAATCGAGATTAGCCGGATAAAGTTCAAGAAGCTTTTCATATTCAGCGGATGCGCGTTTATAGTCTTTAAGGCCGGTATGGCATCTGGCCATCAATAAATATAATTCAGCGCCGGGCGGATAGGACAGATAAATTTTTTTAAGAAGCGCGGCGGCTTCAAGATAGCGGCCTTCAGCTATCAAAGAAGTTGAATGTTCTAAAATTTTTACGGGAGAATCGAGAGGCGTTCCAACCGCCGCTTCAGCCGTTTCAGACTTTTCAAGTACCCTGAAAGAAGATGCTATTTTTTCAAAACTTCGAGCTACAGCGGAATTTGAATAAGTTTTCGGCGCCTGCCAGCTTATTTCATACAACTCATCATTTTTAAGTTTATAAAGGCCGATTTCATAAACCGTTTCTTCAGAAGCATAATCAACGAATTCACGGCCTATTTTTACTTCCGACGAATTATCGATATAGTGTATATAATTAAGCCTGTAATAAGGAAATGCGGACATTTTTTTTTCGATAAGTTCTACAATTTCTTTCAACGGCTGAGTTTTCGCTATAAAGTATTTAGTTACTACCAGAGCCGGTATAAAACGAAAACCGCTAATTTTACGGGGTACAATACTTACCGCGCCGCCGCGTTTAACGCCGGTTTGAAAATCAACCGGATAATCTATTGAAAAACCATAAAAAGTGTTTTCGTATGTTTTGACTCCAGCTCCGGAAAAATCGGACCGCGTTTTATCGATATCGTTTATAAAAGGCTGACGGCCGGCAGCATATAAACGCTCGATACAAAACGGAACATACAAAACGCTCGTTATAAAAATTATAAAAAACATTATAATACGTGCCATAAAAAAAAACGGCGGCGGCAACGTAACGGCACGGTTGACTACAGGTACCGGTAAATATTTATGGTTCATATTAAATTCCTTTTCATGTTGATAAAAAATATATAAGTATAATTTTATCAGAAAAGTACCAGAACTGTCAACTTTTTAAGAAGTTATAATTTTTTTCTTGATTAATAAGCGAGCTTCTGGTATAATCATTTTTTATATAAAGATTAATTAATAAAAATTAAAATTTAATAAGAAACAAGGAGTTAGTTATGCTCGTTAATCTTCTTTATTTTCTTCATTTTTTAATTACAGTAGGTCTTATTGTGGTAGTTTTGATGCAGGCCGATAAAGGGTCCGGCCTTTCGGGCGCTTTCGGCGGCGGCGCTTCTCAAACTATATTCGGTTCCACTGGAGGAATAGATTTCATAGGTAAAGTAACGACCACATTAGCAATATTATTTATGATAACGTCCCTTGGCCTTTGCATTGTATTAACTCAACCTTCTGAAACAGGAAAAACCAATGTACGCCAATCCGGGACTCGCGCAGCCGACCATGTTCCCGCTGTCGATTAATTATTTTAGAGGAAAAAAATGAGTGATTTTAAACTTGAATATTCGGTAGAATATAATCAGATAAAAGAACGCCGGCGGCTCGCAAAAAATTTATTAAATACGAGCGGTGATTTTGCTTCCGGCCTTGTCAATGCGATTAATTCGTTAATCAAACAGCTGCCTTCCGAAAAATTACCGCACGATAACGCGGCGGATTTTTTGTCAAGAAGAAACGATCTTTTTTCCCGTGTTATCACGACTGAGAATGTCGATAATGCTATTAACGAGGTTTGTTCGAGCGTCGTAAAAAATCCGGTTAATGTGTGCACCATATCTAATTATTCTTTCGCCGAATATCTTTTCTGGATCGAATGCGAAGGCGCCGAACTAAAAAAATACCGCACCGGTACAGGGACTGAAGATTCAAGCATAAGGCTTGCCCGTACTATAAGGCGTCGGGCTGAAGAGTGTTATAAATCTGGAAATTTTAATGAAGCAATTAAAATATTTAAAGAAGCTGACGAAAAATATCCAGGCGATTTCACTGTACATTATCAGCTTGGCCTTATTTATTTTTTTGATAAACCCGATTACCCGATTGCGTTAGAATATTTCCGTAAAGCGAGTAAATATTCTCAAAATAAATCTAAACAGGTTTTTATCAACAGCATGATTTTTACCGGATTGCTTTTAAGGCTTTGCGCTCAATCTTCTTCTAACGCCAATATGTTTAGCGAAGCTTACCAGGCAGTAGTTCAAGCTTATAATTCCGATCCATCCTATGTATTTTCAATTTACGCTCTTGTTCAGGCAAATACTTTTACTTCATCGTCAAAAAAAGAATCACTAAATTTATTAAAGGATCTCATTAAACGAGAAAAATACTTTACCATTCAAATTATTTATGACCGCGCTTTCGACACGGTAATAGAAGACATAGAATCACTTTATGATACTCTGCTTGGCGATGCACTTAATTCAGTTACTCTTACGTTCAATAAAATAGACGAGCAGCTTGAAAACCTTTCAAAATCGGTAAAATTTTTAACTATTCCATCTAAATTAGCCGCTTTAAAAAAAGAATACGAAGAAATTCGAAAAATGACTGAACGCAAAAGCTGCTTTGACGTCATAAACGCCAATGACAGAGCAACAGGTATTTTAAACAATTTAAGCGATTTTACGGAAGAAGTTAAAAAAAATAAAGCTTATTTCGAAGTGCGCGATCTTATAGAAACGCTCGCTAAACGTTTTAACGAAGAATATAAAGAAAACGTTAAATCACACACTAAAAAAGAAGAAAAACTCGCTGAAATTAAAACCCATTTAGCGGAGATCACCAGAAATTATCCATTAGCCGAAGCAGAACATACGGTTAAAAAAAAGAATTCCGATGTTGAAGAGATTATTCCGGCAACTTCCGGCTGGCGTCAGGGCAAAATGTTTTTATTTATCAAATTTATTTCCGGCTGTCTGACTTTTACAATTGTATGCGCGCTTATTTTTATCGCATTTCTTTTTATGCGCGAGCATTTTGAGCAGCAAATGTGGGTTTTGATTTCATTAATCGTGCTAAACGTGCTTTTTACTCCTATATATGGCAGTCTATTCGCTGAAATATATTAT
>CAYQWL010000045.1:18707-24968 GCA_964421195.1 uncultured bacterium | reverse complement strand
TATATAATAATAGAAAATCGGCGGAAAAATCTTCAAAAATCGATTACCTGTTTTGAAAAAGAGCTCGAATTCGACAAAAATCGCATACATGATATCGATAAAGGGCTTCGTGAAAAATATTCAAATATGGTTTTAGAGCAAATCAAAGTTTCGAAATTCACGGCTTCACAGATGCTTGATGCCGGCATTGAAGGCAGTTTCGAAAAAATTAAAACTTTGATGCCCTGATACACAGGCTTATATAAGGAAAGCCCGATGCATGATTTCAATTTAGAACAGTCTTTAGAATATCAAAAAATAAAAGAAACTAGAAAAATAATTACTAACGCGGCGGAAAACAGCCAGGGATTTTCAAATCCGGTTTTCGCCGCGGTTTCACAAATTATAAACAGGCCCGACAGAGAATTTGAAATATTAAACGACCTTTCGACGGCTAAAGAAGACACGCCAGCAGCTCGTGAAAGTTTAAACAAAGAACTTTCTGATATAAATAAAAAAAAAGAAATATTTTCTCTTTTATTAAGGCCTGACTTAATAAGTCCGGCATTAAATGATTTTAATTTACGGCTTTCAAAAAATATTTATTTAATCTATGCTATTTCAAATTATAGTTTCGCCGATTATATTTTTAGATATGAATGTGAAACTGACGATTTAAAAAGATTTCGCTCCGGCGCAAATGAAGATCCGCAGGCCACTTTAGTAAGAAACGTAAGGCGAAAAGCCGAAGAAGCTTATAAAAATAATAAATTTGATGAAGCGATTAATTTCTTTAACGAAGCTAATTCAAAATATCAGGCGGACTTTACAATATATTATCAACTCGGTTTAATTTATTTTTTTGAAAAAGCCGATTTCAAAAAAGCCATGGAAAATTTCCGGCTCGCCAGTAAATATTCCCATAACAAATATAATTTAATATTTATTCACAGCATGGTTTTTACCGGATTATTGCTAAGACTTTACGCCGTTAATAAAAAAAATGTCGATATGCTCAACGAAGCTTATCAAGCTATATATCAGGCATATGCCGCCGATACAGGATATACTTTTTCTAAATACGCTTTAGCGCAATGTTGCGCGTCTATGGGTTTCAGGAGTGATCTTGTCATTCAGACGGGTTCTTTAATTAAAAATTTAATTATGTCTGAAAAATTATTTTGCATGCAAATAATATTTGATACCGCTTTTAATACTTATATTGATGAACTTGAAAAAATTTTTAAAAATATTTACAATGATATATTAGGAAATATAACTAATCTTTTCGAAAAAATAGATATCGCTATTGAACAAATTTCAATTAATCAACAATATCTCACCATACCGTCAAAAGTATCTTATATAAAAAATGAACATAAAAAAATAACCGAACAACTTATAAATAAAAAAACTTTACTCGATATCGAATCTTTTTTTAATAAGGCGACTTTTTTATTTAACGAACTCGAAGAGCTTTCAAAAGAAATAGATAAAAATAAAAAATATTCTGAAACACGCGCAATAGTAGAAGCGGCCGTTAAAAATTTTAAAGAAGATTATAATGAATTAACTCATCATTATATCGAAGTAGAAAATAAATTCAATTCATTAAAAGAACAATATATAAAACTCAACTCATACTATCCAAACCCCGAATTCGATGAATTAATGGCTTCTTTATTAAATAATGATGAATTTTTAAATAATCCTGAAAAAAAATTATGGCGTGAAAGCGGAATATTCGTTTTAATTAAAATTATATCAGGCGGTCTTACTTTTGTATTTTTAATATTAATAGTTATAATTCTTTCAACGCTTTTTACAAAAAGTATAGCCAGTTTTTTCGGAATAGCGGGAGTGCTTCTGTCTATAGTTTTTATGCCAATATATTCAACTATATTCGGTGAAGTTTATTATAATATAATAGAAATAAAAAGAAGAAACATAATATCTGAATTAAAAAAAATTAAATATGAAATCGATGTAAATAAAATTAAAATTAACGAAATAGAAAATAAAGTTTCTGCAAAATACATAGCTTTAATATCCGAGCAGACGCATTTAACTACTTTTACAAGTGAAAAAATGTTTGAAGCATGTAAAGAAGGGAATTTCGAACAAATAAAAGCTTTAATATCTTAAAATAAAATAATCGAGGACGCAATGTCTAATTTTATCCTGAACGAGTCAAATGAATATTTGCAGATAAAAGAACGTCTGCAATTCATTAATAAAGCTATTTATAATTCTTCAGGCTCTGATATCTTAAATTCCATTTCTTCTATAGCTCCGACATTTATTAATAATATACCCAGACCCGGAGTTGCTCTAATAGCTTCCGGCGCTTCTAACGAAAACCAATTAAAACGTGATAATTTAGTAAAAATACTTTTAACGCCTCAATTTTTAGATTCTAAAGCGGCTTCATTCAAAGCGGATGTTTTACGAGATTATCATCAATTATATTCCATTTCAAATTATTGTTTCGCTTATCATATTTTTATATTAGATTGTGAAAATGAAGATTTAAAAAAATACAGATCATTAAACCAGCCTAACGAAGATTCACGTTTAAAAATGGCAAGAATTTTAAGGCGCAAAGCTGAAGAATCTTATAAAAACGGTCAAATTGATGAAGCTTTACGACAATTTTTAGAATCCGAAGAAAAAAATGAAACTGATTATACCACTCTTTATCAACTCGGACTTATATATTTTTTTGAAAAAGCAGATTATAACGAAGCCTGCAATTACTTTAAAAAAGCGTCTAAAACGGCATATAATAAATCTAAAAATATTTTTGTATCGAGCAATTTATTTTTCGGCCTTTTATTAAGAATTTATGCCGCGGTAAATCACAATTCCAATATGCTCGAAGAATCTTATAACGCCATAGCTCAGGCATATAACGCCGACAACCACAGTTTAATGTCAAATTATGCTTTAGCTCAGTGCTGCGCGGCATTATCATCAAAATCCAATTATCATCAAACCGCTAAAGAAATAATTAAAAAACTTATTAAAACCAATGAATTTACTGCATTACAGATGATTTACGACGTAGCTTTCGACGGTTATTTAAACATAATAGGCGATGCCGTCGATTCCTTGATTAAAGAAACTAAAAATTCAGCAATAGATATATTTAAAGACATCGACGATTCAATAGACAGAATATCGCAAATGAGTAAGTATTTAACTAACGCGCCGCGGCTTGCCGCTAATAAAAACGAATATCGTCTGCAGCAGGATAGAATTAATAATACAAATTATTTCGAAATAAAAGACGTTGAAATACGTTCGAAAAATATATTAAATTCATTTCAGGCTATTTTTCAGGAAATCAATGAAAATCGCGTATATTATCAGGTTAGAGAAATCGCCGAATCAATCGTTAAAGAATATAAAATCGAAGAAAATAACATTAAGACGCCGCTGATATCACTCGAAGAAGATTTAAAAAAAGCCGTTGCAGAATTTGATAAACTCGAAAAAACATATCCTCCGGACAGAGAAGAAGGCATAATCAAAAAAAAAGTATTCGTAAAAGGAAAAATAGATACCATTGAACAAAAAGTCAATGCTTCAGTAAGCTGGCGTAAACAAAAAATTTATATTTTTATAAAATCGCTTATAGGCTGTTTATTTGCGGTAACTGTAATCATATCGGTAATATGCGTATTTATGTTTTTACAAATAGAAATTATGCCCGTTTCTTATTTTATGTTTTTTATATTTTTAATTTTTACGCCGCTTTATGGAAACATCGGTGGAGAAATTTATTATTATAATATTGAAACTAAACGAAAAAAGATGCATGAAAAAGTAGAAAAACTTGAAAAATTAATAGAAATTAAAAAACCTCGTGTAGATGAAGATATCGAAAAATCAAAAGCTAAATATGCGGGCGCCATCGCCGAAAAAGCTAAAATATCACCGCTCGTAGCGGCACAGGTTCTTGAAGTATCTATAAAAGGAAACTTCGAACAAATAAAAACATATCTTACCAATTAACTTTTTTATTATATTCAATCTCTAACGGATTTTTAATCCATCATATAAGTAAAAGATACGCGATGCGTCGAATTAAGAGTATCATGATTTCTAAAACCGTAATCGAGTTTTATATTTTTAAATTCAAAACCAAATCCTGTTGAAAAACGAGAAGGGTAAGTACTATACCCGGCCCTTATTTTAAAATTACGCGTCAACCTGAATTCTTCTCCCATACTAAAACTACCTTTAGTATCACCGGATTGTTTACTATAATCGAGACAGAGAGTTAAATTTTCTTTCGGTAAAAAAGCTATGCCGGCTTTATAAGTTTTAGGCACCATTTCATTCATTTTAGGATTATTTAAATTTAAAACCGATATACCGGCCGATAGATTTTTTTCAAAATCTACCATAAAGCCGAAATCCATGGAAAACGCATTACGATCAGGCGTATTTTCAATAAAAGCTGAAAGTTGTTTTAAAGTGAGTCCAAAACGGTGAGATTCCGTTATCGCACGCGCCACCGACATAGCTATCTCTTTTTCGACATATAATCCCGAACCGAAACGAGTATAACCAAAAGATACTGTGCCAAATGGCATCATTGGCTGAGTAAAATTAAAATAATCAAGGGCGAGTTCAGATTGAGCGAATAAAGTGGTATGCATTGAAGTAAATTCAGCCCTTTTAATTTTAGAAATACCAGCCGAATTATAAAACAGGCCCTCGCCGTCATCGGATAAACCGCTGTATGCGCCGCCCATCGAACTCGAACGAACGCCGAGGTTTTTATCTTCAAATTCCGCGTTAGCGCAACCTGTAAATAAAAATATAACGCCTGATATTATAAAAATTATAAGTAATGTAAACGATATAAATGGCATAAACAATACAGATTGTATAAATGAAGTTATTATACCCGTATTACCGCTTATACCTTTTATATTTTTTATGCTTTTCATATTCTTTATATGCTTCATATTTTTTATTTTCGTATTTTTATTTTCATATTATATATGCTTTATATACTTTAAAATATATTTTTTTACTAAATTCTGATAGCCGGCGCCTTCTATTGGCACTATTTCCATTTATATTAAATTTATATTTTATTAAAATTTCAATCTTTCATATTTTTAGATACAACTATAGTACCCTGATAGGTTTTTGAACTTTTTGACGGACTGATAGATTTTAACTGATATATATAAACACCGGTTTTTACTATTCTTCCAAAATCATCTTTCCCGTCCCATTCAGCTTTATTACGCCCGCCTGAAACAGTTTCACCATTAACCAGCCGTCTTACCGCCACGCCGCGCACATCGAATATTTTAATCGTAATATTTGAATCTACCGTAGTGGTATAATTTATAAAAGTACTATCGTTCCACCCATTACCATTAGGCGAAAATGGATTGGGTGAAACAAAAATATCTTTTAATTCAAATTCGCTTTTAGATAAATCGTTTACCAGCATATAAAGAGCCAGGTCGTTTACATTCGCGCTTACCTTATTCGACGATAAAATACCGCCTATCCTTTCGTAAGCCAGATGAGCAGTATTATAAAAATAAATTTTAATGCTTTTATCATCGTTTAACCCGTTAGCCGCAAGATCAGCATTAGTATATGGTATTTCGATGGTTACCGGTTTTTGAAATTTAAACCCGTAAGGTTGAAATTCATAAACTATATCGAGCGAATGAATACCATTCATGTTATCTATTATATTTGTCGGCGGTATTTCACTTTTAATGAGCTTTTTAATACTAAAAGCCGTGTCCGTTTTAACAGCGCCCGCAGGAATTATTAATTTAGCTTGATTTTCACCGCCAACCGTACCGCCTTTTATCCCCACTACAGCACTTGCCTTATCACCAATTTTGATTTTATCATTAAACACATTTACATTCGCAGAATTTGATACTATCACATTTTTAAAGATTAAATCAATATATTCGGGATAAGCGGCGCCATAATTTGAAATAGTTTTAAATTTTATCCGGGCTGCCTGACCGGCAGGGCCGGATGATGACGTTTCGTCTATCAATTTAAAACTAATGCGGCCTTCATCCTGAACCGCTTCATTTATTTCACAATAATGAGCGCCGAACATTCCACCTGATGCAATCTGAATTTCAGGTCTGACAGGATCTAAATCTTCAACTGTTAAATAAGTTGAATTATAGTATAAATCGAAAGATAAATTTGAAATCGACGGAGCATTTTCAATATACACATCAACAAGGGCGAGGGCGCCTTTGTGTGCGGCGAGGGCAG
>CAYQWL010000045.1:0-18697 GCA_964421195.1 uncultured bacterium | reverse complement strand
CTATTACTTTTACTTTATGCGGCGAATCAGGTCCTTTATCAGGGGAATATTTAGCTTCTTTATTAATATCGATCGCGCGTATATAATAATCCACTCCGGATAAAGTTACTGAGACCGCGGGTATTATAGTTCTATATACATTCGTATTATCGATTTTTTTCATAGGTATAAACGTATATATACCGCCGACTTTGCTGTTACGATAACCGGCTTCTATTACATCCGCTCCGTTCACCCGCGCGTATATAGATAAAGGTTGATTTACAGGCGTTTCTTCTGGCGCGTCATGCTCTAAACTGAGCGATTGTGAAGGATATTGATTTTTAGAATTAATTCCGCCGGGAGTTCCATATCGTTTAACGCCTGGATAAAAATTATATTTATCGACTTCCGCGTCTCCTATTGAATGCACTGATTGTAATACTTTTTCAAGAGTCATGCCGTCGCCTTTAGCCCCCTGAGAAGAACTATATTCTACTACCGATACTTCTATGTTATCGGCAGTAGTCAGCGCGATTTTACCGCCGTCGCTCGATAAGCGGAAAGTGCCTGAATCAAAAACTATAAAACCATCTTTAGAAGTCCATTCTCCATCCTTATTGCCATATACATCTGCAAATGCCGCTTCTTCACGATACGACGTTTTTACGAGCCTCGAAGTTATAACGATATATGAATATCCTTCAATTATAGTATTTTGAGGAAAAACATATGTATGAGCGCCAGATTTAATTTTATAACCGGATATATCTTTACGTGTTTCAGAGCTATTATATAATTCAATCCATTGTAGATCGAGAGGATTTTTTACTAATTCCGCCGGCGGATAATACATTATTTCATTTATTTGCACGCTATAAGCTTTATTTACCACGAATTTAAGCCTGTAATTTAACCGTTCATCAAATTTATCTTTAATAGTTATAATTTTGGATCCAGGAGTTGGATCTTTAATATATATTTTTTTCTGACCATATCTTAAAGATGTTTCTAATTTATTATAATAATTTATTCCATCTTCAGAAAAACGGGTACCGTCAGAGTCTGAAGTAATAATAACTATATTAGACGCCGATAAAGCTGTTTCATTATTTACGTCGATAGCCCGGATTATGACTTTTAACTCGGAATCAGCGGCAGCGTATATTATATCTTCGCTTTTATCGCAGGTAAAAGCGATAGGAAGCCCGGAGGCAATATTCGGGCGGCCCGGAGTCGGCCGTGAATAATTTATAAAATCAGTCTGAGATCCAGTATCCGCGCTTCTATCGTTACGGCCAAAAGATGAATTTAAAGCGAGATTTTTAACGGATACGCAATCGTTATCGTCATATACAAGAGGCGGAGTCATATCGATAATATGGCCGCCGTTAATTAAATTTTTTAACATAATTCTATGAGACTCGTTAACTATCGGGCCAGATGAATAACAGACTGCGTCTAAAATTTTAAGCGCGGAATTTTTAACCGTAATCGCGCCAAAAACTTTAGAAAGTCCTGTATTGTTAGTATAAATATTAATAATATTAGAATTTTTAGTTATCGCCATATTTGAAGACGAATTAAAATTAATTACTATATAATCATTAGTACGGGCTATTGAATCCGGCGGGCATGTATATTTAAAATTAACGCCGTCCGATATTTCATAGCCGGCAAGATCGGTTCCGCCGCCGCCCGCTCCATCGTCGGAAACATATAATTCTATAAAGTCGTTATCGGAAGACGATGTTTTAAATTCATTAACGAGTATCGCCGTGTTTACACCAAGGTTTCCATTTGACTTTAAAGGCGTTTGATAACTCATTACAGCGAAATCAGCTTTAGTATTGGTATCGGGTATTGCGGGAATACGGGCGACAGAATATGAAGCTTCGAGAAGGTCTATATCAACGGCCGACTTACGGTCCATTCCATACCATTGTTTCTTCGAATTTAAATATGCCATATTATTATAATTAAGTTCATACGAAGAAGCCGCGCATACAAGTGCGTCTGTTATCTGTTCTGATGGATTACTCAAAGCCATCATAAATCCGGCATCATTTATTCCGGTTTTTACGGTATATGTATTAATTGAATTCAATGATGGAAAAATATCATCAGCCTGATTAGAATTATATCTTAATAATAAATAATTGCCCGTTTTAATTATTAATGAATTAAACGTTTTATCCGCGGATGTTTGAGCGAGATCGCTCAGCCGCCATCCATTCATATCAAAACCGTTTCCGAAATTACCGTCATCGGAACAATAAATTTCGACATAATCGCCGGCGGAAGTATTTTTAGAAGCGATTTCATTTATTAAAAAAACGGGATTGGATGCATGAGGATTATAAGTTTCACATATCGGGCTCTGCGCTATATCGCTGGCGGCGGTATTAATTATTCTAGTTTTAATATTAAATTTATTTAAGGACGATTGAGATGAAGCGATAAAAGCGGGCGCGGTAAGGTTGACCAACGATATCTGGCCTGTTTTAGAAGAAGTAATAGAGCAGCCCGCGATACGCACTATATATTCTTTATTCTGATAGCCGGCGCCTTCTATCTTATAAACCGAAGCGAGCTGCATGCCGGCGCCTTCTATTACCACGTTTTCAAAATCAGGAGTAAAACGCCAGTTATGAGGAATAGTAATCTGGACTTCATAAATTGAATCCGTTCCGCTGTATGATATACTAAAAGAAAGGTTTACCGTCGAGCCGGTCATAACCCGCGAAGGATTTATCACGGCAGTTCCAGGGCCCGGAACAGTCTGCGCCAGACAGTTTGCGGCGGCGCAAAACAAAAATATCATAATAAAAGCATATATTTTAGCCGCGCACGATAAAAATTCCGCGAATTTTATCACGGATTCAATTTTCACCGCTCCACGCGTTATGTTATCTTCATAAATTTTTATATTCATATTACGTTCACTTCCATTACTTTATTTTTTATTTAATAATTTTATTGAAGGGCAATCAATCGATATATTTATTTAAAGAACATCGATCGATAATAAAATTAACGACTGACGACTAACGACTGATTCAGCATTACAGTCTTGCTTCAAGCCTGAAAGTGGAATTGATACTCGATATAAACGATCTTTCACGTTCTATATTAAAAAACATATCCATATCGTCATTCATTTTATACTTAACTTCCTGGCGGAGGGTATTAATTTCCGGGCTCAGAGAATTATCTTCGACGGTACGTGAAATTTGCGAACATAATTTTAGCCGGGACCCGGCTTTTATATCGAATTGAGCGGCATTCGAAGTCTGTTTTCCACGCAATGCGCCAGAATCAAAATCATATTCAGGGGTTTTAATATAATTTTTTAATTCGAACGAATAAGGCTTATCGGGCCACGCTATTATCATTTTAGCCGAATCTTCTATTTTCATAAAATTAACGCCGCGGCTTATCATATTAGAATCCCACATTTCACGTTTTAACAACAGCTTAACGAAATCAAGCGGCACATATTTAGCTCCTATCAAAGCGCCTTTCATTTCCGCCCGCGGTTCGTAAGCGAAAGAACGGCGTTCGTCTCTCAACGCCGCCTGAGCCGATAAAGAAAGATTGCTCGCATAATTATAATCAAGCATCATTCGATTTTCTAAAGCATTAGATTCAGCTTCGGCCATATTTTTACGGTTCATATCGATAAGCGAATAACTTAAAGAAAGGTCCGTATTTATTTTTCTTTTAAGTTTAAAATTAAAATCGTTATTTTCATCTTTCGAAGTTGAATATGATTTTAAAACACTATCGTTATATTCGATAAAATATACATTTTTATTAACAGGAAAACTTGCGGCGCGCAGCGTAAAAGTTTTTAATTCATCTACGCCGCCATTTGCGGTCTGATGAGAAATGCCGTTTTCTATATTAAATTTAGATGAACGGGAATTTAACTTAATGTCCTTGATTTCGCCTGAAGCGGTATTTTGAAAATTAGTGTTTAAACTGGTACGTTCGTTAAAATTATATAGAAATCTACCAAAAACTTTATCTTCACCGCCGCTTGAAATATTTTGAACCCCGTCGTCCCGCGCTTCTTTAGAAAAACCGATAGTGCCGTTAAGTTTCGACTGTGAATCAGTGTTTGCGCCATAAGGATGAATATCGAAATATAATTCACTTTTTTTACCCGTTTTAATATATCCATTATGATATGGCTTATATGCAGGTTCAACACTCGATATTTTAAAATTAGTATCAAAATGAAGAGCCTCGAATTTTGTGTTTAACGCTAAAGCCGCGCCGCCCCGTTCTTCATCATTCCCGGCAGTATCGTCTATCGAATCTTTAAATGAATGGGAATATTCTAATTTAGCGCTTAATTTATCATTAAGCTTTAAATCCTGATTGACGTTAAATTCGGTAATCGCTTTAGAGGGAATAAAACTATTTTGATATTCTTCTTCCGTACGCATAAAACCAATTCTTGTAGCGCCGCGGCTGCTTATATCATTTTCAGCGAAAGCGCCGAAACTATGACGGTTTAAATTTTCAAAACCCGTTTGTGATGAATAAAGTATATTGATTTCCGCTCCGAGCGGCACTTCTTCATTAAATGTAAGTATGCCGTTATCATAATCGATGCCGTAATCGATATTACGATTTTTAAGAACCGCGTCTATATATACGCGGTCAGACTGAACGATTATTTTCTCATACGAAAGTTTAAAAGGGCCCATACGGCCTTCACCCATGAAAACGTCTTTTTGCGGCCGGCCATTTTCGAACATATAAAGCAAGGTCAGATTATTTTCGGTTTTAACGCCTGGCCGGTTAAAATTAGCCATAAACCCGCGAACCTTCTTTTCATTTATTCCGAAACGATTAATAGGTGTAAAATTAATATCGCCAAGAACCATATTCATTTTTTTATCATTATATTCGAAATACATTTTTTCGACTTTATCTTCAAGTGAATCGTCAATTTTAAGATCAGTCACTAAATTTTCATTTATATTTCCTTTAAGATTAAGTTTAAGATTTTGATCTACACGATTATTTTCAGCCGCACTGTTCGACATTTTATATGAAATAACCTTGCTGCCGTCGAAAATAAGGCCTTCGCTTATTTCGAGCGCATAAACGCGCGGCGCGCAAATAAAAAAAATTAACGCCTGAACTATCATTATGATAATAAAAAGGATAACAAATCCCTGATAAAACACCTTCATTGTATTAATATCGGCTTTTTAAAAGATAAAATTATATTTTTCGATGTTATAATATATATAATAATATTATATATATTATGTTCATAGACAGGCCCCCCGGCAATAGCATACATTATACATGATACATGATAAACGGCACCGGCGATACCGTCATTAAAACACCCGTCAAACAAGCTCGTCAAAATGCCTTGACTTTATAAAATCTATCAAGTATAATAACTTAAAATTTTAATAAAAAAATCAGAATATATTATGGAGGTAATTATGTCGGGCATAGCTGAAGATTTTTTGAAAACCCATAAACAGAAAATAGATAAAATGCAGCAAAAAACAGTTGAGCTCAAAAGAACTTTCGACGATTCACGCAAAACTTATGAAAATAAATTAGATGAAATGCTGTCGGAAGACAAAGTTAAAAACATGGCTAAAACAGGCAAAAAATTTAATGTAAACGAACTCAAAGCGCTCGATAACGCCATAGTACAGGGACAGCAATATCAGCACGACATGCAGGACCTTATTGAAGAATTAACGGGCGAACTCGAAAATCTCGGCCGTAAGGTTGCCACGTCAAAAGATTATCAGGGACTCGAAAAATTCTGGTTCATGATAGGAGCTTCAAAATGGGCGAATTCCAGCCGGCTTGACCGCATTAAAAATCAAAATATAGCAGGTTCCATGCAAACCGTTCTCGCTTATGCAAACGGCACCGTTGAATCGCTTAATCAGCAGATAGCTAAAAATGCTGAAATGTATTCCGCGCTTACTCAAAAAGAAAAAATAATCGTAGAAAAACTTAACGACAACCAGCCGAAATATGAACACTGGCGTGAAGAAGTAAAACGTATTTCAAAAGAAATCGAAGATATCGACCGACGTTTGCGCGAAGCGGGCGAAACCGAAAGACCGAAACTCGAAGAAGAAAAAACTAATCTTGGCCGTGAACTCGATCAGGCGCGGCTCAATGAAACCAGTTTCTTCGAAATAGTAAAAAATGCGTCTGAAGCTATAAATCTTGTCCGTCACCATGCGCGCGGTTTTTATCAGGCCATCGACGCTTTAACCCAGTCTAAAATCAAAACGGCTGAAAAAATAGATAATCTAAAAGAAGTGTTTACCGGAATATATCAAATTATGGAAACCGCGCTTGAAATAAAAGGATTTTCAAGAATCGACTCCACTTTAAACTATCTCGCCGATAAAACTACCGAAACTATGAACGTTCAGATAGAAGGCATTCTCGACGAAACCATGGCGCGAAACGAAAAGAAAGTAATCGACGATGATAAAATGATGCAATATATGCAGCATTTAGGCAAAGTAATAGGCGATTTCACGGAAGGCATGAAAAAACAACAGAATAAATATTCGAAAAATGAATAAAACTAAATCTATTAAATATATAAAATATAGGTGATATAAAATATAAAATGGAATTAAACGATCTGATATTGTCTTTAAATAACAACAATTATTCTGAAATAATACGTTTTTATAATCAAGGCGGCATAATCAAGCATATTTTCGATCCCGGCCAGAAACGAGTATTCTGTAAAAAAATGATCGAATATTTTTCCGGGAACGATAATATTAAAAATTTTATACGAAATAATTTTACAAGCGAAATTGAAAGTTATTTAAAAACACTGGTAATGTCGAATCCGCTTAACGGCCTTTCACGTATCGAAGGCGAAGAAAATCTTAAAAAAATAGAGATTTTTAGAAGATGCGGCTTTATTTTTAATATAAAAAAAGATTACTTTGCCGTTTCTGACGAAATATTTCAAACGCTGTTCAAATATTTTTCATCAGAAGGCTTACCATCCGGCGAAACGGCTGAAATTAAAGAATATATAAACATACTGCCCGATTTTGAATATTCGTTTAAAATGTCGCGCGTTTATTTAGATCCGTATTTTCATTTTATTAAATTCTTATATTTAGCCATAGCGCGTGATCTTACGCAAACCACGCATGCTGGTGAAATGTTTGAAACAGCGGTTAAAGATATGCGCGGACGATTTCCGATGCTCGATACTATCCGTAAATTTATAGATTCTTCGGAATTACTCGTACTAATAAAAAAAGGCGAATTTTCTTCGGAGTTTTATTCTCTGCTCGATTCATGCTGCGACGGTGACTGGCTCGTGCTATGCGCTCAGCGGTTCATAAAAGAATCCATCGCAGTTCATAAACCTGAATTACTCGAAGGATTCGTCAAAAAATTAAAAAGCGGCCTTTACTACAATCTTAAAGCCTGCCGGCGGCCGATGAACGAAATCGAACCGGCCGTTAAATACCTTTTATGCTGCGGCGCATGTGAAGTTATTTATTCGAATATGCAGCCTGTTTATATAAAATTATCGACGTTCGGAGAAAAAATATATAATATTTTATTTCCATGCCTTGAATCGCTCGCGGCCGATATGAACGTGAAAAAAAAGGCGGTACGCCGCTCGGCGCTGCTGACCCCGGATTTTAAATTAATATGTGAAAATCTCGACATCGGACAATATATTAAAATATTATGTTTTTCTAATATATTATCGTTCGATAATATATTCACTTTTGAAATAAATAAAGACACTATAATCCGTTCCATAAAACTTGGAATGAATTTTAGCGAATTCAAAAGTTTCATTCAAAAAACGATTAAAGGCGATACGCCTGATAATGTTATGAAATGCGTTTCTGACTGGTATCTTTCCGTCGTGGTCATGAATGAAACAAAATGCGTTTTGATAGGTTTTTCAGCCTCACCCGACAGGCTTTCTGAAATCGAAAAAGATCCTTATTTTACATCATGCGTATTAATGAAAGTCAAAACGAATCAATATATAGCGTTACCCGAAAAAGCCGATGAACTAAAAAAATATTTTACTGACAGGTCTATTCCTCTTATTACGATTTAATCAAAAATATATTAACCCAAAAATTTATATTTTTGGGTTAATATATTAAAATTCTTTTTTAATAAAAAGATACAGAAATTTAAATTACGAATGAAATTATATAATTCGCCGCGGAAACAGCGATAGAAGCTACTACAGCGGTTATTACAACCTGTTTCGGATCGTCGAAACGATGCGCCTCGCGGCATGCTATAAAGCCTATAACTATATTAATAATTGTAGCTGGAAACACAAGCCACGAAGCGAAATTACCGACAGTCGAAACCGCCGCGGTAATAACGGAAACGAGACCGAAAGATATAAAAATACTCAATGGCGTCCCGCCACCGCCGAGCGCGCGCCCCACGAAATAATATCCCGCCACGCATAAAACGAACATCACATTCGTGCTTACAACCGACTTAAAAACCATTTTAAATAAAGAAAAATGAACCAATGATTGTTTAAAATTAAGATAAATTACCCAGGACGCCGTTATCATAGCGTTTAAAATATTAGATAACACTAAAGACGCAACCGCGTCAAATTTAGCTTCTTCTTCAATCGCCGCTCTCAAAGTAGTATCGGGTGATACTATAAGATTAGCCATTCTTTTTAGATAATTATTAAAATTAAATTTATCCATTAAATTCCCCGCTCTATAAATTTATTTACGCCAATCTTCAGGCGGTCTTGAATAACGGCCGCCATTATCATCATATTTACGTACCGGCGGATTATAATTTTCGATTACAATATCACCGTTAATTACGCCAAGTTTGACCAATTCATTATATGACGCGTAATTTATTTTAACCGCAGCCCGCGGATATGAAGTTTCCGACTGAAATACGGTATGGCTCACGCGCGAATCACGCCGCTCGCCAAATTCAGTTCCTAACTGCTCATCGGCTAAAGGCATACGAGATTTAGTCGAACGAGAATTTTCAGAAGATTTATTGCCGCCGTCAGCCGCACATGAAGGCCTATCAGCAATTTCACCGGCGCTTTTATATTTTTTAATACTATAATCATAACTCTGTATATATATTTCCGGATGCCGTTCTTCAAAAAAGCCAAAGGACATAACGCCAATTTCAGAAGGCCTGTCCATTTTCATCGCATACGATTCCGAGATAGGCCCGAATTTAAAAGAAGCCACTTCATGATCCGATATTCGCCAGCCTTTAATATTAGCGTTCGAATAAGGGTTTATTATATAGCCGGGCTTATCGAACGACGCATTGCGCCCGTCGATAACATCGAGTCCGTCAACGGCCGCCGATACTTTTATACGGCGCCCCGTAAGATTGGTGATTAACAAACTATAATCACGGCCATTACGGCCTTCTATATAATAACGTCCGCGACAATTGTATATTTTAGCGCGCGCGCCATCGATCAAAACCGTTATACGCGCAATATTAGAAGCGATTATATAATAATCGGAATCACCATAAGGCGCTATGCTGTATTCGAGCTTACCGCCCCGGCCGTAATCATTTTTAACTTCCGCTTTCTGCATGGCGCAGACTGGAAAAACAGTGAAAAAAAGAATCGATAAAATAATAGAGAATAATAAAACATGCGATAAACGATTATAAATCAAGGAACTTTTAATAAATAAAATACCGATTAATTTTTTAATCATATTTTTCTCCTTTTTTTATATCGTATTTTTAAATTAATCGACTTTAACGCTTCTATACCTCTGAAATTTAATATCCGGAAAATAAGAATTAATAAAATTAAAGTCACTTTTATCGAATTCATTGCCCACGGTACATCTAAATTCATGTTTAACGCCGCTTTTTAATATTAAATCAACGGTTTTATATAAATGGCCCGGATCTGAATTATAACAAAATTTTTCATAATTGTCAAAACGGCCTTTAATATCCATCGCAACGAAATGCACTAACTTCTCATCAAGAATTTCTTTTAAAAGCCAGTAATTAGTACCATTGGTATCAAGTTTTAACGATTTTGAACAGGCCGATCTTAAAAAACGAAGAAAATATTTAAGGTTTTCACCCTGCAGAGTAGGCTCGCCGCCCGAAACAACTATGGCGTCCGAAAGCCTGTTCGTTACGGCGTGTTTTATACAGCTATAAACTTCCTGTGGATTTAATATCCGCCCTGAATTCATTAAAGCTATATTATGACAATAAGAGCAGTTCATATTGCAGCCGGCGGTAAAAAAAACCGAAGCGCTTTTATGAGGATAATCGCAAAAACTCGATGGCTGATAACCATAAATACCTATTTCTAAACATTTTGCTTCATCCATTTTAAAAAGCTTCCTTTCAATTCGGTTTTAGATATTATTTCACCGCCGCGGGCTTTTATCATAACCGGAAGTTCGTTCACGTTATAATAACATGCAAGCGCGAGGCCTTCATGCCTGCTTATATCGACCATTTCAATTTTATCTTTATTAGCGCTCAAAGATATGCGTTTTTTAATTTCATCGCATTTTGAACAATTTTTCTTGCCAAAAAAATATATTTTTTCACGGTTATCGTCAAATCCGCACATAATATGAGTGCGCATATCGAAATCTACCCTGCGGCGGTCTTTAAGCTCGGCAAGCTTACCTTTAGTCCAGCCGCTTATTTGAGAAAAATATCCGGTAACTCGCGTTTCACAATATATATTTTTAGAAAAGCATTTCGGGCAGCTATCGTGAAACCCCCTGTGCATGGTACCGCAATCACAGCATACGGTCATATCGGGGCTGTCGGCGGTTTGAACGGCGCTGGTATTATAAAAAACGTTTTTATAAAGTGAAGCGAGCGCTCTGTAATCCGGTTCGGATTCACCGAACCAGTTATGAATAACAGTTCCCGCTTCAATCATCGGGTCGAATTTAGACTGTTTTTCAATACGGGTGAATATATCCACGCCGCTATCATAAGCGAAATGCACCGAGTTAGTATAATAAACATCACCGGTTTTAATATTGCCGCGCACATATTTCATCGATTCCGGAAAATATTTAATATCGAGCAACGCGGCGCGTAAACCAAGACCTTCAGCGGGCGTCTGTTCAAGCAAGCAGGTTATGTGATGCTTTTCAGCATGCCGTTTAACGCTGTTATAAAGATAAGCTATTATTTTAATTCCCATAAACAGAGCGTCGTCGCTTTCGTGAAGCTGCGCGCCGGACAGGCAATAAACCATTTCATTCAATCCGAGCATGCCCACTAAAAATTTAGCTTCTTCACGGCGCAGATAAGGCTTTCCGTCCATTCCTTTCGTTAGAAAAGAAAGACAGCCCTTTTCACCCATATCTAATATTTTTTCGATATATTCTTTTTTTGCTATATGACCTTTCATGGCTATTTCTACAAGCCTGTCTATTTCTTTATAAACACCGTCGATATCTTTATTTTTATATGCTATGCGGGGAAGATTTATCGTAATATTCTGCCAGGCGCTAAAACGCATTTCCTCAGGAGAATTCATCATACGTTCAGCTTCCTGCTTTGTAAGCCCGATTTGTAAACGGCAACATTGCGCTATTTTTATACTTTCACCGCGATCGTATAATATATAAACACTGCCGCGCTTTGAATTAAGCCGGCATGCTTTCAAATAAAGCGGATCATCATTTTCAAAAGTCTGATTATTTACATGCATTAATATTTTAGGAAACGCTATATTTGCCTGATTGGCATCGCCATTGAAAAGCACGTCGAATATCGCATTTAAAAAACGCCGTGACTCAGACTCGTAATCCGCATAATTACGGCCGTTATATTTACCGCCAGGCCCTATAGCGGGAGTGTTTTTAAAATGTTCGGGAATATTGATATAAACATTAAAATCTACGAACGCCGTCTGGCCGCCGCGGCCGCCGGCGAGCTGAGCAAAAGAATATAAAAGATGCTGCGCGCATTGAATAAGTTCGTCATTATTTAAAGTTTCGGTATAAGGCGCAAAAAACATATTAACCGCATCGAACCCTATGGCGCCTGCAAAAAGGCCCTGAAGGTAATTAGCGAAACATGAAAGATGATTTACAAGAGTTAGCGCATGCTGCGCCGGTTTGGACTGAGTTTTTATACCGGGCAGGCGAAGACCGTATTTTTTAACATATTCAACGCTGTTTCCACTGCAATAAGGCCTGTTAATAAAATCGAGATCATGAAGATGAATATCGCCTTTTAAATGCGCTTCTGACACTTCCAATGGAAAAACCTCTTTCAACGCATATTGCTTTAATATCTGCCCCGCAAGAGTAAGATTAATAGATTCAGGCGAAAGAGTAAGATTACTATTTTCAGTATTTCTATCTTCAATAATTTTTTTTACGTCATATAATGGAATAGACAGGTTTGAATGTTGTTTTATCTCTTTTTGATGGCCGTCTTCGAGAAGTATCGAATTGACTAATTCACGCACGAAAGAAGAAGTTACTTTATTAAGGCCGCTTTTTAATAATTTATCCTCGACTTTATTAGCCACTTTAAGGCCTTCATCGGCAGGTATATGAAGCTCTTTTTCGAGTGAAGATATTATATACCGCTTATCAAATTCACAATAGCTTTCTTCACTGCGCGATTCAACCATCATTTGAATTTCAGTAGCGTCTTTTTTTACATTTTTTCTCGTTTTAACTTTGATAGAAGGGTTTACCATTCAATGTTCTCCTTTGAAATAAGGGCGCTTGTTTAATATTTTTTTTGCAAACCAAAAAACATGCCTTACGTATTAAAACATAAAGCCCTTTACTTTAAACTTATATATTTATATTATTAAATTGTACGGTTGAAAAATTTAAAGCGAGGCAGCTATTAACGAACCATCAAACTGCTTAAAATTCAAACCGTTTTTTAAGAATCAGTACGATATGTAACGATCACTTTTTTTATTTAAAACATGACGAAAATAAATAACTGTACCGCAATCTACCCGGCTCGTTATCGGAATTTACGGCGGGCGTTTATGAAATGAAATGAAAAAAGCCTTTAAAAACAGCTAAATATTACCTCAGACAGGAATAATAAATTTAAGTCGCGGCTCACTCCGACCATGTTTTAAGTTTTCAAATTAACCAGTCAAATTATAAATTAAACACGAATAAAAGTCAATAACAATTTTATTTTTTTTCACTTTTTTCACAAATTGAAAACACTATATTTTATAAGCATTTTAATGATAAAATCAAGAGCTTTTCATACCTTGAAACGTGCTATAATGTTATATTAATAATATAAGATATATAGTTTAAAATAAAAAAATAAGCCGTTAAAATGATAATAAAACAAAATTATTACGAATATACGAACGATAATCGAGATCGTTTATTATTTTATTCTGCCTTATTTTCTTTGATAAAAATATCAAGCCTCCATTTTATTGATAAGCTAAGCCTTCAGTTACGCATACCATGCCCCGGCGATAGCGCTTATTTTAATACACGCTTCTTCTATTATGCCGGCGGCTTTTTCTGGAAACATATTAAGCCCCGCCGCGCTCACCACTTCAATGGGTTCGAATCCCATAAGCCCCAGATTAGCGCGCGCAAGGCCCGTAAAATGATCATAAACGGCGGATTCATTTTCATATACTCCGCCGCTCGAAGTTATTACGAGGGCTTTTTTTCCTTTCATAAGCCCTTCATAACCATCAGGGCCTATAGTCCAGGTTACACCTTTTTGCATTACCGAATCAAAATAAGCTTTAAGCGGCGCCGGATAAGAAAAATTATTCATAGGCGAAGCTATTACTAATATATCAGCGCTTTTTAACTGCGCCGCCATTTCATCCATTTTTTTCATTAAAGCTTCTCGTCCGGGCTCGATTTTTTGCCCGCCATAATTTCTTTCATAATAAACCGAAAGTCTGTCCGGCGTAAAAAAGTCGGGAAGAATTTTACATAAATCAAGCGTTTCAACGGAACTTCCTTTTATACATAAACTGAAAGCATCAAGAATTTTTTTGGTGTTCGAACGCTCGCCTCTTGCTAAATATGATACTATTAAAGTTTTTCTCATTTAATCCTCCATCAAAAAATATGCTCATTGATATAATCCGGCTTTACGCGCTTCATTTTCAAAATCGTTCACGGCATCGTTCAATTCTTCGAATAATTCGTTTATTTTTTCATAATCGCTTTCATCAACCGACTTTTCAATATCGGTAAGAAGCGCTACGGTTTTTTCAGCGCACGCATTAAGCGCGGAACCTTTTAACTTATGAGCAAGAGTTTTAATAAGCGAAGCGTCTTTAATTTTAATAGCTTTTTCAATATCGTCCATATTATCGTTAATGCCTTCTAAAAACAATTCCACCGCTTCACGCATTATTTCTTCGATACCGCCCATAATTTCGTCTAACCTATCACGGTCGAAATTTTTAATTCCTGTTTTTTGTATAGCACTTTCGGCTATTGCATCATCTATTTTCATATCGTCTTTTTTTGAATTTTCAAATATTTTCAAACTTTTCTTTTCTTTAATAACCCGGTGTAAAATCGGTTCTAATTCATCTATGTTAATGGGTTTAATAATAAAAGCATCCATACCTGATTTAAGGCATTCTTCCCGCTCTTCTTTTAAAGCGCAGGCCGTTAACGCGATAATAGCGACATTACAGCCGTTTTTTCTAATAGCCGCGGAGGCATCGCGTCCATTCATAACCGGCATTTGAATATCCATCAAAACCGCGTCGAAATGAGAGTTTAAAACCGTTTCAACTGCCTGGAGGCCGTTTTCAACACTTACAACTTCATGGCCGTACATTTTTAAAAGCATGTTTATTAATTTTGCATTAGAAGGGTTATCTTCAGCAAGTAATATTTTATATTTTAAATTATCGGCGTTTTTAACATTAGAATCACATAAGACCGAAGAATTTTCGATAACCTCTGGATGTTCCCGCAGCGGCTCTTTAATTTCCATATTCACATCCGAAGGCATTTTATCTACTAATGCTAAAAGCGAACGCCCATTTGTTATAATTTGATATAAAAGCTCTTTTTTTTCTTCACACGTTTCATTTTTATAAAGCATGCCGCTAAACCCTATTATACTATTAAGCGGCGTTCTAATTTCATAATTTATTACATCGAATAACAATAAAATTTCTGAAAGGCGGGACCTTAGCTCTTTTATTTCAGCTATCAGCCGTTTTTTATTCTTGCTTTCGTCCTTCATTATAAAACCTCTCAAATATACAATAATAAAATTTTACTTCAATAACTTATTTTTTAAAATTTATTAATTATATCATATTTTAATATTTTATTCAATTTAGCCTGGAAAATGAAAAAACATCTCCCCCGTTTTTTTTATAATAACTGCGCCGCCGCATATATTCGATATTTCTTTTTCTATATTTTCCCGGGCGGCGCAGGTAACTATTTTTAAATTTATATTAGCGCCATAATCGGCGTTAAGTATCACGGTATCATTGCCTGAACGCAAAAAACGCTCTACCTGATTAAAAAAACTATAATCTATAATAACTTCAACGGTTACGCCGGACGTCATTTTTATTTTTTCAGCCGACGCGACGGCTTCAGAACACGCCTTAGAATAAGCGCGCACCAGGCCGCCCGCTCCAAGTTTAGTTCCGCCAAAATAACGTGTAACTACGGCCAGAACACCGCGCAGTCCGTTATGATCGATAACCGATAAGATCGGCATTCCGGCCGTTCCCGAAGGCTCGCCATCGTCGCTATGACGCTTATAAGCGGTTTCAAGACCGACGGAATAAGCATAGCAATGATGCGTTGCGTCAGAATATTTTTTTTTAACCGCCGTAAGTTTTTCTATAGCGCCGCTTTCAGTATCCACTTTAAAAATATCGCATATAAAACGAGATTTTTGTATAACAATTTCAACGGATGAATTTTTTTTTAAAGTATAATATTCTTTAATCATTATATTATAGCGCCGTTACCGTTACTGTAGCCAGACCGGCTGTTTTAGCTATAGAAGCGCCGTTACCGCTTGCAGTTCCGCTGACCGAACAATCGGAACCGCTCGTAGCTGGAGTAATGCCCGCTACCGCGACGCCCGAAGCCGCCGCGGTCCTGCCTGTAATCAGAGTATTTATTTTACCGCCGGCGGCGACCGTTATAGCATTAGCATCGCCGAGCACGATACCCGAACCGAGGCCTCTGTTAAAATCTCCGCTCGCGGAGATTGCGACATTGTTTCCAGTTACGATGGTGCTGTTAGAAACGGTCGAATTTATATTAAGTCCGGCAAGCGCTGAATTTATATTAAGCGTCGTTACCGCTCCAGTAATACTGGCCGTACCGGTTCCACTTATATTTATGGTAGTAGCCCCGCTCACTGCTGACAGAGTTTTACCTCCAGCCGCGATCGTAGTAGCCGAAGAAGCATTTACAATGAAACTCGCCGCGGCCAATGCTGAAATATCCACGCTGCCGCCTGTAATATTATAAGCGGATGAACCGTTGGTTCCGCTTAAAGTCAATATACTCGAAACATGTCCGGTTATGCCCGAAACATTCTGTAATCCAGCTTGAAAATTAATAGTTTTCGGACTCGCGATCGAACTCTGATCGATATAAGAAACGCTTAAATTTACAGGAATTAACAATGGGCTGGTGCCTGATGCGCCGCAGGTCAAATTCGTTACTTTTGAAGTACCGGATGCCTGAAAAGTCGTAATAGTAGAATTAATATAAAGCGTCCCCACCGAACCGCTAACAAAATCTAAAGTAGCCACTGTACAAAATAAATTAAGTTTAGTAACGGGCCGGTTAATGGTAAGAGCGGTAACCGATCCACTGCCCGTAAATACAGCCTCACCGTCAGCATATACATTACCGCCCGCGTCTATCGTAGTCTGTAAAGTGCCCGCATTAACGAGACTGCCAGGAGCGTCGTTAGTAAAAGTACCGGATAAATTCAACGTGCCTATATTGGTTATAACGCCGCCATAGGTGGCGTCCGAATTAGTAATCGTACCGGTGCTGTTAATGATCGAATTATTAACTATAGTTCCCGCGCCGGCGGTTATGTTATTAACCGTTCCGGCATTGATAAGAGTGCAATTTTCACCTATAGTGATCACTTTACCGCCATTATTGATTAAACTTGTAGTTGCTACAACATTAAGAGTACCGTTTTTAAAGATAACGTTAGTATAGACATTTATATTCTTACCGGCAGCCGTTAATAACGTAAAATTATTAAAATCTATAGTTTTAATACCGCCGGATATGTTCAATCCCGCGCCAAGAGTTATATTAGCACTTTTAAATCTAATGATCACATTATCGGAACGAGCAGCGGCTGTTACAAGAGTAGCTGAATCCGTTACTTCTACGACCGTACTTGTGGAAGAACTCCATGCGAAATTTTTTGAGGGTTCCGATGGAATTCTTATATATTGATTACCTTTAACTGAAGAACTGCCGTCAGAATGAGTTCCGGCTATATAATTTATAGCGAATAAAATTTTAGGAGAAGTAGAGCCTGAAAATTTACCCGATGAAAATTTGATATCGAATTTTTTGCTCTGGCCTTTTAATATAGTCTTATAAGACGGATTAAAATTACTTATATAAAAAGAACCCGAAAGTTTGCTTGCGCTGTAAACGACTGAAGCGTCAGCCACTTTTTCGCTTCCATCGAAGACTCCAAGCGACATATATGAAGTAAGCGCTTCAAACGAAGTTTGCGTCCCTTCCTGTTTTATATCGAATGAAAATTTATCGATAGTATAATCAGAATATGAAGTATTAGCTATCGATAATTCCATAACTTTATGGTTCGATACAGCCGTATCGGATGGAAACTGAAAATTAACACCGGCTATATTTTCTGATTCTACTTTAACAAATACCTCGGATGAATCTATATATATTGAATTACTTATGGCATTAGCGCTATAAGTTATATCACTGACAGTTCCCGCGCCGCTTCCTTTAACGGGTGAGGATATCACTATTGGAGGATAATCAGGATCAGACGTATTATGAGATTCTATCTGCATTCTTATAGTATGCCCCGCTACCGGTAAGCCCGTGCTATTCGGAACTTTAACCGCTATTTTAATATAATAATCACCGTCCGCGGTTAATGATAAGCCGGCATGTTCAAACGTCACTTTTTTATTTGCGGCATCTACGGTAGAAATGCTAAATTTGGTGCCTTCGTTATAAAGCGCGGCATTACTTCCAAGATAAGCTTCAAAAGATGAAATATCAGATATGCTCGAACCCGCATATTTAAATTTAGCTTTAGTTAAAACTGCATTTTCGCCGCTGCATTTAATTTTAAAAGTGGCTATATGCCCGAAAACGCCTGAAGCCGCGCCGTGCGCCATCGGGGTAATGGTTATATTATTAGAAGCAGGCGATGATGAATCGAGCGTTAAAGTCAATGCCTCAACAACCTGAACATTATGTTCGTTACCCGATGCATTACCGGTTATATCCGTATCGGCCGCAAGCACGGGAGCAAAGTCAACGGCTTTATCATAATATGAATTATCAGTTTTAGCCTTGATATTGGTTCCGTTGACGGCCGCAGTTTTAAAATCGACAGTTATTTTCAGCCTTTTTGAACTTCCTTTAGTTATTGTAACTGCTGGTGAAAGCGCTAATCTGATATAATTTACATCCGCCCC
>CAYQWL010000044.1:0-25013 GCA_964421195.1 uncultured bacterium | reverse complement strand
AAGATGCGCCCGGTCGAAAAATGAAAATTCGTTTAACGACCGGTTTATCATGACCGCGGCTATGGGCATTAAAGGCGAATGATATTTTTTACCCATGAAAGCGTATTTAAGCCCGATTAACTTGAAGGATGCTAATTTGATTGGAATTATATAACTTATACTTTTAAATAAAAGAGACAGAAGCGAAAAAAAATATTTAAAATAAGTTTTGTAAATACATTTTGCGCAATTCATAAACTTCTCACGCCTTTTCATGTTTTTTTTATTATTAGAACGTTTTAATGTGCATTTTTAAATCTGTTGATTAAAGCTGGTTGATGTTCTTTGATGATCTTAATTAAATTATATCATGAATTTATTTAAAATGTCAATTTTACAATTAAGATTATTATATATTTTTTAAAAACGTTATTTTATAAAAGAATTTTATAAAATAATTTTTTTTTATACTATTATTTGCATTGACAAAAATGTGAAATCATGTTATTATTGTAGTAGTGAATAGTTGTATTAATTTTTATTAAAGCGGCCGCTTTTATAAAAAGTGACGGCGGTTAAATTTTTAAGTGAATGGATTTTAATACCGCTCATGGCGCGGCTGAAATTTTTAAAAAACGGCGGTTGTATATGTTTCAATATGATGAATTGCTGAAAGTTTTAAGTCCCGTTATCATTTTTTTAATATTTTTATCAATTATGACTCTGTCTTTTTATTTAGAAAGATATTTTACTATTATAGCTTTTGCCCGTAAAGTGCGAGGCGGTATGGATGGTTTTAAAGATACGTCGTCCGCCGCCGGCGCCGGATGCGGTAAAATAAACGAAGAATTGTGCCATTATAAAATAGAAACAGACCAGACGCTTGAAGATTTTCGTATTTCAATAGTTAAAATAGGTTCGGTAGCTTCACTTTCGCCATATATAGGCCTGTTCGGGACCGTTATAGGGATTATGAATTCTTTTTCCGAGATAGCGAAAACTGGAACTTCAAATTTTGCTTATGTGTCTAAAGGAATATCTGAAGCTTTAATAGCCACGGCGGCGGGACTTCTTCTGGCCATTATGGCGTCTTTCTGCTATAATCATTTAACGGCGGAATTGCGCGCCGTAAATAATTTAAAAAATGCGGCGTTTGAAAAAATAAAATTGTCTTTAAAAGGCGGAATATAAAATGACCGAAAATCATGAAGACGAAGCTTTGATAAGTATAAATATAACGCCGTTTACCGACGTAGTGCTCGTTCTTTTAATAATATTTATGGTCGCGGCCCCTCAAATCAGGAAAGAAGCGCTTGATATCAAGCTGCCGAAGGCTTCCGTGAAAGATTCGGCCGCGGCTCGTGACGGCGCGAAGATATGCGAGGTTGTTTTGATTAATACATCTCAGCTTTATTTTGACGGAGCGACATTAGAAATAGAGGTATTTGAAAAATATCTCAAAGAAAGGGCCGCGGATTGCTCATCGAAAATATTCGCGGTTTCGGCCGATTCCGGAATATCGTATCAAAAAGTGGTTACCGTACTGGATATTATGCGCCGAAATAACTGCGAGAATGTTATTTTAAGAACGGAATATTGATTTGAGCGAATAGTTTTAAAAACTGCCGGGCCGGTAAAAAACGGCGGGTGATAACTATGATTGATAAAAAAAATGTAGATATTATACGGGACGATAATGGACACGCGCGTAAAATAAGCGCGTATAAAATTAATGCATCGATGTTTATTATATTTTTATTATATTCTTTTTTTCTTCATGTTTCAATTATATTTGCCGGCGCCGCATATTTTATGAATAATTCTACGCTTCGGCCCGCCGCGCTCGACCAAAAAGTAAAAATTCCATACGCGCAATTTGTTTCATTGACGGGCCGTAAAGGAAATACTTATGATCGTTCAAAATTAAACATTAAAGCCGATATCGATAAAATTAAAAGTTTTTTTTCAAAAAATTCGGGTAAAATAAAAAAATATTATGATTTTGAAAAAAAGATTTTATCTTCTAATACATCGTTTCGTCATGCGTTTCTGGAAAAAAATGATAAAAATTCGGAAATTCAAAATGTTCGCGTTGCGCTGAGTGAAAAAATGAATTTTGCCGCAATAAGTATTATGGAAATTTTTAAAAAAATAAATAAGCGCGATAGTAAAGATAAAAAGAAAGATAACGTAATAAAAAAAGAAAATATAATTAAAAATAATACTTCATCAAAAAATAAATTATTAGCAGGCGCTCCCGTAATCAAACAGGCGAAAAAGAAAGTAAATAAAGCGGCCATGCGAAAAAAAATAGTAAATAAAAAAAGCGGTGGTATGAATATAAAATCGTATGAAGGCGGTTCATATTCATCGGATTTTTTTCCGGATAAGACTTTTAACGAACCGGCCGGTAAAAGCGAAGTAACAGCCGCTTATAATGAAAATTCGGTTCTCGTTTTTGGAAATATGTCCGGAACGCAAAATACAGGCGATAAATTGGCCGGCGCGCCGAACGGCGAAATGGACGCTTCCATTGAAGCGTCTGAAATTGATATTTTTAAATCGATCGTAAGAAAGAAAATATCGTCGAAAATTGAATATCCGCAAAAATTTCGCAGATTGGAGATAGAAGGGACCGTCCGGATTGACTTTGAAATAATGCCGGACGGCGCTATCGGCCGTATCGAGATAACCGAATCTTCGGGTAATTCCGAGGTGGATTTTGAAGCGCTGCGCGCGCTTAAATCAGCCCAGCCTTTCGTTCCGTTTCCGCGTAAAGTAAATCAAAATATAGCCTTTTCAATCCCTCTGAGTTATAAATTAAGGAGATGATGGTAATGAGTGAAATGCCGGGAACTGATTTTTTAAAAGCGGTAATGAGGAAAAAAGCGCATGTTTTTAATATATTCATATTTACTTTATTTTCAGCTTTTATATTGATTTTTATCTTTGATTTCGGTTTTTTATTATGCTTAAAAACGTGCGCGTCAGCAGCCGAACCTGCGTTTATTTTATCGAAGGTTTCCGCCGCCGAAAAAAGCGCAATCGAGCTCGAACCTATATCGGTTAGCGGCGATTTAATTTATAATCCGGTACTCGAACCGGCGGTCGTTCCGCTTAATAATCAAACTTTCACCGAAACTATCGAGCGTAAATCGATCGAACTTCGTAATCCTTTTACCGCTGCTGAATTAATTTCTTTTATCAGCCCGGCGGTTGTCAGGACCAATCAAAACAGAAAATATAAAAGTTTTTTTGATATTCGCGGCAGTAGAGTTTCTTTGGTTCTCGACGGTTTCGTCGTACAGGACGGCAGTTCTAATTCCGGAATGCGCGGCGACGACAGGCTGCTTGAATTTTTAAATCCCGATATAATAGAATCGATAGATGTCATTAAAGATTCAACCGCGCTTATTTATGGAGGCGCGAAAGGCGGTGTTTTTTATATAAAAACGCGTAAACCTGAAAAAAAACATAACCAGCTTAAACTTGAAATGGGAACTTTTGGCGAATTCAGCACTAAATTGAGTATGACCGATGTGGTGAATGAAAAATCGGCATATTTTGCCGGGTTTAATTATAAAACATTCGACGGTCCCGAATCTAAAAATGCCGGTTATAAAGATATTGGGGCGTTTTTAAAATATTTTTATACTCCCGGCAGCAGCGACGATTTTATTTTAACATTTAACCGCGATATTGGCATGTATCAAATTCCGGTCGATGAACCCGAAGCGTCCGGCCAGTTTAAATTAGTTCCCGGTATTAAAACCGGTACTTATTCTATCGTGATAGACCCTTTATATGGATGGAGCTATGAGCCGTGGGTCAATACTTTTTCCGATTTTAATTATACCAGAAAGTGGAGCGGCCGTCAGAGCACGAATATACAATTTTCAAGACTTGAAGTTACCAATGATTTTCATAATCCGAGAGGAACGGGCGCGGCTCCAATAGGTCATATCGACGCTCATCATGTTTTAGAAACCACGACTTCGATGGCCCTTCGCCATACCGTAAAAACATCGAATAATATTATAATCAGAACAGGTTATCTTCTCGATCACTGGTATAATCCGACAGGAAAATTGTACTGGGAAAAAATGAATAATGAAGATAAAAAGCATACCATGTATCTTCAAACTGAAGTTCCCCTTTCAGGTGATAAGCTTATACTTGATGCCGGCGTCAGGCGCGATCGCCGCTATATCATAAGAGAGCAAAAGTCCAGAACACCCGCGGGAAAAGCGCTCGCCCCGATAACGGATCAATGGGAAGATCCGCGTAACAGCGTTTCCGCCGGCCTTACTTATAAGCCTTCCGCGAACGATGTAATTTCTTTAAGATACGCCGCGCTCGTGATGACTCCCGTCGATCGCATTGCCACGCAGAACGGCGCTGAACTTATTAACGAAAAAGATAAAATAATTAATTTCGGCGTCGAACATAAATTTAAAAATACTGCAAAACCGGTTTCTTTAGAATTGAATTTATTTAAAAACGATATGAAAAATTCTATCGTAGATGATGGAACTAAATTTATAGATGCGGCAAAAACTACGGTTATGAGAGTTTTTAAAAATACCGATACCGTTTCGAAAGGCGGAGAGCTTAAATTGAATATGACTCTCAGCCCGGTTTTTGAACTTTCACTTGGCGCCGGCCTTATATCGTATTCACCCGATGTCGCCGGCAAACCGAAAAAAAATTATATAGCTGAATTAAAATATAATAATAATATGTCGGGTATTATGGGTACAATTTACGGCCGTTTTGTCGGCGCATTCGATTCTTCGGCGTCATATACTTATAAAGATGCGGCGAATAAAACTATTGTCGAAAGACTTGCTAATTATCGGCTCGGAAATTTCTGGGACTGCGGGTTAAGTATTTCTAAAAAAATAGATCCTGAAAAAGCAGATTCCAATAAAATATTGTTCACCGTACGAAATATTTTTGATAAAAAATATGAAACGATGCCTCTGGCTCCGGATTTTGGCAGGCGCGTAAGCCTGGGATATGAAATTAATTTTTAATGTAAAATTTTTACGGCCGTTTTCGTGTGCAATGATTTGTTTTGCGCCGCTCAGCGGCCGTTTGATAAAATATAATTTAATAATATAACAGAGAGGTGTTTTATGACCGGTAATCGTTCGTATTTGTTTTTAAAATATTTAAAATATTTTTTAAGGCTTGACCGTTCGGTTATTAATACGTTTATATATGTTTCAATTTTTTTTATTTTCACTTTATCGTCTTCAATTTCGTTTTTAGCTATGGCCGAAAATTTAACGCCGGCAGTAGAGCCTTATCAGGGTCTTGATTTTGCGAAGGAATTAAAAGGTGTGCCCGTTCGGATACTTCCTTTATTTCCACAGTCGCTCGGCTTGATATATCTTTTTGGCGAGCAGAAAAATGTTACAGGCATGCCTTTTTCTAAAATCAAAGTATCGCTTCATAAAGGCGGTTTTTTTTCGCAGATCGATCGCGCGGTAATGCTGAAAAAAGATATAGGCTATCCAGGAATGCCGAATATCGAAAATCTTATAGGTTTGAATCCGGACCTCATAATCACTCCTTCTAATTTTCATATGAAAGCGAATGAATTTCTCGATAAGTTAAAAATTCCACAGCTTAGAGTTCACGGCACATTTTCATCCGCCGCCCGCTGGCTCGAAGCGGTCGCCGCTTCCGGTCTGATATTTGGAAAAAAAGACAGGGCCGATAAATATATAAGTTATTTTAATTCGGTATTAGAAATGACATGTGGCCGCATAAAAAAAGCGGAGTTCGTTAAAAGGCCGAAGGCCGCTCATTTAGTAAAAGCCGGCAATAAATATATTGCTTATGGTCAAAAATCGAGTTTCGTTAAGAGTTTTTTAAAAGAAATAGGATGCGAAGCGATGGGTTACGATAATAAAGATAATGCTGAAACCGTTCTGTCGCAGGAAGAAATTTTAAAATTCGATCCGGATTATATTTTTATAGAATCTATTACGCACGCTTCCGGAAAGGTGAATGTCGAATTGAAAGAAGATTTCTGGAAAAAATTACGCGCTTATAAGGCTGGAAATGTTTATTTCGTTCCGGTAGATGATGAAAGCTGTTTTCTTACTGGATGGTATTTTAATCTCGCCGCGCCTTTAGGAGTATTGTGGACGGCGAAAATTATTTATCCGGAATTATTCGCGGACATAGACGTTGAAATCGAGGCCGATAAATTTTATAAGGAATTTTTGAATATAGATCGTTGTAAAATGCTTATGTCTAATAGTCTATTAAATGAGCCGGCCGGCCGTAAGTAAAAATATGATTGAAAAAAAATAACGGTTTAATGTAAAAAGATAACCGGCGAGGAATAGTAACGGTTTGAAAGAGATAATAAGATGAGCGTGAAAGGTAAAACAATATTTATAGTATTTTCAATAATCGTTTATGCCGTGATATTGGTTTATTCTTTTTTCGCAGGCAATTATAAGGTGCCGGCCGGCGATTTTATGGCATATATTTTCGGTTATGGCGCTATGGGTGAAAAGGAACGTTTTATTATGCTGGAAGTGAGATTTCCACGGATAGTAATGGCTTCTCTGTCCGGAGCCGTACTTGCCGCCGGCGGTGTTTCGATGCAGGCTATATTTAAAAATCCGTTAGTGAGCCCTTTTGTTATCGGGCTTTCGTCTGGAGCGGCTTTTGGCGCCGCTATAGGAATAGTCTTTCTTAACGCGGCGCCGGCGGCGGTCGAATCGTTAGCATTTTTATTCGGCATAACCGCCGTGTTCGCTTCTTATATATTTTCCGGTTTCGGCCGTGAAACTACGCTGCTTTTACTTTTCGGCCTTGTCGCTACTTCTTTCGCTCATTCGGCTATCGGGCTTATGCAGTATTTTGCTGATCCCGAACATCAGCTTCCGGCGCTCACATTCTGGATGCTCGGCGGCTTCGACGCGATAAGCCTTTCCTCTCTTAAATATTCGGTTCCGGTAATGTTTTTATGTCTGTTCGTGCTTTACGCTTATTCATATAAAATGAATTTGCTCGCTCTCGGCGATTCGGAGGCAAGATCGCTCGGCGTTAATATTTCCGCCGCTAAGTTCATTATAATATTTTTCAGTACTCTTATGGTTTCGGCATGCGTTTCGAAGGCGGGCGTTATAGGATGGATCGGATTGACCATTCCTCACATTTCACGAATAATACTCGGCCCGGATAATCGTTTCGTATTTATAGCTTCATCCGTTCTTGGCGCCGCGTTTCTTTTATTATCCGACGATCTTGCAAGAACTCTTACACCCGGTGAAATTCCGGTTGGAATAATTACCTCGGCTATCGGCGCTCCGGCGTTCGCGTTTATATTATTGCGTTATCGGAAGTCTGGCTGGAATTGATGGTGATTTTATGAGCCGTTGTATTAAAATAGAAAATATGTCGTTTCAATATCCGGCCTATGAAAAAAATTCATATAAAAAAATATTTGAAAATTTTTCAGCCGTGTTTAATCCGGGCGAAGCTGTGGCGCTTCTTGGGCCGAACGGCGCCGGAAAATCTACGCTGCTTAATTTGATGGCGGGAAGTCTCGCGCCTTCACGGGGCGGCGTTTATATTGACGGCCGTGAAGCTTTTAAGATAAACCCATCGGAACTTTCTCGAATAATAAGCGTGGTTCCGCAGCAGCATAATCCGTCGTTTAATTTTACGGCGAGAGAGATTATAGCAATGGGCCGCGCGCCTTATAATGGTTTTTTCGGCATAGCCGCCGAAAACGATTTTAAAGCGATTGAAGAAATTTCTAAAAAAGTCGAAGTAGAAACATTTCTGGATAAAGATTATACCAGGCTTTCGGGCGGCGAGCGTAAACGAGTTATTCTGGCGCGCGCCATGGCGCAAAACACTCCGATAATGCTTTTTGACGAACCGGAGGCGCATCTTGATATTCGTCATCAGCATCATTTTTTAAAATTAATATATGATTCCGTTATTTCTGAAAATAAACTATGTATTTATTCCGTTCATAATCCTTCGCTTGCGCTGCGTTATTCGACGCGCGTTATGCTTATAGGCGTTTTCGGTGAAATTATAGCGTCCGGACCGACTTTAGAAACTATGAACCGTGAAAATCTTGAAAAAGCTTATGGAATTAAATTCGCTTATACGTCCGTTCCGCGATTATGCTCGGAGGCGGATATAAAAGCGGACGCTTTGCCGCTTTTATATGTAGATATTTAATGTTTTGCTTTTCGCCGGTGTTTTTATTTCGCTATATTTTATAATATTCGATTGATTTTTTTAACCGACGGCATTTGTTTCTGAAGGTGAAAATGGTATTTAACGGCGCGAAAAATTCTATTATCGCTTTTGCCGCAAATAATTTTAGCGTTGTATTTATTATACATATCTGATTAGACCGACTTTGTGAATACCGTTTTTGATATATTACATAATTTGAATATATCTTAAAAATAATAGATGAATATAAAATGTTATAATCATTAAAATATAAAAGAGGTATGCGATATGAAAAACAGTGAAATTACTCTTGGCTCTCTTGCGCGTATGGATTGGAAAAGAATATATACGCTTGCCTGGCATCTCGATATTGAAGAGGCTGAGCGTGAAAAACATGGAGCGCATTACTGGAATGAAAGGTCGAAGACAATGTATGAAGGCGAACAATATTTTAGCGCCCGCGCGCTCGCGTTTTTAAAGTTCGCCAGAATTCCTCGCGGCGCTTCGGTTCTGGATATAGCGTCCGGAGTCGGCGCTCTGTCGGTGCCGCTTTTAGCGAATGAATGTAAAGTAACGGCCGTCGATATATCGGATTATGCTCTCGGCGAATTGAAAAAAAATAGCCCCGGCGGCGGCAGGAATTTAAAAATTATCAATGATTATTTTAGAAACGCGGCCGATGGACTCGAACGATATGATTATGTGATTAATTTTTATTCGCTCGGCGTGGTGTGCCTGGATAAAGACGGTAAAACGGATCTTTCTGATGCGCTTTTAAAAATGAACCGGCTTGCTCGTAAAAAGGTTATAATAACCATGCCGGCGAATGAAGAAAAAGATATAAAATCTGTCCATTCTAATTCTTATTACTGGATATTATACGGCGCTCTGCTTTCACTTGGAATTGTGCCTCAGCTTAAATTTAAGTGGTATCATGATACGGGAACTCTCGGTTATATTTACTGGAAACCGGTAAAAAATATTGGTTAAATATTATATAAAAGCGGCTTTTGATTGAATCGGGAATGCGTTTTTGCCCTGGAAAATATTCTTACTTCGACGAACTGCAATTTTATTTTTTTTAAACGGCCCGTTTATTATTATTGATAAAACGATAATAAAGACGAAATAAGGTGAAATAAAAGGTGAAATAATTAACTTGATTAATGTTTTTGATTATTGTATAATTATTGTGTTATGGATTCATTTATTAAAGCTTTTATGCTTGGATTGAGTTTGAGCCCGGTGTGCCTTTTTACCTGTACGCCGCTCGTGGTTCCTTATGTTTTAAGCGAAGGAAACGGTTTCGTAAGAACGCTCGGCGTCAGTCTTAATTTTCTTTTCGGGCGTTTCCTGGGTTATATGGCCGTCGGTACTTTTGCCTGGTACATCAGTAAAGCTATTTTTAGAAATGCGGTAGTTAAAAACGTTATCAGCGGAGTTTCTTTTTTTATACTGGCCGCGTTTTTGCTTCATTATGCGCTTATTAAAGCGAAGGGCGTTTCCTGCGGCTGTGGAGCGGATACCGTTTCGGCGCGGCCGGGATTTTTTTCAAAAACCGCTTTTGGCCTCGGTTTTTTAACGGCTTTTAATATATGCCCGCCTATTTTGATAGCGGTTTTTGAAGCGGCGAACAGACACGGTCTTTTAAGCGCGCTTTTCTTTTATTTCGCTTTTTTCGCGGGATCGTCGGTTTATTTTGCCGTGGTTCCGTTTCTTGGCGCCGCCTGCCGCGGGCGGACGGCGGTCATAACGGGTAAAATATGCGCGGTTATAATCGGCGCGTATTATCTTTACCAGGGCGTTTATAAAACTGTCGGCGGCCTCGCCATACTATGGAAATGATCTTGCCCGCTTAATAAATATTTAATTAATATACAAATTAATGATTGATGAAAATATAAAATAAAAAATTATATCGTATCGTTTAAAAATTATGATAATATAATAATACAGTTGCGTTAAAAATATTAGTTTAAGATTATTTTGATTTAATCGATGGTGGATAAAATGGGATTCGTTATAGGTATGGCCGGCCATGTAGATCATGGAAAATCGAGCGTAATTAAGGCGCTTACCGGAATAACGACGGCGCGCTATCGGGAAGAAATCGAACGCGAAATTACGATAGATATCGGTTTTGCTCATATTGATATTGACGGAATCGGGCCGGTTTCAATAATCGATGTGCCCGGGCACGAAGATTTTGTTCATAATATGCTCGCCGGGATATTCGGCGCGCGTCTCGCGCTTTTAGTTACGGCCGCTAACGAGGGCATAATGCCCCAGACTATCGAGCATTTAGATATTTTAAATTATTGCGGGGTTGAAAAAATAATAGTGGTGCTTAATAAAATAGATCTTGCCGATAAAGACGATATTGATTATCGTATATGCGAAATTGAAGATTTTTTAAAAAACACCCGTTTTAAAGATTCAAAGGTCGTTTGTTTTTCCGCCGTTAATAAAACGGGGGCCGCCGGGTTAAAATCAGCTATTAAAGAAGAGATAGAATCGATCCGTCGAAGTTCCCCGGCGGACGGCCTGTTTTTTTTGAACTCATACGTTTCTGATGCGGACGTAAGACACGCCGTTGCGTTGTATCCGATTGATCGCGCTTTTGAAAAAGCCGGTTATGGCCAGATTTTAACGGGAACGCTTATAGAAGGGCGTCTTGCCGTGGATGAAACGTATAAAATAATTTCGTGCGGTGAATTTAAGATTAGATCGATTGAATCGCATGGTATTAAGTATAACGAAGTTGACCGCGGATTGCGCGCCGCCGTTAATGTTACTAAAACTCGTGATTTTGAATCGGTCGTTTCGCGCGGATGTTTTCTTGTTTCAGATGAAATTGCTTGCGAATATAGATGCGTTACGGTAAAATTGCGCGCGTCGAATAATTTAAAGCATAAAATAAAAAGCGGAGCTAATATTAAATTTTACTTTTATTCGGCATGTTATTCGGCTAAATTAAGGCTTCTTGATACCGCCGCGCTTGAAGCCGGCGATTTTTGCGCGGCGCAAATTATTTTCAACGTGCCTGGATTTGCGCTTATATTCAAACCCTTTATAATAAGAACTCATACCGATGAAGAAACTATCGGAGGCGGAATTATAACCGGTTGTTACGAAGAGTTTATAAAAAATAAAAAGGTCCTTATAGAAAAAATTTCCATATATAATGATTGCTCTATAAATAAAGCGCCGGCGGAAAATTATGTAATTTATGAATTAGAAAAACGCGGTTTTATTGAAGCGGATGCGGCTTGCGCCGCGTTTATGCGCGTAAGAGAAAAAATTATCGATGCCGTTTCCGCTTTTTGTCCGTCTGATAATTATTTTTTAATTAAAGGCCGATATATAACGGGCGATAAAATAATTGCGAATTTTAAAAAAAAGGCCGTCGATAAAATAGAAAAATATCTTGATGCGAATAAACTTAACGCCGGTATTGTCAAATCCGATATCGTCAAATTATTTACGGCTTTTCCCGATGCCGGCGATAACGCGTTTTTCGCTTATATAATCGATTCCCTGATGTATGACGGTTTTTTAAAAAATAATGACGGTTTTTTAAAAAATAATGACGGTTTTTTATTTCCAATTACATCGTCCGGCAAAGTTAAATCTAATTTAACGCTTGAAGGCGATTCTGAAATTATCAGGCGTAAAATAATGAATGCTTTTAACGCCGCGCTTCTTATTCCTATTACGCTTGAAGGCGTAAAATCTACTGTCGCTAAAAATCAGATGGAGCTTTTTAATAAAATCGTTAAATTTCTTGAAAACGAAAAAAATATTTTTAAAATATTTGAAAATTACTACATATCCGTCGCTCAACTCGATAAATACATAAAATTAATTAAGGCTATTCTGGCGGCAAAACTTTCGTTTACCGTTATTGATTTTAAAGATAAAACGTCGCTTTCAAGAAAATACGCCGTAGCGGTTCTTGAATTTTTAGACCGTCAGGGTATAACTAAGCGTCGTGATAATGAAAGGTATTTAGATGAAAAATTTAACGCTAAATAACCGCGTTGAAAAAAAAATAAAAATAGCTCTTTGCGCCGTGAACACACGTTTCACGCAAACAGCGGCCGCGCTCGATTATCTGAGCGGTTATCTTTATAAATATCTCGATTCAAAAAATATAAGCCGTTATTTATACGAGCTTAAAATATATGAATTTAATCTCGGCGATACTCATGAATATGTTACCCGCGTTCTTTGTTCGGATAATGCCGATATTTATGGTTTTTCCATTTATATATGGAACCGCGATTTTATGAAAAAACTTATTTCTTTTATTGGCCGCGCTTTTCCGGAGGCCGTTACTATTTCCGGCGGGCCCGAAGTAATATCCGTTTGCCGGGGCGAAAGCGAAGCTATGTGCGGAGCGCATTATGCTATTAGCGGCGAAGGCGAGGCGGCTTTCGCTAATTTTATAGAACTATGCCTGGATTCGTTCGTTTCATGCGGCCGCGTGAGTCCTGATTTAAAACGCCTTCCCGCCGTCGAAGGCATCGCTTATTATAACGAATCCGGCGGTTTTATTCATTCTTCCGCGCCGGCCGTGTTTAAAAATCTTGACGAACTTCCATCAATATTCGAAAAAAATAATATTGATCGGTTTAACGGCGGCGTTAATATCGATAATAACGATAACGAAAGCGGCGGCAGTAAAGTTAAGTTATCGCGTTATGCAAAAAATTTCGTGTATTTTGAAACTTCGCGCGGCTGCCCGAATCATTGCCATTATTGTTTGAGCTCTCTTAAACCCGTTTCCGCGCCGGCTGTTCGTTATTTTTCAATCCGGCGTGTTTTTTCTGATATAGAGCGGATAACCCGCGGTCTTAATATAGATAAAGTGCGGGTAATTGATAGAACTTTTAACGACGATCCCGGCCGCGCTCTGGAAATTTTTAAATATATAGCCGCTCGCGCTAAACCGGAAACTATGTTTCAATTTGAGATAAGCCCATATAAATTCAGTCCGGAACTTCTTGAATTTTTAAAAACCGTTCCCATGAATTGTTTTCAATTTGAAATCGGCGTGCAGTCTTTTAACAAAAAAGCTCTCGATGCGGTTGGCCGGATTAATTCTGAAGACGGCTGCGCTCCTTGCGGCAGCCGCGCCGGCGATATTATAGATTTTTTAATTGAAAAAACCGGCGTTAATGTTCATGCGGATCTTATGTATGGCCTGCCCTCTGACGATTATGAAAGCTGTATAAATTCGTTCGACAGGTTGCTTCTTAAAATGCCTGATAGCGTGCAATTCTGGCAATTAAAATTGCTGCGCGGTACTAAATTGCGTGAAAGCGCGGCGCAAAAAGGTATAGTTTTTGATGAAAATCCGCCTTATGCGGTTATAAAAACTTCGATGATATCCGTAAATGAAATGTTTCGCCTTCAAAAGCTCGGCCGGTATCTTGATTTAATTTATAATCACGGCCATTTAAAACTTTCATTACGCGCGCTTTTTAATTATTTTCAAAAACCGTCGGCGCTGTTTTTTAAACTAATTGATTATTTTGAGCATGGCGGAATATCGGAAACCGCCATATCACGGCATAATTTATTTTTATATATAAACAACTTCGGCGCGAGTTTTATAAAACCTTATAACATTAGTGAATATAAAATATTATGCGATTGTCTTAGATATGATTTTATTTCCGGCGAGTCTAAACGATTTTCATTGCCCGATTTTTTAAAACCCGGGCGGCCTGGCCGCCAGGCTTATATGTATGATGCATTTGAAGCCGCCGTCCTGGAATATGAAGTGAGCCGCGCCGTTAAATTAAAATTATCCCGCGCGTTTTCTTTGTTTCGCTTTGATAATGATATTATTGATTGCTTATCTGGAAGCGATGTAACTAATTTACGGTCCGGCCGTCAGGCGGGTTATAAATTGAAAAATCCATTCGCCGCCGGCGCTTATATGGCTTTAAAGCATATCGCAAACAAAGACGGCACTTTTAGTACTGAAAAATTCTGGTTTAATGATTCTTTTGATTTTCTCGCGCTCGATTATTTTTTTTATGCCGATAAAAGCCGTCCGGCGGACTTTGCGGTATCGGATGTATCGAATAACGATGATAATAAAGAGAATGAATATTATAATATCGATGAATTCAAACATATTATTTCTGGAAAAATATCTGAAATTATAGATAAATTTATTGAGTCTGGAATAATTGTCTGCCAGAAATGTGTATCGTCTAAATAATAAATTTTCGTTATTGTTAAATCCTGGCTAAGTAAAAATTGTTGAACTAATCATGTTATCTAACAAAGTAACACTATAATTATATTATATTGTCTTGACTTTAATATTAAATTTAGTTAAAATAAAAAAATAAAAAATGATATAATTATAAAATAAGCGAGGTTGTTTATGATTAAAAAAGTTTTTATTACCGATGATTGTATAGCCTGCGCGGCATGTGAATTTGCCTGTTCGAAAGTGTTTAAAATTGCAGGTAAAAAATCCAGTATTCTGCCGGCCGCCGATTTTATAAAAAATGAAGCATGTATATTAAAAGCTGCTGCCGGTTGCCCGGTTAACGCTATTAAATATGAATAAATTTAAAATAACAGTCTTTTTAAGATAAAATTTATCATTCAGCAAAAGAAATAATCATGAACAAATCACGGTGCACATTTTTCGAACAGAAAAATGTGCTTTTATTTATACTGTTAAATTATAATCATAATCCGATAATTATTGTATATCAGTTGATTTCAGGGCGTTCTGGCACATGGTTCGTATATGGCATGTTAATTGCATTATGAAATTGTGAAATGAAAATGGAAATGGAAATTTGTTAAAATAATTAAACAAGCTTAGAATTAACGAATGAAAGAGAGTGATTTTAAATGTTAAGTTATATTAATTACAATGTTTTTAGTTTTTTAGTGGCGGTTATGGTAGTTTTTAATGCGTTAATTGTATATGTATCGCCTGCGGCGGCTGAAATTGCAGTTAAAAATAAAAAGAGCGATTCAATTCCCGTCCTTTATTTTACATATAACGATGAAGATAATAAATATAAACATTTTACGGCGGATAGTGAACTTATTGCCGGCAGGAAAGCGAAAATAGTATATGACGTTAAACGTAAATCCGTTTTATTCAATAATAACAGTACCGTTTATATGAGATATTCATACGATTTCTGGCAGAGCTGTCAGGATATTGAGCTTAAAGCTGATGCGTCGGGAGCTCTTACAGCTATTATTAAAGTTCCCGCTTCGGTTTCTACTATTCAGGTAGCGTTCTTTGCGGCATATCCATATAATGATTATAAATCATGGGGTTATATATGGGATTCTAATTATGGTAAAAATTTTACGATAAAATTAATAACTCAAAAAGAACTTGATGCAAAACGTAAATTCGATGAATTGAATTCGATAAAAGGTTGAGGCGCTTATTTTATGGCGGTAAAAAGACTTTTTGCTGGCAGTTTTGTCGATGTATCCATACTGGCCGGTCTTTATAAAAATATTAAATCTGATTTTAAAGATGTAATTATCTGTAAATGGGTAGAAGAAAAAAATCTTCATGTAACCTATAAATTTTTAGGAGACGTAGAATCTGATAAAATCGATAATTTAAAATATATTTTGAAAGAGCGGCTTGAAAAACCTTGTGTGTGCGAGATATATTCAGGCCGCCTTTCTTTTTTCGGCGCGAAAGAACCGCGGATAATGTTTTTAACGCTTGAAGATAAAACGGGAATAATTACAGAATTGAATTCATATTGTGAAGAAAAACTTTCAGGAGCTGGATTCGCCGTTGAAGAAAAAAAATTTCATCCGCATGTTACTCTGGCGAGAATTAAAAGCGTCGATATGAGCTTGTTTCAATCTTTAAATAATAAATATCGCGTCTTAACGGATAAAAATAAAACCGGCCCGCAAACGGAAATAAAACTCAGTCTGATTGAAAGTGTTTTAACTCCGGTTGGGCCGATTTATAAAATTATATGAATGAGTCTATTCGAAAACTTTAATTTATAAAATTTTATAACGTGTTTATAAGCAGTTTTACGATCAATTCAAGATGTTTTCTTAGTCTTTATATCGGACTCTCTTAAAATTTATAACTGCATCAGCATAATCGAGCGCAGGTTCTGTTCAAACCCTGTTGTTTTATAACTTAAATCCGGTCTGTATGTTTTTATTCCAGATGTAATTAAGTTTATATTTTTTATAACAAGTGTTTTAACATTTTCATCTTTTTCATCTTTAATGGCGTTTAATAGTATTTTTTCACATAATTCTATGATATTAACGTATTTTTCATAATTAATGGATTCGAGAGATGAAAAATCCTTATCGGAGAATAGTTTGTATGTATTGCTTTTTAAGAATACGTTATCATTTTCGATATTTTTAACGGTAAGTATAGTTGCATTTTCTTTTTCTACTTCATAAAGTAAAAAATCACTGATTTTTATGAAGGTTTGTTTGTGATATTTCGATATTATAATATTGAAAATTTCAACAGGACCGTTAATTCCATTTAATTTAACGAGATTTACTTTTTCAACGCGTATTTTAACGCCCGGCGCGGAATATAAATCGGAAAAGTTTTTGTAGCAATGCGATATGGCGATTTTTGCGGCGTCTTCTTCGCAAATATTCGCATAACAAGCCTGAAATTCAGAAAAAAAGATTAACAAAGATAATAACAGATAAAAATTAAACCGTAGCATAAATCTCAACCCCTCTTATGATATAAAATTATTTATTTATTTTTATACATAAGAGTAATATCGAATGAATAATTGAAAAAATTAGTTATTTATTATGTTTTTTTATTTATTAATTGAAAAAATTAGATTCATTCACTTTGATTTTGAATATTTCAATTTCTTTTTCGAGGCCGAGAAATAATGAAGTGCATTCGTCCATATTGCATAATTTTGCGGCGCCTTCGATGCTTAAAAGCAGTGCGGCTATTTTCATGGCGCAGGCATTTAACGAAGTGCCTTTGAATTTATGCGCTGCTCTTTTAATTTGATCAAAGTTTTTAGTTTCGATCGCCTTTTTGACTTCTTCATAATAAGGAACTGAATATTCTAAAAACATATTGACGGAATCAATCGCTAATTCTTTTATATTGCCCATATTAAATAATAATTTTTCGGCATCAAATATTTTATTTTCGTTATCATTAGAGATGGTAGTTAATTTTAACTGATGTTGAATGGCATCTATTTTTTTATCGGCTGAAATGTTTTTAATGGTATTATTTTCTTCAGCCGGCAGGATTTGCTGTTTGATAATTTCGTTTTTTTCTGCGGCCGGTTTGTGTTTATATGTATTGTTGCTGGCTGTTAATTGGACATGCGAATTGATGTTTTTATTATTTTCTTCAGTTGATCTTAAAAAAACGGAACGGATGATTTTGTTAATTTCGGAAATGTTTATTGGTTTTGATATGTATCCATCCATTCCTGCGGCAATGCACGCTTCATAATCGCCTTTCATTGCCGAGGCAGTCATGGCGATTATCGGGATGTGATAGCCTTTTAAGCGTATTAATTTAGTCGCTTCGAGACCGTCCATTACCGGCATTTGAATATCCATTAAAATTAAATCGTAATTATGCGCTTCGTTCATTTTAATTGCCTCTTCGCCATTTAAGGCCACTTCAATTTTATGTCCAAATTTAGACAGGACTTTTGTAGTTAAAACGATATTTGATTGGTTGTCTTCAACTAATAAAATATTATAATTTATATTTTTTAGAGGTTCGATGAGTTTATCTGCGGCCGGTGAAGGTTTATTATAATGAACCGAACCGCCTTTTTTAAGTTTTAATGTAAAATAAAAAACGCTTCCAACGCCTTCTTTGCTATTTACATTAATGCCGTCCCCCCCCATTAATTTAATGATTTGATCAGAAATTGTTAAACCAAGGCCTGTGCCGCCGAATTTTCTGGTTATTGAACTATCGGATTGCATAAATGACATAAAGATAGTTTTTATTTTATTTTCAGGTATTCCAGTCCCTTCGTCGGTAACCGTGAATTTGATTTGTGCTTCGTTATCATTAAAACTTTCAAGAGCGATCGATATTCTCACATGCTTTGAAGGAGCGGTAAACTTGATTGCATTGTCAACAAGATTGAGAAGTACCTGTCTTAACCTGAGTGAATCTGAAATTATTTTAAAATTAATCGCTGGATCGAGCACACAAGAAAATTTAATACTTTTTTTAGAAACGCTGGTTCTGGTGATATTTAGTACCTGATCTAAAATTAAATTGATGTCGAATTCATGATATTCAATTTCGAGTTTACCGGCTTCGATTTTTGACAGGTCGAGTATATCATTGATTAATGATAATAAAGCGTTAGAACTGGTTTTAATATAATCAAGCAGTTCTTTTTGCTCGTAAGAAAGCCGGCTCGATGCGAGTATGTCGGTAAAACCTATAATGCTGTTCATTGGAGTTCTTATTTCATGGCTCATATTAGCGAGAAACCGGCTTTTAGCATTGTTTGCTTCTTCGGCCGCTTTGCGGGCGATGACAGCTTCTTCTTTTGATTTTTTCAGCAGTTCTTCTATATTTTTACGAACGCTTATATCTTCTTTGATGGCTATTAAACGGGCTATTTTTCCGGTTTCGGATATTATCGGAGCTATTAATGCGGATTCCCAGTAAAGAGTGCCGTTTTTTCGTTTATTTCTGAATTCGCCGCGCCATTCTTTTCCGGCTTTTAATAGCTGCCATATATTTTTATAATAATCTGCATCGTGGTATCCTGATTTAAGTATTCGCGGGTTATTTCCGACCGCGTCTTCAAAAGAATAACCTGTCAGTAATGAAAATTTTTGATTTACATATTCGATAACGCCTTCGGAGTCGGTTACAATCACTGCTGTCGGACTTTGTTCGACGGCGAACGATAAATTTTCGATTTTTTCTTTTGCTTTTTTTTGTTCAGTTATATCTTCGAATGCGAGTATGATTCTGCATGATTCAGGCCATTCAAAAACGCTTGTTGTAACCATGAAATAACGGTCATTTATATTTATTTCGCGCGCGCGGTTTAAATTTTTATTATATAACGCATCGTTGATCGATTGGCTAATAGTTTCCGCGGCGGATAATAAAATAAAATTATCCGGATTATCGGCAATCGTTTGATTGCATATTTCAACATAATTCATGCCCGCCCTGCATTCCGGGCCGAGCAGGCCGCAGGAAACTTTCTGGCGTTTCCACGAATCGTTTAATTGTATGATCATGCCGTTTTCATCTAAAACAGCTATTGAAATATGAAGAGTGTTGAATATCGATTTGAGAAATCGATGCGATTCGCTTAACGCTTTTTCAAATATTTTATCTTTAGTCGTATCGTTTATCATTATAACGAAAAAATCAGCCTGCATAAAAAAATTAATTCTTAGCCATTTATCGATTTGAGTAAAGTATCTTGTTATATGCAGAGTGTCGGGTGCGAAAGAATAACTATTTAATAATTCTAATATTGACTCATTCAGTTCGGGAAGAAAATCGGTAATATTATTGATCGATTTAAAGCTTTTAAAATTGTTTCGGCTGGATGAAAATAATCGTTTGAACGCATCGTTGACTTCAAGGATTTCATAACCGTATTTACTTTTATTTATTGTACTTTCGAGTTTTATTTTTTGGCAGTAAGCTAAAGCGTCAGACATGTTTTTAAATAGCTGCTGGTATTTTTTCGCTGAAGCATATAATTCTTCATAATTTTTATTTCTTTCGGTAATATCGATTATAGCGGTTTGAATTAAAATTTTATTATCGATGATTATATGGTTCGTGTGCGATTCGATATCCCTTATGCCGCCGGCCGTCCGGTGTTTAAAATAATAAACCTGCGGCCCGGCTGAGGCTTTTTTAATGATTTTAAATAATTGTTTTTCGGGCAGAGTATTGATATCGCTTATTTTCATTGATAAAATATCTTCGCCGTAGCCGTAAAAATCGATTGCCGCTTTGTTTGCGTCGATAATTTTCAGCGATCCGGAGTCTATTATGATTTTAGGTATCGCTTCGTTATAAAAAAATTGAATGTAAGCTTCATTGTATGTTAAACGTTTTTTTTTCATATAACTCCGTTCGCCTCGCTTATATCAGGTCAATACTTTACTTTATATAAAAATAAGCCGCCTGGCGGCGCGGTTGTGTACATGGATCTCATTTTATGATCGGACATTATTTTTTTCGCCGTCTGCATATCAAAGCGTCCGGTCGAATAATCTATTAAGAACCCTATAAGCCGTCTTACCATTTTATATAAAAATCCGCGCGCCTTAATTATAAAAATTATGCTTTTGAGTCTGTTTATTTTATAAAATCTAAAAAAAAATATGTTTTTATAATATGAAGGTAAATTATCGCAATCGATTTCACCGTCGCAAAACGGCGCGCAAAACACTTCGCCTTTAAGCGCCGTTATAAGCTCTTTTAACCTGTTAAAATCGATTTTTTTGTTTACCTGCCACGAATATCGATGCGAAAATGCGTCCGGCTCGCCGTAATGAACTACATAAACATAAGATTTAACTTTAGCCATCCCGCGCGCATGAAAATCGCCTTCGACTATTTCGACGTTTTTAATTATTATGTCAGGGCCGAGTTTATTGTTTAATAAAGTTTTTATGCCCCGCGGCGGTATTAATAAATTATAATCGTCAGGTATCGCTACGCTTACCACCTGGCCGAGAGCATGAACGCCGCTGTCGGTGCGTCCGGAGCCTTTAGTGTTAAAACTTCTGCCTAATATCCGTTCTAAAGCGGATTCTAATCTTCCCTGTATGGTGGGAGTTTTGTCTTCGCTGCCGCTTTGCTTTTGAAAGCCGTAATATGCGCTTCCATCGTATTCTACTTTTAAAACAATAGTTTTCATGATTACTTATATATTATACTAAATGACTCAAAAATTCAATCTTATTTGTATTTATTTATGATAATTTTTAGAAGATGAAAATAATATTGAATTTTAACGTGATATTTGTTAAAATATATGCGGTTAAAGGCGCGGCGCCCGTTCAATATTATATATTCGGCGCGGCGCCCGGGGCCGTTCTAATAGTTATATAAAAATATTGACGGGATGTGGTTTTAATGTCTGAAACGATTAATGCCGCTAATAATACGGCGGGCGGCGCGGGTGAGGGCTGTGCGCATGAGCCGGGCGCGCAAAATTCTTCGATGAATGATCAGGAAAGGGTAATGGGCCAGATCGATGCTTATTCTATCGCGTTGTCTTTTACGATGATGCTCGGACAGAAGGCATGGATGTATCTTGGCAAAATCGCCTCAAATCCTGAAACTAACGAAGTAAAAATTGATCTTCCCCAGGCGCAATTTGCGATCGATTGCATGGCGGCTGTTCTTGAAAAACTCAGGGGCCGCGCCGGCGAACGGGAAATTAATGAGATACAAAATATGATAACCAATCTTCGTTTGAATTATGTTAGCGCCGTTAAAGACGGTGAAAAAGGCAACCGTTCTTGAACGATTTGAAAGTGGCCGTGGTTAAGACCGGCGTTTACGATAGAAACGAAGTATATAACGGCATATTAAAAATATTTGACGCTTTCGGCGGCGCCGCTAATTTTTTTAAGGGCGGAGATAAAGTGTTGGTTAAACCAAATCTTCTCTGCGCCCGGCCGTCTGGCGCGCATGTTACGACGCATCCGGAAGTGGTTCTGGCCGTGTGCCGGATTTTAAAAGATTGCGGCTGCCGCGTTACGATAGGCGACAGTCCCGGTTATTCGAGCGCCGTTACGGTGGCTAAAAAATGCGGTATTTATGACGGCGCGAAAAAAATGGGCATCGAGATCGTTAATTTCGAAAAAAATGCCGTACTGAAAGTAAACGCTCCCGGCCGAATTTTCAAGACATTCGAAGTGGCGCGCGAAATAATCGACGCGGATAAAGTCGTTAATCTCGCCAAACTAAAATCTCACGGTCAGATGGTTTTGACTATGAGCGTAAAAAATATGTTCGGCGCCGTCGCCGGTCTTTTAAAACCGCAATGGCATTTTAAGGCCGGCGTGGACGCCGCTTTTTTCGCGCGTATGCTTATAGAGCTTAACTTTGCCATAGCTCCTGTTTTTAGTATATTAGACGGCATATATGGCATGCAGGGAAATGGGCCGTCGAACGGAACGCCTCGTAAACTCGGTATTCTCGCGGGCGGGACAAATTGCGTGGCGATAGACGCGGCGGCGGCCGCTCTTCTTAAAATTCCGGCCGAAAGATTTTATACCGGCCGTGAGGCGGTTAATATGAAATTACCCGGCGCGCGCGCGGAAGAAATTAATATGTGCGCCGATGGGTTCGAAGATTTTAATATTGACGGCTTCGAACTGCCCCGCAAAATAGAAAATATTCAGTGGCCGATTTTTGATACTCTGAGAAAGGCGCTTCGTAAATTCAGCCTTTCAGAACCTTTTTATGACCGGGATAAGTGCGGGTTTTGCAAAATATGCCATGATATATGTCCGGCGGGCGCTATTAATTATAAAGCGGGCGAAAAAGTGGAGTTTGATCTTAATAAATGCGTGCGCTGTTTTTGCTGTCAGGAATTATGCCCTTATGGCGCAATAACGGTTAAAAAAAGCGTTTTCGATAGAGCGCGTGAATTTTTATATAAATAAACCGCTAAATCAAAACTGGAGGCGTTATGATTGAAAAAAAAAATAATATTAAGCAAAACGAGTTTGTTTCATGTGTAAAGTTTTACTTTAATTATTTGTTATGTTCGTGTTTGTTTTTATGCCTGTGTTCGAGTTTAAATTTAGATCGGGTTTTATTTTCATGTTCCGGTTTTATTAAAAAAATGGTTTATGCCCCGGCCGTTAAATTTAAAATCGTTGATTTTACGTTGGATTTTGATGGGTTCGGGGCGTTTATTATGCCCGCCGCCCTTGCCGCCGAACCTTTTTCCGCGCCCGAATTTTCGATGCAGGAAGACGCCGTTTGCGGCGATTACATTTATAGAGTGATTTCATGTTCGCTTATTAAAAAAGAATCGAAAACCGATCTTTTAAAATTGAGCATATCCATTAAAAATACAGGGCCCGACAGCGGTCCATTTCCGCCTCTTATGCTGGCGGATAAGGTTTCTAAAAAGGAAATCGCGCCCGTCGAAAAATTGCCGGCGGTAAAATCTGGTTCGTCTTTAATGGTTAATATTGAATTTATAGTTGAAAAAAAAGCTTCTTATATATTAAAAGTCAGCGGCGATTCTGAAGGATATTTAAACGCATATATCGCTTTGAACGCCGAGGTATCCGATCCTAAAAATCAGCTTTTAAAAGCCGCCGCCGACGGCGATGTGGAAAAGATAAAAGAGCTTATTAAAAAAGGCGCTGACGTTAATTCGGTTAATTCTAAGAAAGAAACCGTTTTGATGCTCGCCGCTAAAAGCGGCAACAGCGAAGCCGTAAGGATTTTATTGAAAGCTAAAGCAAATTATAAAAAAGCTAATTTAGATGATGAACACGCGCTTTATTACGCTATCGAATCCGGCGATTACGATACCGTAAAAGTGCTTCTCGAATGCGGTTCAGATACTTATTATACTAATTATCGCGGAAAAACGCCGTTGATCGCCGCCAAAAAAGAAGGCGACGATAAGATAATCGAATTAGTCAGAAAATATAGCAGCAGGAAGGACTGACATGAAAAAAAATACCGGAAGCCGCGGCGTTAAAGGCCGGGAGCTCCTGAATTCCGCGCCGGATCGGATCGCGGGTTATATAGATGAAATTTCCTCTGAAATTTTAAAATTTAGAGAACATTTACATGCCAACCCTGAACTTTCGGGTGAAGAAGCTGAAACTGCAAAATTTATTCTGTCAAATATCGCGTCAAAAGAAAATAAGCATATAAAAATATATAAATTCGAAGATACTTTTGGCTTCTGGGTCGATGTAATTTTTAAAAACGATAATTACGCATCGGGGGTTATAGCGTTTCGCGCCGATATCGATGCGCTGCCTGTAGTCGAGGAAAATGTTTGCGGATATCGCTCTAAAATTCCGGGCAAGATGCATGCATGCGGCCATGATGTGCATACGGCGGCTCTTTATGGCGCCTTTCGTTCGATAATCTATAATTATGATTTTTTTAAAGAACGGATTAATTATTCGGCGCTGCGTTTTATTTTTCAGGCGTCGGAAGAAAAATCGCCCGGCGGCGCCGTACCGCTTATAGCGCACGGCGTTATGAAAGGCGTTGAAATGGCATTCGGGCTGCATGTCATGCCGAATTTGCCGTCGGGTTCGGCGGGGCTTATGGCGGGCGCAGTTATGGCCGCGGTAGATGAATTCGAGCTTGAATTGACCGGCCGGGGAGGGCATGGCGCTAAACCTGATGAATCCGACGATCTTGTTTTGCTCGCGGCTGAAATAATCGTTTCGGCGCAAAAAATCGTATCCCGTAAAATTAATCCTTTTGAACCGGCCGTCGTGAGTTTCTGCACTATAAATTCGGGAAGCGCGCGCAATATTCTTCCCGCCCGCGCCGGTCTGTCCGGGACGCTCAGAAGCATGTCCGCGCCGGTGCGCGCGGCCTTAAAGAAAAAACTTGAACATATAATAAAATCGAAGTGCGCCGAATTCGGGGCGAATTATAATATTAAGTTTATAGAAGGTTATCCCGTTACGTTTAACGATAAAAACGCGGTTGAAATATTTGCGCGGGCCTGCGCCGCTATACTTGGCCCCGATAAGCTTTTACATGAAATCGAACGTTCGATGGGAAGCGAAGACTTTTCTTATTACGC
>CAYQWL010000043.1:23373-25215 GCA_964421195.1 uncultured bacterium | reverse complement strand
GTAAATATATTTTTCCCCTTCGCCATGATGAATGAATTAACGGCATCCGCATTATTTATAAGCGCGGCGGCGTATTCGGTTAAAATAATAATATTTTCAGTGATAATAGGTATTTTTGAATCTTCGATATCGAAATCAAGGTTATTTCAGCTTCCTGATATGATAGGCATATCGTTCGTACTTGCTCTTACAGGTATTATAACCAACGTAGTTAAAAATTAATTTATTCAATAACATTGAATTAAATTGAAGGGACGTAAATTTTAATATGCATTTTGAATTATCTCAAACGGTTCTTCAACACGTTAATTTATTGAACGCTTTTTTACTGCTTACGGCCATTATGTCGGTAGTTTTCCGCCGTATTCGTTCGCAGATTACCGCGTATTTTCTTCAATCATTAGCGCTTTCGCTGATATGTTTTAAAATAGGATACGCTTTCGATAACGCCCATCTTTATATAGCTTCCGCGCTTACTTTCGGTATTAAATGCATATTGATTCCGCTTTTTATGTTATATATTTCAAGAAAAACCATGGTCGTAAAAGATAGCGAAAAATTTTTCAAGGTGCCAACCGCGCTTATAATATCAGGGATTCTGGTTATTTTTTCTTTTTATATATTACATCCGGTTAATTTAAAAGCCGGCCCTCTTACAAGAGCATCGCTTACCACATCGCTTTCACTTATTTTAATAGGCGTTTTACTCATGATCAACCGCACTTTCGCGCTTACTCAAATTACCGGAATACTTATAATCGAAAACGGTCTTTTTCTGGCGGGAATAGCCACTACATGCGGAATGCCGCTTATAGTCGAACTCGGCGCATTTTTCGATATTATCGTCGGCGTCGTGCTTATGGGCGTTTTAAGTGAAAAGATAAACAGATCTTTCGATTCTCTCGATACCGAAAAACTTAACCTGCTTAAATATTAAGGAAGTGAAGTGAGATAAATTATGTATGAAAACGCTCATCTATATTTTATATTCGCGCCCGCGGCCTGCGCCGCCGCCGTTAAAATAATCAGGCACCGCGCCGCAGTCGAATATTTTTCAATAATATTTTCCATTTTATTATTAACGTTATCTTATTATTTTTTAAGCGGCGTCGATTCTCTTTCATCAAAAATTTTACCCGCGCCGTTTTTCGGCGAAGGAATATTTTACGCCGATCACCTTTGCGCGTATATGGCATTTTTAATATCTCTTATTTTTTGTATAACTTCGATTTATTCGAGCGATTATTTAAATCATGAAATCGAACACAGCATTATATCTGAGCGAAAGGTGCCCGATTATTACTGCCGCTCTTTTTTATTCGTATCGGCAATGATGACGGTAGTGTTTATCAATAATCTCGGTTTAATGTGGGCCGCGGTTGAAGCCACAACTTTAATTTCAGCCCTTTTAGTCGGTTTCCACAACACTCGTGAAGCCGCGGAAGCCGCATGGAAATATTTAATAATATGTACAGTCGCTATCGCGCTGTCTTTATTCGGAGTGGTGCTTTTAAACTACGCTGTAATAAGTTCTAATACAACCGGACTGTCTTTAGACTATTCCGTGCTTTCAGGAGCGGGTAAATTCGCCGACATAACTTTAATAAAACTTTCATTTATATTCATTTTAATAGGTTACGGCACCAAGGCGGGGCTTGCGCCCATGCATACCTGGCTTCCGGACGCGCACTCGCAATCGCCCGCTCCGGTTTCAGCCATGCTGTCGGGCGTTCTTCTTGCCTGCTCGACTTATGCGTTGATCCGCTTCGAACATGTAGCAAGAATCGCTTCCGGCGTTAATTTCGCTTCTAACTACTTTATTTTTTTCGGATTATTATCGCT
>CAYQWL010000043.1:0-23363 GCA_964421195.1 uncultured bacterium | reverse complement strand
CATATTTTTAGAGTAGGATTGAAATAGTGACGGTTTTGTAGCGTTTCCATTCATAGTCCTGCAAAACGATATCAAGCGGCTCATGGCTTATTCTTCTATCGAGCATACCGGCATAATATATCTCGCGCTCGGTTTCGGAGGACCATTCGGGCTTATAGCCGTTTTTTATCATATTTTTTATCATGCGGTTATTAAATCTTTAATGTTTTTAACCGCAGGCTCGATCATATCCATGTATAAAACCAATAAAATTTCCGATATAAAAGGACTTTTTGAGCATAATAAATTTCTGGCGGCCGCGCTTTTTTTAGGAGGCCTCGGCCTTTGCGGAATGCCGCCTTTCGGCATTTTCTTTTCGGAGCTTTTAATTTTAATCGCGGCGGTCATATCAAAAAAATATGCGGCGGCCGCGCTTTATTTAATATGCCTTTCCCTGATTTTTCTCGGATTTTTAAATCATTTAAGTAAAATGACTTTCGGCCATTATTCTAAATGCCATTCACCCGAAGAATTTAAATGCGATAATTGTGTTTGCGTTACTTCTTCCTGTCGCGCGCTCGGCGCCATCCACGGTTTTAAAATGAAATTCGCCATAGCGGTTTTATTTGTAATATCTATTTTTAGCGGAATATATATATGTTTTTCTTTAAGGGAAGCGATAGCGAAATCGGTAATGATATTATTATTTCCCGCTTTATAATACGGTTAATTAAAGGTGGTTATTTTTTATGAACAAAAATGAGCTTTTAAAAGTATATAACAGCCAGATTATAGAAATTATAGACACGGATTATGGCGAAACATACGTATCGATAGATAAAAACGATCTTTATGAAATCGCGGCCGAGATAGTTTCGATGCTGAACGGCACGCTTATGACCATGTTATGCGTCGATGAACTCGAAAATCCTCAAAAAAGTAATACACATAACGATAAATATCGTTACAGCGTTTATTATGCGTTTAGAATTCCTCGTAAAAGCGGAGATGAAATAAAAAAAGAACTTTTGATATTAAAAATCGGAGTCAGCGAAAACGAACCTGAAATATATTCAATAACTGATATATGCCTTTCAGCCAACTGGTATGAGCGTGAAATATTCGATATGTTCGGCATACGTCCGCGTAATCATCTTGAACCCGCTCCTTTGATGCACCATTATAATTTTCCAAAAATAACCTTTCCTATGAGAAGAAATTTCCCCATAAACACGAAATTCGAATCGTCCGATAAAATTGAAATGATACCAAAAGTTTCAGGCGGAGGCACCTATCAGCTTCCGGTAGGGCCCATACACGCCGGCATAATAGAACCCGGCCATTTTAAATTTTCATGTTTCGGCGAACATATAATTAATCTTGACGCCCGGCTTTTTTATACCCATAAAGGGCTCGAAAAAATATGCGAAGGCATGGATCATATTAAAGCTAATTTTATTTCCGAACGAATTTGCGGAGTATGTTCGCTTTCACATTCAACGGCATATTCTCAGGCTGTCGAAAAAATAGCTTCGGTTGAAGCGCCCATGCGCGCCCGTCATATAAGGGTTATATTGCTTGAACTCGAACGGATATCGGCTTATTTAACCGATCTTATGGGCATCGCCGTCGATGTAGCTTATTACCATGCTTCCACTTATATATCTAAATTAAGAGAAGATATATTAAGCGCGGTATATGAAATTTTACGGTCGCGTTATTTTCGTTCAATTAATATGTGCGGCGGGCTCAGGCGGGATTTAAGCGACGCTTCGATTAAAATTTTAATGAACGCCGTTCAAAAGTTCAAAAAAGAAATGCCAGCAGCGGAAGATATGCTTTATAGCGGAACCACCTTTTTAGAACGTATAGAAACCACCGGCAGGCTTTTTACAAAAACGGCCCGAAAGTTAGGAATAGTAGGGGTAGGCGCTCGCGGATCCAATATTTTTTGTGATGCAAGGAAAGCTTTCAGCTATGAATTATATGAAAATCTCGATTTTAAAGAAATAACTCATACCGCTTTAGATGTTTATGCGAGAATGTGCGTTCGTCTCGATGAAATAAAGGAATCAATATCTATAATCGAGCAATGCGCGGCCGCGTTAAAACCGGGTCCCGTCAGCGTTAAAATCGATAAAGTGCCTGAATTTAAACCAGCGTTCGGTATTACCGAAGCGCCTAAAGGCGAACATACGCATTTTTTAATATTCGGCGGCAATTCTAAAATATACCGTTATCATTTTCGCTCCGCTTCTTACGCTAACTGGCTCGCGCTTACCTTCGCGGTTAAAGGCGATATTGTCCCCGATTTTCCGGTAATCAATAAAAGCTTTAATTTATGCTATTGCTCGTGCGATAAATAAAAAATCGACATATAATAAAAAGAGGTTTTATATGCTTACAATGTTAAAAAATATAATAAGTAAAGGGATCGTAACCGAAAAAAAAGCGTGTTCAAAAAAATTTTTAAACGATTGTACAAATAGTCCTTTTATTAAATTTGACGAAAAAAAATGCGGCGCATGCGTATCAAAGATTTGCGCGAGCGTATGCCCGACATCCGCCATTACAATAAATCAAAAAAAGACGGTTGACGTTACGCCCGTTAAATGCATACAATGCCGTATGTGTGAAGACTATTGCCCCGCCGGCGCGATATCATTCGCCGATTTCGGAACGGGCGCGGCTGAATTTAACATATTATCAGAAAAATTAGAAAAAGAAATAAAAAGTAATTTTTCACGTTCGTTTCATATAAGGCAGCTTGACGCAGGTTCGTGCAATGCCTGCGATCATGAAATGATATCTATATGCAATCCGGTTTTCGATATAAGCCGGTTTGGAATAGACTTTGTGGCTTCGCCGCGCCATGCGGATTGCCTTATGGTAACCGGCCCGGTGTCATGGAATTTAAAAGAATCGCTAATAAGAACCATAGAAGCGACGCCCGATCCTAAAGTGATTATAGCTTTAGGCACATGCGCCGCATCGGGCGAACCTTTCGGCGAAAATTACGCGAGTTATGGAGGCGTAAATAAAGTAACGACCGCCGATATTCTTATTCCCGGCTGTCCGCCTCATCCTTATGCTATAATAGAAGGATTGCTCAAAGCGGTTAAAATAATAACTGAAAAAAAATAAATATCCGTTATTATACTATAAATTAACCTTCAAGTTTTATTTTTCTTTAGTGATGGGTTTTATACTGCCCGCAATTTCGGTTAATTCTTTTTCATATTTTTTATCAGCTTCTTCAGTGCCTATATAATAACATAGCATATACTTTCGGGCTGGAGTAAATATAAGCATTACAGAAACTTTAACTAACCCATCTTTAGTTTTATAATCTTCTATAAAAGTATTCATGCCATTTAAAATTATTTTAGCCGTTTTTTCGATAACCAGCTCACCAAGTACGCTTGTTATATTATTTTCAGTATTTTTAAGAGCATCTTCAAAATTTTCATCTTTTAATACATCAAAAAATAAAGTTACATAACCGTCAGGAGATTCAATTTGAAGTACATTATTTTTAACTGAATCTTTCCAGGCATCAGGAACGGTTATTTCAACTCCGCCTTCCGAATTAGGAAATGTTTTCGCATAAGAAAAGTTAAAATTAAGCACAATTACAGTCAGAGACATCATAAAAAGTTTTAAAAAAATTTTCATTGATTTTCCTCCATAAGTTATGATATAATCCTTTATTAATTAATTATAAGTTTTTTTCAAAAAAAGTCAAGATAAAACACACTTATAGTTTAAATTAAATTATATAATGAATTTTATCATGGCATGTAAGTTGCTTAAATTAATTCCATGAAATGTCCTGTGGACATAAAAAACATAATTTTTAAGGAGTGGTATTTCAATGAAAAAAACAATGTTAGTTTTCTCGGTAATCATGGCAGTAATTTTTACGATGAGTTATGCATTCGCTCAGGAAGCTCCCGCAGCTGAAGCACCGGCAGCAGCTCCCGCTGAAGCTCCCGCTGAAGCTCCCGCTGAAGCTCCCGCTGAAGCTCCCGCGGCTGAAGCACCGGCAGCAGCTCCCGCTGAAGCTCCCGCGGCTGAAGCACCGGCAGCAGCTCCCGCTGAAGCTCCCGCAGTTGAAGCTACCGAAGAAATATTAATCGGTAAACTCGTTGATGTCGAAGGCAAAGTTACAATAGCTGTCGAAGGCAAAGAAGCCGTTGAAGTTAAAGTTAATGAAAAAATCGAAGAAGTTAAAAAAGTTGAAAAATTTGCCGACAAAACCTTTGAATTTAAAGGCACTTTCGTTACCGAAAAAGTAAAAGAAGGCGAAGCTGAAGTTGAAAAGAAAATGTTCGTTATCGCTTCTTTCGCTGAAAAAGCAGCTGAAGCTCCCGCAGCTCCGGCAGCTGAAGAAAAAAAATAATTAAAGCTAAATAATTAAATTTAACTTTTAAAAATTTATATAAAAACGCCTGAAAAATATTTCAGGCGTTTTTATGTTTTATATTATATAAAAATTATTATATAATTATCATAAAATACAATTAATTTTTTTTATTTTTTTAAGTAACTGGTTTATATTTTTATTAACTCGCTTTAACGATAGTTTTATCTATTTTGCTCAAAGATTTACGCGCATAAATACGTACAATTTCTTCAGCATCGGTCAACGCTTTTTTCAAAGGTTCAAGCGCCTTTTTATCGCCTATCTCGCCCAATAACTCCGCCGCGAAAGAACGCGTTATTTTATCGCCTTTTTCCAGCGCATTGATGTAAAAATCTACATTTAAATCAAGGCTGGCCGATAAATTATTTCTCATTAACTATCACTCCTTAAAAATTGTATTTTATTTTAATAAAAACAGGTTTACATATTTTTTTTTGACACAGGTTATATGGTTAATTTTTATCATTTAATCGTAAAAAGTTATTATTCACGCGAAAAAAAATCAAAAATTTTAAATGAAAACGAATCGTCTTTCATTAAAAAAAATACTTTTATATATTTAACGTATGAATAAACCAATTGCATAAACATCGCCTCCCTGGCCTATAATCAAACAATATAAAATAAATGTCAGTTACGCTGCCAATAAATTTTTTATAATATACAATTAAAAATAATATTAATAGCGTTATTATCTTTGCGTCGAGTATGAAGTAAGGCCGGATGCGTTACCGTAAGGAGTTTTCACTTCAATTTCCACCGCTCTATGGCGGCTTGAAAGTTGAGGGTTAAAACTTAAATACATTATCTTATAAAATGTTTTAAAATTTTGAAGCACTTTTTTAAGATTATATTTAAGCTCGTAAGGATTGGGTGAAAATTGAGCTATTCCACCTGTTTTATTTGCTAATTCACGCAGGGGTTCTTCTAAAACATCATATCCCAGGCCGATCGTATAAATCTTTACACCGCATTTTCTTGCATAATCGATTACTTCTTCGAGCGATCTTTTTGAATAAGGCTTTTTACCCGAAGGACTTTCATCGCTGCCATCGCTTATTACTAATATAGCTTTACCTCCGTCTTTATAATGCAGCATATCTATTCCTTTATATATTGAATCATATAAATAGGTGCCGCAATCAGCATTGACTGAAAATAATGCCTTATTTAATTTAAATTGATCGCTGGTGAAATCCTGAAGCAATTTTATACTTTGCCTGAAACCAAGTATAGCGCATTTATCGTTTTTATCAAGCATCGATAAAAACATAAAAGCATCCTGCTTTAATTCTTTTATCATTCGTTTCATCGAACCTGAAATATCGAGAGCAAGTATTAAATTCATAGTTTTCGGATCCGCTTCAACTTTGATATGATCAATTTTTATACAGTCTTCAGATACTTTAAAATAATTATGGTTAAGGTTCCTATAAATAGCGCCGTCTTCATCGGTAACATAAGCATATATGCTGATAAGCGGGAAACTTGCCGAATCGATAGCTTTTATATTCATTGTAAGGTTTTCATTATAAAAAGGTTTCGAAGAACCATATTCAAAAGCGTATGTTTTAAGCGTAAAAATCATAGTTATTATATATATTAAAACAGCAGCCAGGCCTATATTTTTTTTATGCATACACTACCGCCTCCAGGAAAAACAAATAAAATACATACGATATTTTAATTAACTATCGGAATAATAATAATTTTATTAAGCGATTATCTGAACAAACCAAGAACCGTCAAATTAGCCTTTATCTGTATTACCTTTTCATCATTTGGCGACACGCTCGAAGCGTAATTTATATGTTCAACGGCCGCATCATTGTTTCCCTGAAGATAATATAAATAAGCGGCTATGGCATGAGCCTGGCCGTTAGTAACGCCATGATTCAGCCGGGAAGTATATGTGAAAAATTTATTTGATTGATAGATGCCGCCGCTTTCTACAGGGTCTATCCTTTCAAGAAGCGACACGGCATTAATAAAATCCTGGTTTGTTTTAGATTTAGACATATATGCCAGAGCGAGCGCCACGCGCGCGTCGTTTATCTCCTGATTGGAGTAATTATATAAATCAACGGGCGGTATTTTTTCGAGAATAAATATTACCGAATTGGTATCAGCATTACCCGCTTCCGAACCGCTTTTTAGCATGGACCAGCCAATGCCTGTAAGCGCCTGATTTTTCTCTTTCGCTGTATAAGATAATTCGTAAGATTTTTGAAAATCAGCCTGTGCGTTAGAGTAATTGCCTATATTAAAAGCCTGCTGACCGGATACTAATTTTTCATATGCCGGGGTTTGAACCGGCGGAAGATAAATATCGCCGGGCTCCTGAGTAGCTATAGAAGCTCCGCTTCCGCCGCCGCAGCCATAAAATAAAACAGGCAGGCATATCAAAGCCGTAAAAATTATTAAAAATTCAGCGCCATATCTTTTTTTACCTTTGCTATCATTAATAATATTTTTATTTTTTTTATCGATTTTTATTATTTTATTTTTAAGCGCGCCGTTTGATTCGAATAATTTTAATTGTTTTAATAATTTAAAATTCATGTTATCACCCTGCCTTTTTTCTATTTTTGAACGGCTATTTTGCCCTGTTTATAATATTCATTTTCACCTTTTTTATAAATCAGCTTATATATATACTGACCGTTAGCTACATATACGCCTCTAAAATCCGTCAGAGCCCATTTAATGCCGCTATAAGGCACGGCATTTTTTTTAACGGGTAGTTCTTCAATATTTTTTATAAAATTACCCGCAGAATCATATATTTTTATTTTTACACCATTAACATCATTTTTAAGAGTATAATTAAAATTTAACGCAGAATCAGCGCTTGTTACAGGAACGGGTGAACATTCGACTAATTCAATATCGGCGCTCTGCGCTTCATATTCTCTCGCCGAATTAGTAATGCCGCCTTCACGGCATGCTACTATAACCAGAAGAGCCATACATAACGTCATTACCTGTAAAATTTGAAGTTTATAATTTTTATAATCGACATCAATCGAATTTTTATTCAATTTGATTCCCCTTCCATTTTGTCTTTTATCTTATTTTATAACAGCTATTTTGCCCGTTTTTTCAATTGTTTCTCCGCTAACAAGAATTATTTTAAGTTTATAATAATAAATACCATTAGCCGCCCGGCCGCCGTCTTCGTTTATAAGATCCCACCTGATCGTATGCGGAGTATTAGACAGATTAACCGGATTAATATCGGACGAATAAACTAAATTAACGGCGGAATCGTAAATTTTTAAACATACTTCCGAAGCGTTTTGCGTTAATATATATTGAATATTGCAGAATCTACGGGCCGGATTGGGCCATGCAATTATGTTCTGATAAATTCCGGCTATCGATACGGCCTGATAATTAATTACAGGACTTTTACTTATATTTCCATTATTATCGGCAATCTCAAAATTAATTCCGCCGCCGTTCGATATATCAATTCCGCTTTGCTTTAAAGAAACGGCATTAAATAATAATTTAACTTCCGCCCCGTTTTTTTCGATTGACGAAGGCTGTACCTTTATTAATTGCCCGTTTTTTAACGATATTTTTATATTATTTTCATCGATTCCCGAACCGCCGTCACGCGTTATTAATTCTATTACGTCTTTAACTTCGCCGTTTTTATTCATATTAAGCACGCTGACTTCCGGTTTTTGAATATCGGCAAACATAGCATAGGTGCCAAGAGTATCTATAAATGCATGATAATCTCCATCAACATCTTTAATACCGGCCGATACGAATTCCCAGCCATTATCCGATTGTTTGTAAATGCCTATTTTATCGGAACTTATTTTATCTATAGACGATTTCTTATACTGTAAATATTCTTCAACATCAGGATGTATTTTAAATTTAACGGCCGCGGCTGTTTTAAATTTAATACCGGCCGGCGCGAATTGATAAGCGCCGCTCAACCTGATTATTTCGCCGCCGTTTCCTTCTGAATCAGTGTTTGAAATTAACTGAGGAGCTATTATAAAAGTTCTGGCGCCGCCTATATTTTCTTTTGTTTTTATAAGACTGCACAGGCCGTCCGCGCTCATGAAATTAACGTCTTCGGAAAGATCAAAAGCCGCGAGCTTTACCGAATATAATCCTGAGTTTTTAACGTTTGCAAGGGCTTTTACAGGCGCGCCTTTGCTTTTTTTCGAAATAACATATTCAGAAGCTGCATTCATAGAGGGCGCATCGCTAAAAGTCTGGCCTGGATCAAAAACCGCCATGTCTATCTGATCCGAATAATTTTCATCTATACGATATTTATAAGTATATAAATTCTGACGATGCGATATTAATTCATTTCTCGATCTATAAACAGGCACTTTACCGGGCTGACGAATTCCAAGTTGAAATTGCTGCGTTACCGCGGTAGTCGCAAGTACCGTTATTATTAAATCGCGCGTATCTATTGGATTACTAAAAGCCGTTACTATAAAACCCGGCGACATTTTATTTCCTTTTTTATATACTTTCGCTATTAAAACGCCGTCGGTATCATAAAAACTTTTAGCATAAAATGTAAAGCTGCTAAGATAATCTATATTATCAATAGGCACTCTTGCATAGCCGGTATAATATGATTTTAATTTATTATTATCTGAAGAATCCGTCCTGGTTTCAAATTTAGTGAATTGAACCGGTATTTCATTAACGGTATGCGCCGAATTTTCCGGTTTGTAAAAACATCCGGGCGCAACATTAATCGCAAGTTCCTTGTTAAATCTGACTGTAAAATTAATTCTCCAGAAAAATTCCGAATAATCCAGTTTAGTCTGAACATCTTCTATAGCTATATCCGATACCACGACACATAATTTATTATTATTAGAAGCGATGCCGTCGGCATTTCCACCCGTTACGCTCTGTTGATAAGGCGCAAGTAGCGACGAATGATTGACCGCAATTTCAAAAGTAGATCCAGTTGGAGAATTCGGCGTCATAGGAACGTTTAAATAAAATTTAACGGTTATTTTTTGCTCCGATAATTCTTCAGTTATTTTAGCGTCATTAATTAAAGTAATATCTAAATTAGCGCTTACCGTATTTTTATTAAAATTATAATTTACGTTTTGAATTAATTTTCGTTCACCGATGTAAACATCAAGAGTATCCGCGGTATATGAATAACCGCCGCCAGGATGTTTTATGCTTATTTTATCTATACCCAGGTTATAACTCATTATTTTTGGTTTAAGCGTTAAGACGAATTCTTCAGCTTCGTCAGAAGCCGATATTCGTTTAGGCACCGAAGATGGATTTATTTCGCCTATCGCTTCCGCCGCGGGTTCTACCGCATACGCCGTAAAAGTATAAGGCTGTGAAACATTTCCAGAAAAATCAACCGCGTTTACCGTAAAAGATTTAGCGCCCGTTAAATAAGGATTTATTGGAAACACTACTACCTTTTTAAATGTAGTCGTAGTTCCGTCGCGTTCTAAATTAACTTCAACGGTCATTTCAGGAAAAACGGATCTTAAATCTACTTTAACGTCGCCGTTTTTTAAAGTATTATCATCTACTACGGCTATTATTGTAAAAGTTCCGGTAGTCGGATTTATAGCATTATCCACTATTTCACCGCCGACCTGTGATATCAATTTTGCCACCAGTATTTTCGGCGGAATATTATCGACGCTTCCTATATCGACGGGAATATTGGCGAGCGCGGGATTACCCGCAAGATCCGATATTTCCGGATTAGCGGCATTCGTTATATTAATATCTATGCCCGAAGGTCTTCCAGCTATATCATTACCGAGCGAATAAATTCCCTTTACGGTAAAAAGTGGGTTGGTACCGAGCGTAATGCCTATTTCTTTAACTCCGGTGTATGTAAATGAAGCGCCGGCGCCAAATGCGTCGTTCGCAACGGGCAGCTTGAAAACCGCACCGGGTGAAAAATTAGGATCGGGTGAAACCATTATAGCTTTATCGAATCCGACATAAATTATGTCGCCATCCGAAAGCCCGCCTTTACCGGGGGCGGTATTCTTATCATAATATTTAGCGTAAGATGTTTTAGGGCCTATTGTATCGTTAGAACCTATATCTACACCGGGTATAGGCGGCGTCGCTATATTTAAATTAGGAGTGGCGGGATTACCCGCATTATCTACGATAGCTTTTTGCCCGGCTACCACGTTTATGCCGGTAGGAATGGGATTGACGCCAAAAGGATCAAAAATGCCTCTAATAATAATAGAAGTGGTAGAAACATCGCCGAGAGTTATCACTATTTGATTTGCGTCACCGGTCGATAAACTCGCTCCGCCGCCGATCGAATAACCCCGGCCTGACGGTAGAAGCCTGACGGCGGCCGGACTGTTTTGCGCTACCGATACGCCTTCATTAAATAACAGCACTACATGATCGCCGCGATTAAGGCCATCGTTGCCAATATCGAAATAAGTGGCTGAAATAAGATAAGGCGGCGAACCGTCAAGTATCAAATGAGGAACATTATCTTTAGATACCACTTTAGCGGGAAAACTTCTTACTCTGTCCGAACCTGTATTTATCATAAGAGTATCGCCATTTTCCACGATTTTTGTATAACCGTTACCGAGCCTTATTTCAATGATATTATCATTAACGGCCGCGCCAGTATCGATACGCGCGCCGGCGCCGAATGTGCCGGAACCTATTATCTGAAATATAGAGCTTACATCAACGGGAATACCGCCTATAATAAAAGCGCTGTCATCGACCGGCACATCAAAAACTATTTCTATCGAATCATTTGTATCTATAGTATCGCGGTTATCCATAAAACGTACTGAAGTTATGCTTGGCCCGCGATTTTGTAAATATATTTCCGCTGAAGTATCTATTGAAGGATTACCAGCCTGATCTACGGCAAATATGTGAACCGCGTATGTTCCGTCTTCTACTATCTGGCTGAGAGTATTTTTTCCATCCCATGAGACCGTATGTAATACGCCCGTCGGAAGAACTAAATTTGAACCGAGATTTTTTATTACAGCTCCTATTCTGGTTTTTATATTAATTTCAGCGGTACAGAAGGCGCGTGCATCGGTTAATATATATTTTATATCGGTTTTACGTAAAGCGGGATCTATCGAATCCGGCGCGAATGGAGTGGGATTTACGCTGACTATATTAACGACCGGACCGGTATTATCCACCTGTACGGTTATAGTAACGGTAGCCGAATTAAGCGCCGCGTCGGTTCCGGTTATATCAAAAGTATAAGTGCCATCGGGAACTATAACACCGGTGTCGTCTTTTCCATCCCAGGTAACGTTTTTTAATCCGGGACTCTGAGCAATATTAGTTATTATAGTTTTAATCTGATTATTAAAACCGTCAAGTACTTTTATAGTAACTTCCGCTGATTCAGAAAGATTATATTTTAACATGGCCGTTTTATAAGCCGGGTTAGAATTAACGGGTGAAAAAAATGGAGGCAGCACCTGTAAACCGGTTATAGCGGGCGGCGTATTATCGACCGCAACCGTCATAACGGCCGGATTCGGATTACCGATATTACCGGCGCTATCGATCAAATAAATTTCTATACGATAATCACCTTCGCCAACTACATTTCCCGAAGAATCATTACCGTCCCATGTTTCTATATGACTGCCGGAAAGTTTTAAATAAGGGCCGAATTGCCTTACCATAGGTCCGGTTGTAGATATTATCCTGATTTCAACCGTTCCGGCTTTAGATATATTATATGAAATAGTAGCCTGATCAGTAATACCGGGGCTCGAACTCGGCGATATGGCCTTTGGGGTAACTGAATAAGAACCTATAATCGGCCCTGTTTTATCCACTCTAACAGTGCCGGTATCGACTTTTTTATTGCCGGCAAGATCTTCCGTCGTTATTTCATAAGCATAAATTCCATCAGGCACTAAAACGCCCGCGCTATCGCGTCCGTCCCATGGCTCCTGATAAATTAACGGCGCTATCTTTTGAAGCATAAAAACAGGCGGCCTTAAATTTCTTTTAGTTAAAACGAGCGCCTGATCTTTTATTACTATTTCAACCGTAGCATCTTCACTTAAAGAAAAAGTGATATTAGAGGGGCTTATATCGGGCGAAAAAGGATCTGGCGCGGCGCCAAAAGGCGATATATCAGCGGGAGTTTTATCGATAGTCACATTATGAGTTAAAGTCGAACCGAACCCGACTTCATTAGTCGAAATTATCGATATTACATAAATTCCATCGTTTACGCTCATGCCGGTAAGATCATCGGTCCCGTCCCATATTTCAGTGTATGCGCCGGTGTTTTTTTTAGTTTTAGGCATTATTACTTTTGAAATAAGAGCAGGCGACCCCTGTGGATATACGACTATTTTAACGTCGGCAGTATCGTTGACCGTATAAGAAATGGTAGTGGTATCTTTAACGCCGGGAGACGCCGGCAAAGGCGAAAATGGATTATTCGAAAGCGCCGGTATTCCGAAACTTATAGCCGGCGCATTCGAACTTATAGTAACGTTTATGTTTGCGTCATCAGAATCATTATTTGCCGGATCTTTCGCTCTGATTCTAATAGTATAAACGCCGTCCGCAGATGCTCCCGCGCCGTCCCATGTAACGCTTTGCGCGGCGGGCGGCACTATATGATTCATTGCAGTTTCGAGCGTTCTTATAACTACATTAGAACTGTTTAATACTTCTATGGTAACAGCGGCCGTTTCTGAAAGCGTATATGATAAAGTCGTAGTGCGTTTATTTACATCGGGAGATGCCGGCGAAAAAACCGGATTAGATAAAGATAAATTAGAAATTACGGGTTTCGTAAAATCGAGAATAAAAGAACGGGGCTGACGAGGCGGAGCGCTATATGAAGTGCCGTCCCATGCGTAAACATCCCACCACCATTTGCCTTCAGTAAAAGTTATGGCATTTTTAAATTCGGGAATATCGAGCATTTGAAAATTCATCGCGGAACCGGGCGGAGTGGGGCCTGCCGGATCGGTGCTTACAGGCGTTGGAATAGAAAACATCGGTTTAAGCGCGGCAACTTCCGAACTCGCTCCAGGAACGCTAAATGGTATATTAGCCGGCTGGACCTCCGATTTAAAAAATACTACCTTTAATTCGACCGTATCCTGCTCGGCATCCGTCGGCACCTGCCATTGAAGCTGAACTGAATTTGTCGAATTATAATAAGTGCCGCTCGCCGGGCCGGCGTAAGGCGGCATCTGCGGTGAATTACCCGATGCGAACGCGCCGTACGGAAAAAAGAAAACAATCGCCGTTATTATAAAAAAAATATATAATGCCTTCGTGCTTTTCACGCTAAGTATCATTAAATCTCACGTCCTTAATACTTTTTTATATCGTTAATTATAATTTATTTATAAAGCTTAGCCGTTTTATTATAAGCCAAGTCAAATAAAATTATCGGCATAATTATTAATAAGTTAATTCAAAATTATCTTCTAATATGCTATAATTAAACAAACATGTATCATAATATCCGAACATGATAAAATAATATATAATTTATATCAAATATATCAAGTCTTTAGAAGAACACTTAATCTGGACCTTTAAATGAAAGAAGGAAAAAATAGTGAACTATAAATATATCGATAGCGAAGAAAAATTATGCGCCTATTCAAAAGAGCTTTTTGAAAAAGGCTGTAATTGCATAGCGTTAGATATAGAAGGCGAATCTAATTTACATCAATACGGTGAAAAACTATGCCTTATTCAAATATATGACGGCGAAACCGCCGCTATAATAGATCCTTTTAAAATGCCCATAAATCATATAAAAGAAATTATGGAAAAACGGACTATTATGAAAATAATGTTCGATGCGGCGGGAGACCGCGCTTTTTTATATAAAAATTGCGGCATAGATATTAAAACCGTACTCGATCTTCAGGTGGCGGTAATACTATTAAATTATGAAAGACGTGATTTATCGTCTGTTTTAAGAGCCGCGATAAATTATGAATCAGGACGGTCTAAAAAGAAATTTCAAATGTATAACTGGAGCAGACGGCCTTTATCGCCAGAAGCTATAGATTATGCGCTTTCCGATGTTACTAACTTATTCAAGTTAAAAGATAAACTTTTAAAAGATATAATAACGGACGGTTTAATCGAAAAATTTATATCAAAAAATATTCAGGTGCAAAATAAAGCGCATATATATAATGTTAAACCCGGTCTTTTGCGGGGAAAATTATTCGATTCACTTAAAAAAGAAGAAAAAAATATTTTTGAAAAAATATTCGCCATAAGAGAACGGTTTGCACAAAAATTAAATTTACCGCCTAATTTAATTATAAATAGTGATATGCTTTTTAAACTGAGCTTACGAAAAATTAATATAGAAAATATTAAAATGCCGCGAGTAATACCTGATAATTATAAAATTCAATTAATGGAAGAAATAAAAAGCATAATAGAATAAAAAAATCCGGTTTTATTATATATTTATAAAACCGGATTTTTTGAAATTAAATTTTATTCATTGTAGAACTAATCCCAGGGCCACCATGAGCTGATAGCTTTAATGCGTTTTTTAGCGTCTTCGGATATAGTGGTGTTCGGATATAAATCGGCTATTTTTTTATAAGTAAGTACCGCATTATTAGTATCTTTAAGTTTTTCATAACATTGGCCAAGAGTAAAATAAGCTTCGGGCAGGCGTTGTGAAGCCGGATACGAAGCCGTCCACCAATTAAGCATATTTTTTGCTTTATCGTAATACTTTGTAGTGCCTATACCTATAAAACCGCCAGTTTTAACTTCAAGCAGAAGAGAAGCTATATTAAGAGTAGTATCTTCTTTTAAAGTTTCAGGAAAATTATTATTATAAATTATGAATATAGCAAGAGCGGTGTCATAATCTTTCTGGCGCATTTTAGTAAGGCCGGCGTACCAGAACGCTTTATTTCTAAAAATTCCATTAATATTTTCTTCAATTAAAATAAGGTTAAATCTGAATATAGCCGTATTAAAATCACCGCGGTTAAGCGCTTCGCATCCAAAAGCAAACTGCTCTTCAATCGTATATTTTCTGACCTCGCCATGCGCTTTTATATCAGCTATTCTGAATCCTTCGGTATAACCTCTGCTGTATGCTTCAGGATAAGTTTTTTTACTGCCGTCGCGAAGCCCGTCATTTCTACCATCGATACGGCCCCTGAATAATCCGTCATTATATCCCTGAGGATAATATGCTCCATTACGGGCATTTTTAGCATCAGTACCTCTTAAATCAGCGTTTTCAATTATACCGCGGCCTTCAAATTTAATTTTTTTAATTAAATCGGCAAGTTTTTCCTGAGTATAAACATAATTATAATATTTTGCATTAAATTTATTTTCACCTTCGCGTAATCCGTTATTATAACCATCGCGTTCGCCCTGGCGTAATCCATCCTGATAAGCGGATGAATAAGAATTTCGATAACCCTGATTATAACCGTCACGATAACCGTAATCGTATGAAGAATCGTTATAAGGATTAGTATATGAAGGAATACCGGTTCCTCCAGCAGGCGGATGATAAGGATGGTTTGTCGGATTATGCGGCGGATGGTAGGACGGATTTTGAGGTTGTGACGGATAAGCCGGTCCGGCGTCAGGCTGCGGGTTAATGAATCCGCAGCGCGGACAGGTATAACTGCCGCTTGAATTCAGTCCCATATCGCCAGGTTGATGATATTTTGCGCCGCATTTAGCGCATTGATGTGAATGCCCTATATGAGCAGGGTCATAATGTTTTAAGGTTTGGTGTTCGATATTTTGAGACATTTCGAGAGCGGGAGCATAGGTAAAAGAAAAACCGGCGGTAATTATTAAAGCTAAACCGGCGGCAAAGATTTTTTTCATGTCAATATACCTCCACTTTCAGTTATAAAATACGTTAGTTTAATATTTTACCTTTTTTAATTTTTGATATAAATATTATACCAGATTTTTAAAAAATAATCAAAATTACCCGTATTTTTTTTATTATTAAATTTTTATAAATTTAATAACATAAATTACATAGCATAAACTCTATAATCGATATCAGGAAATATATTATCATGATATTCGAGAGCCTGTAAAAATTCCGGCACGATACGTTTTCTCTTTATCTGTTCATAAAGCGAGTTAAATCTGTTAATATGATCTTTTGTGCGTTTAACGGCATATTCAACCGTAGTATTGTTATACATTATAAAAGCCCAATCCGAACTTTGCGCGAGTAAAAGTTCGCGTGCGGCCTGCGCAAGCGCACGATTAACAAGAAGATCGGAACTCTGGTTCTGATAAAATGTAGCGAGTTCTACCATTCTTTCAGCTATTTCAATAAGATGTTTATATATCCAGTCATTTTGAGGTGAAAGCCATACTTCACAATATCCTTTATGGCCCCATGAACTAAATGACGGGGTTACCACCTGATTTTCAGGATATTTTTCAAGATATTCAAACGGCGTCAAAGGCTTTATAATGCTTTTTGTGTCACATGCCATTTTAAGAAAATGTTCGATAAACTGCGGGCCTTCGTACCACCAGTGGCCGAAAAGTTCAGCGTCATAAGGAGAAACTACGATAGGCTTACGGTCCATATAACGGGCAAGATGTTCGGCCTGTTTTACTCTATTGAAATGAAAATTAGCGGCATGTTCTTTAGCCATATATGAAGCTTTTTGAGGGTCATAGACTTCCTTCTGATTGGTTTTACCGGTTATTTTATAATATTTAATACCGGTATTTATCCTTATTCCGTCGGGATGTATATATGGCCGTATATAATCAAGATCTAAATCGAAACCGACATCTCGGTAAAATTCGCGGTAGTTATAATCGCCCGGATAACCTTCGTTCATGCTCCATACCGAACGTGACGATTCAGCATCTCGCCCGAATACCGCCACTTTCGATTTGCAAAACACGGGAGCAAAAACGCCATATTTAGGCCTTGGCGTTGAATGAAGCACGCCGTGAGTATCGGTAAAAAAGAATTTAATACCATATTTTTTAAGTATTTCATCATGACCGGGAAAATATCCGCATTCAGCGAGCCAGATGCCGCGCGGTTTTCTGCCAAGATGACGTTCATAGGAATCTACGGCTATTTTAATCTGCGCTTCAACGGCTTTAGAATTAACCGACATCAAAGGCAAAAAACCATGAGTAGCGCAGCAGGTGATTATTTCGAGATTTCCCGAATCCTGAAATTTTTTAAATCCATTAATGAGGTTATTGTTATATTTAACGACAAAAACGTTACGATTTAAATTAAACTTATCGAGATACATCTTTGCGACTTTATTATAATCGGATGTCAATTGAGTTCTTATTACTTCCTTTTCAGCAAGTTCTATAAGCGAATCTATATGTTTTACATATCGTTCCTGAAGTAAAGGATCTGAAAGCATAGCAAGCAAAGTCGGCGTAAGAGACATCGTTAATTTAAAATTTACCCCATCGTGCAGAAGAGTGTCGAATATATTTAATAGTGGTATATAAGTTTCATTAATAGCTTCAAACAGCCAGTTTTCTTCTAAAAAATATTTATATTCCGGATGACGCACATAAGGCAGGTGCGCGTGAAGCACCATTGAAATATAGCCTTTTTCTTGCATTAAAGGGAATTCTCCTTTTCTTTTTTGCTGTAATAAGTGCTTTTATGTACGGCGGGAGTAATCGTTATTTCATCTATACGATCGGCGGAAACTCCAACAGCCGGTATATCCACGCTTCCGTCAGGAAGCGCCATTCTTATTGAAAAAGTTCCATCAGGCCTTAATTTTATTGGCTTTCCCATAAGAGTAACGTTTGCGTCGGGTTCAGTCGCCCCATAAACTATAATTTCAGTATTCAAAACCATCCAGAATTTGCGCTGTTTTCTTTTTTCTTCTTCCTGACGTGTTTTTTCAGCGCTAAATTGCGAAGATAAAGTATCCGAAGCGCCGCGCGATACTAATTGAAAAAAATCTTCCTGTTTCATACCGCGCGCCATCGCCTGCATAAGATCGGCCGAGCTCATTCCAAGCGTGGAACCGCCCGATAATTCATATATTTTTTCGAATACTCCATCTTTTATCATCCATTTTTCATCATCTAATTCCGATACGCCGGAAGCGGGAGCAGCCACGCTTTCAGATGCGGCAAGTTTATAAAACTCGCCTTTTTTAGAAAGATATCCAAGCTCTAAAAAATAATTTTTTTCGGCATTAACATGAATGTACCATGAAGATGCCGTATCAGTCAATTCTATTTCAGAATAATCATCCGTTTTAACGCCGGCATTGTCATAAATCCGTAATACTTTTTTCGATTCATTAAATTCACGCGGTCCCATAGCTTTTTTTATATCGTTGATTGAATCGGGAGCAAGATCCCAGAAAGTATAAAGCCATTCGGGATCACGTACGAGCGTAATTAAACGATTTTTACCATAAGATTCAGGAAGTTCCTGCGCGGTATTTATTATATAATGCTTGCCGTAAAGATTTTCCATATCGGAAGAAATTACGTTCATCGATTCCGGTTTCGGCGGCGGAATTTTAACGGTTTCTTTTTTTACATCGCGATTTTTTACAACGCCGGCGGAAGACTTAACCGGCGTAGTTTTTTTAGCCGCCCGCGCCGGTTTAGATTTAATTTTAACTTCCGCGGACTTTTTTTCATTTTTTTTGTCCGAACCGGCCGAAATTAAAGTTTTAGTTTTGGCTAAAATTTTAGTTTCAGATAGGGTTTTAGTTTTAACTTCCGTTTTTATCGTTTTTTTAGAATCGGAACCGTCAGCGGCCGTTAATTTAGTTTTTACCGCCGAAGTTTTTTTAGTTTTTAATTCCGGTTTCACAACTTTTGTTTGTTTTTCTTTTACGGCCGGCGTATTTTTTTTAACCGTCCCGGATTTTGCCGCATCCGTTTTTTTAACTTCAATTCCGGTTTTTTTTATTCTGGTAATAGCCACTTGAAGCCCTCCTGTTCAATTCAAAATAAAACTGAATACTTTTTAACCCGGACATACCATTTATTTCAAATAATTACTTAATACGTTTATTAAATAACTTCTTTCGGCTCTATGTTAAAATAATTGCCTTCGTTCTCATCTTCAATTTTTAACCTGCCTATTCTATATCTAAATAAATCTTCGATCTTTATATTGAAATATTCGAACATTTTACGAATCTGTCCGTTATATTCATGAACGGTTATAACTTCAAATTTTTTTTCTGCAAGCCGTTTTATAGTGCATGGAGCGGTTTTAACAATTTCTTCCGGCCGGACGGATATTTCGACGCCGGAAGCAAATTCCTTTAATATATCATCATTTTTAATATCATCGCAGGTTTTTATTATATAAAATTTAGCGATTTTAGTTTCGCCCCCCGATATTTTTTCAAGAAAACCGTTATCGTTAGTTAAAATAAGAAGGCCGCGCGACTGTTTATCGAGCCGGCCGGCCGTATCGAGATCGTTCGCCCTGGCGAACGGAACCAGATTATAAACGTTTTTTAAACCGCCTTTTGTATTAAGCCGGCCTGCGGCTTCGTATCCGGCTGGTTTATTTAAAGCTACATAAAGATATTTTTTTTCTGCAATAGGTTTTTCGTCAATTTTAATTTTATCTTTTTTTAAATTAACGCTATGCAAAAAATCGCGTATTATTTCGCCGTTAATTTTAACCCGGCCAGCTGATATAATTTCTTTAGCAGCCGATCGCGAACAAACCGATAATTTTGAAAGCGCTCTATAAAGCGCGCAAATTCCATCGTTAGAATTATAATTTATTCCGTTATTTTGCTTATCCTTATTTTTTTTGAACTCCGGTTTTTCCGGCTGAACGGATTTATTCGATCCGGCCGGCTTAAACGCTCTGGTTTTACCTGCCGTAGAACTTTTTTTAGAATTATCAATTCTGGTTACAACATTATTTTTTTTAATTAAATTTTTTATCATAGTAACAATATAATAACAAATTTAATCATATAATTCAATGAATTATTTTATTTTTCATATTTAAGTAAAAACGTTCAGGCGGTGCGTGAAATCATAAACCGGCAGAAAGCCGTAAGTTTTTCAGCTATTTCAGGCCGCCCGCCCGCCTTTTTTAAATAAGCCTCAGCCCGTTCAATATATCTGGCGGCAATTTTCATTGAATCTGAAGGAGTTTCATATTCACGGCACATATTTATTAATTCCAGAACAAAATCTGGCGTTAATTTATTTTTTTTTGCCGAAAAAATTCTTTTAAAAATATTTGAGCGTTTACCGGAAGATAATTTACTAAATAAGATAAGAATGGGAAGGGTTATCTTTCCTTCGAGTATATCTTTCGCGGCCGGTTTTCCAATTGCAGTCTCGTCGGAAGATATATCGAGAATATCATCGGCTATTTGAAAAGCCATGCCCGTATTCAAACCGAACTTTTCCATATTTTTAATATTTTTTAAACCTGCTTTAGCGCAATAAGCTCCTATTGCGCAACATTTAGAAAGAAATACGGCGGTTTTATTTTCTATAATTTTATAATAATCTTTAACATCTATATAAGGATTATAGTTATTTACATTCTGATAAATTTCTCCTTCACACATCGAACGAGCGGCTTTTAAAAGATTTCCGGCTATAAAATCATCGCCGGCGCCTGATATTATTTCAAAAGATTTACAATATAAATAATCGCCGAAAAGAACGGCGGCGGTATTTCCAAATTTTGCATTAACCGATAATTTAGAACGCCGCGTTAATGCATTATCTATAACATCGTCATGCACTAACGTAGCTGAATGTATCAATTCGACAGCGGCCGCCGTTTTAACCGCGCCTGAAATATTTTTTTCGAATAAAGCCGAAGATAAAAGTAATAACGCCGGCCTTATCCGCTTTCCGCCCGAACCAAAAACATAGCCGTTCATATTTTTGACGGTTTCTATATCAGATTTTAAAGTGCCGGCTATAATTTTTTCAACCGCAGCTAATTCTTTTTTTATGGGACATATTATATCAATATAATTCATAAACTCATATTACATTAATTAGCGTTAAATTTCAACTAAATTTTCATAAAGCATAAAATTTATATACAGTATTATAACGGCATAACAAAATTATATTATATTATATTCATTTTTTATTTAATAATTTTTCTTGAAAAATTCTTTAAATTATTTAATATCATTATCATTTATCTGTAATAAAAGCCGATATATCAATAAACAATATCAGGCAAAAGTTTTTTACAGGAGCACTTTATGGATTTATTTTATTTTACGCCTTCAGCGCACGGCGCTGATTCGAGCGCTTTTGAATACGAAGGAACTAAAATAGGCATTTCAAACGTAATAACTTCCATAAGAAAAGATTTTACAAAAGCGCAGTCTAATTATATTAACGTAGATGAAACAGTTCTTGAAAAAATGTTCGCGCATATAAAAAATATAGAAGAAAAAGAAAAGGTTTTTTTATGCGATATCATTATACATGGTGTACGGGTAAGACTAACCACCACTTCAAAACATGTTTCGGAATTTTTTATCGATAATTTTTATAATCCGAGAGAATATTCCGAGCAGGCTCAAGAATGCTGCATAGAACGCCAGGGCAGTATTGTGCCTTTTAAAGTAAATGTATATGTAATAAACGGAATTTTCGATAACGTACCTCTCTATTGCTATAATACTTCAACAAATTCTATTTATATTTTTAATTGTTCGTTTTATAAAATAATATATGAATTCGTAATGAAAGCGACGGCTAAAATTTTACGTGAAGATCGTGGTTTTATAATTGAAAAAACCTCAGCTATCGATAAAAATAAAACCGCAGTCGTTTTTTCCGGCTGCGCCGATTCCGATTATTCATGTGACGAACGTTTCTGTTCATATTGTTATAAACTTATACAGGGCCAATCTTTTAAATTGCAGTCATTTAACTACACCGTTTTCAGGTTTGCGTTCAATAATATTACCCTGAATAAGCCGGTGTCACCCATAAAAGCGGTAATGCCGGACGGTTCGATCAAAAAAGGCATCGAACTTCTTGAATTTCTCGGCGAATGTATAGAAAATGAAAATACTTACATAGAAAATCTTAATGTAATGCTTTCATGTCTTTCACTTTCAGATGAAAAAATTGAAACAATGCTTTCTAACTTAGATTTAAAAAAAGGCGCTGAAATATTTTCATATCCATTGTTTAAAAATTTTTATCAAAAGACTTTTACTATTAACCATTACCCGGCGGCCGCATACCAATTTTTACATTCGCGGCTCGAAAACGTACCGGAAATTACTCAAGAATATATGATGGCTAATTCTCAAGCTCTTGAAGCTTTCGTTAGAAACGAATTACGAGGATCGAAAGACGCTTCGATAGCAAAATATTTTAATTCGATATCGGAAGAAGACGGGAAAAAATATGTGGCGCGTTTCAGCTGCTTTGAAGAATCTTACGTTTTAATAGATCTCGCTAAAATATTCGGTAAAGTAAAAATAATATCCAATCCGTTTGAATATTCTAAAGTAAAATGCATCAGTACGTTAAATCCCATCGGTTCGGCAGATAATATCGATAAGGCCGTTTTTCTCTATAAAATATCGGTTGATAAATTAAAAGAGAAAACCGATTATTCGCTTTTAAAATTAGTATTTAACCTTTGCGCAGGCAATATAGATACATACGAATTAAATATTTACGATGAAGTAAAATCGCTCGAAAACTATTGCGAATTTAATTTAAAATCTATATATGACGAAATAATTAAAAGATTATTAGATTTAAAAGATTTTAAAACGGACAAAAATTCGATTATAGACGGAAATAACTTTAAATCTCTATTTCAGCCTTCTACGCCGTCCGGGGTATAAAAACCTGTCAATAGATTTTAAAAAATAATTTAAACAAAATTACTAACAATTTCAATATTTTCAAAAGCCTTAATTTATAGTTATTCACAGACTTATCC
>CAYQWL010000042.1:25492-25849 GCA_964421195.1 uncultured bacterium | reverse complement strand
GGGATTTGCTTTTTAAGTTTTTAGCCTTGTTTTAATTTAAAGGGAATTTAGGTTTCAAAAATCAATTTTGATGATTCATCGAGTTTTCCAGCATTTTGCAAGTCTGAAATTTTTGTAATTTTTTCAGCATACGATTTATCAAAACCACGTAAATCATCAATATTAATGTTGCTGATAATCTCAGATGTTCTGTTAATAATGATATCCCTTGTATTTTTGAGATCATCAATTGAAAGGGATTTTATGAAAAAGTGATAACTGATAAAATAACTTGATATGCAACCAAGTATAAAACCTATAATAATCGAAACCCAATATGATTTTGAATAAAATTCATTCTGAGGTAAAGTATGTCCA
>CAYQWL010000042.1:876-25482 GCA_964421195.1 uncultured bacterium | reverse complement strand
GGCCGACCGCCCTTTCGTACAACGCTTTAATACGCGATGAAAATTTCGTGCAATAGAGTTCTGTCGGATAGGGAAAAGGAGAGCTAAGTTTTTGAAAATGCTTAATTGACTGATTCAATGATGGAAATTTCGTGTTTAAAAAAGTATATGGTTTAGTGGAAGAAGATATTTTTGCTTTTGAAGATAAATCGGATTGATATACGAAAAGAATTTCGCTTTTAGTCAACGGTAAAATTAATGCTGAATTTTTAATTACTCAGGATATAACCGGCCGGCCGGTTTCATTGGTCGAAGAGAGAAACAAACTGAATAAAATTTAAACAGGCGCGAATTATTTTGCGTGAATTATTTAATATTGAAAAATGTTTGTAAAACCATTAAAACTTATGCTGGATGTAATATATTTGTCGACTGACTTTCAGTGTAATAAAATATGTGAAGCAATCGCAGCGTATAAATCTTATAAAAAGTCATTTAAAAACGCCGAAAAGAACCGTTCAATTTTCAAAAACGAGAACCAAAAACCGGCCGGTAAAAACGGCCGGTTTTTGAGCAATAGAAGCGCCTTATAGGCTAAAAAAATCAACGATCAATTATTTAGAACTTATACTTAAATAAAGCTAAACGTGATCGATTCACAATTTAACACATATTCTTAAATTTTAAAATCAAGAAAATTCTTATTTACGGACAAGTTCTTAGTATATTATCAAGCGGGCTGATTATTTTATCAATATGTTTGGTGCTTACGTGCGTATAAATTTCAGTTGTTTTTAAATTGACATGGCCGAGCAATTGCTGGATATAGCGGATATCTATTCCATTTTCGAGAAGATGTGTGGCGAAAGAATGCCTGAGAGCGTGAATGGCGGCATTCTTATTAATTTTCGCTTTATTAAGGGCAGCTTTAAAAATATATTCGGCCGTGCGCGTTGTAATAGGACTCTGAGCATCCGTGCCCGGAAAGATCCAGTCACCGGGTTTATAAGTTTGCATATAAATTTTAAGGCTGTCGAGCGCTGCATTCGAAATTATAGTATAGCGGTCTTTACGCCCCTTACCGGAACGAACTTTCAACAAGCGCCGGTCAAAGTCGATATCGGAGAATTTAAGATTCACCGCTTCTCCGACTCGTAACCCGCTTGAATATATGATTTTAAGCAGCAGATTGTGTTTGAAATTTTGAACGGCACTGAGCAGTTTTTTTACTTCTTCGCAACTGAGGATAACCGGCAGTTTTTTATCTTTGCGCGGCCGCTTGATTACACTTACAATGTAATTTTTTTCAAGAACTTCAGACAGGAAAAATTTAATCGCATTAATGGCTATGTTCATCGTTGATGTTGAAAAATCGCTATTTTTAGCTAAAGTAAGTACATAGGATTTAATATCTTCTTCAGTGGTGTAACATGATGGTTTCGCTATAAATTCGATGAATTTTTCAACATGATAGATATAAGATTTAATAGTTGATTTACTGTACCGTCTCGATTTAAGTTCGTTTTCAAATTTTTGAACGGCATCTTCACGCGCCGCTTTTTCCTCACAATCACGGCTCCGGGTTATCAGCAATTCAGGCGAATTCATAATTATTGATTCGGCGGCGCCGGCCGGGTTATTTAAAAGGACGGCCCCGGAGACATGAACTTTAAACATATTTTTTTCCGTTTCATCCGGACCGGAAGAAATAACGCCGTATGATTCGCAATTATCATATACAGATTCAGCGCCACAGTCATTATAAAAATTTTCTTCAGTGTCAAATGTCTGAAAAGATCCGGCGGGTCTGGCATCTTTTTTTTGTTTGGGTTTATACGAATTGACCGCGCACGATTTATTATCATGCGGCGAATTTTTAGCGGCCGTTGCTGTAGTTATGGTTGATGCAGTTACCCCGTCAAGCTTTGCTGAGCTTTCGCGTGTAAGGTCATAATCGTCGATGTCTATTTTTAACAGCCAGAAAATTTCTGTCATTTTAATAAAATTATCATAGTTATTCGGAATAATAATACAACCAAATTCCACGGCATAACGATAACCTCTGATTTTTTTCAGCTCCGCGATAATATTCTTGTTATAAGGCGTTTTAATTTTTATTATATCGCCTCTTAACGCATAAACTGATTTAAACATACAGCACCTCTTTATATTGAATTAAGTTTATAATCTTAACGAATATCGAGCGGCTACGTTTTTTCATGTCAACCAGGCCTGCAGTATGTGGATATAAATTAAAAATTTATAATACGTCGGCTCCATCCCCCGGCGCAATATCGCGTTACAGGATAAAATAAATTTCGATAAAGCGGACAAAAATGGAATTTAACAGGAGAGACGCAATCTACCCGTCGGCGCGGATGAATATAGCAAACGAATAAATAGATTATCAGGTGATACGAAACCGGAAAAAAATATTACAGCGTCGGACAAAGTATACACACGACAGGCATCGGCATCAACCTGTTCGGATTGACGCCGAAATGCCGTCGTATTTTTGCGAAAATGTTAATTACATTAAAAGCGCCATAACTGCTTTTTGTGCATGAAGACGGTTTTCAGCCTCATCATATATTACCGAATGCGTACCATCGATAATTTCTGCGGAAACTTCTTCGCCACGATGTGCAGGAAGACAATGTAAAAAGATATAATCATCTTTTGCGGCTTTTATCGATTTTGAATTTACCTGAAAAGCTTCAAACGCTTTAATGCGTAACTGTTGTTCTTTTTCCTGTCCCATTGAAGCCCAGACATCGGTATAAATAACATCTGCGTCTTTTGCGGCTTTTTCTACACTATTGGTCACTTCAACGCTCGAACCGAATTTAACCGCCTGTTCAGCAGCTTTTTTAACGACTTCTTTAGCTGGTTCATATCCTTCAGGCGATGCCACCGAAATATTCATTCCGACAAGCGCGCATCCAAAAAGCAGCGAATTACAAACATTATTACCGTCGCCGACATAGGTAAGTTTAAGTCCTTCAAGTTTACGCTTTTTTTCCATAATAGTCTGAAAATCCGCAAGTATCTGGCAGGGATGTTCATAATCACAGAGACCGTTAATAACCGGCACACGGCTGTATTTAGCAAGATCTACAACGGTCTGATGTTTAAATACGCGCGCCATAATGCCGTCAAGATAACGGCTGAGAACGGACGCGGTATCGCTGACCGGTTCGCCGCGGCCTATTTGAAGATCGTTCGAACTTAAAAAGAGGCCGTAGCCGCCAAGCTGATAAATGCCGGTTTCAAACGAAACACGCGTACGCGTAGAAGATTTTTCGAATATCATACCGAGCGTCTTACCGGCAAGCAAATGATGGTTTTCACCCGTATATTGTTTTTGTTTAAGGCTCGCCGCCGTATCTAAGACTTGATACACTTCTTCGGTGCTAAGATCTAACATCGATAAGAGGTCTCTGCCCTTGAGATTAACTGCCATTTTTAAATTCTCTCCTTTTATTTTACAACGCGGCGGTCATACAATCGTCCGCCGCGCTGATTATTCTAATTTTTATTTTTTTTGTTTAATTTTTATTTATATCTATATTTATATTTTTGCTATTTCCTGAATTTATCGTTTACATTAATGAGTCCATTCTAAAAAGGTCAATTTTTGATAATTCACAACCTATCTATAAAGAATTTAACAACCAATTTCTGATATTTTTATAGTTTTTATAACGGACACATTAATAATAATTACAGAAAATTTTCCACAATTATTCCTTATTTTTTCTTGCTCTTAGCGGCTGTTTTCGAACCGCATTTTCCACTTTTGCATCCACAAAGCATCGGATGATTATTTAAAACAGTTTCTAAATTCGGCGTTCCGATTTCCTGTAATTCGTAACCAACCTGCACGGCGGGTTTATTAATTTTAACAATTTTTCTGAGATCTATCGGAGTCGCGATTATAACTACATCACATTTTGTTTTATTGATGGTAGTTTCGAGATCTTTAATCTGTTTTGGCGAATAGCCCATAGCCGGAAGCAACGTTCCAATTTCAGGATATTTTTTAAATGTCTCGGTAATTGTGCCGACCGTATAAGGTCTTGGATCTACCTGTTCACGCGCGCCGTATTTAATAGCAGCGACCACGCCGGCGCCTATCTGCATTTCACCGTGAGTAAGCGTCGGGCCGTCTTCGATAACTAACGCCGCTTTATTACGAATAAGTTCGGCGTTATCTACAATAAGCGGCGACGCAGCGTCAATAATTATCGCGTCGGGATTAACCGCACGCACATTATCACGCACTTCTTCCACTTCTTCGGGAGAAGCGGAATCAATTTTATTAATAACGATAACGTCGGCGCGGCGCACGTTCGTTTCGCCGGGATGATACATTACTTCGTGGCCGGCGCGCAGCGGATCCACCACTACTATTTCACAATCAGAATGGTAGAACGGAAAATCATTATTGCCGCCGTCCCAGAGGATAACATCCGCTTCTTTTTCCGCGCTACGGATTATAGTTTCATAATCCACGCCGCAGTAAACTACGATACCGCGATTAATGTGCGGCTCGAATTCTTCACGTTCTTCAATGGTGCATTTATATTTATCAAGATCGCTATATTTAGCGAATCTCATGCATTCCTGTTTAACTAAATCGCCGTAAGGCATTGGATGGCGGATCGCCACAACTTTTTTACCCATAGCCTGGAGTATATCGGCGACTCTGCGTGTAGTCTGCGATTTACCGCAACCCGTGCGCGCCGCGCAGATCGAAATAACCGGAACGCTGGCTTTTATCATGGTGCTTTCAGCGCCCATCAATATGAAATCGGCGCCCGCAGCGTTTACGAGCGACGCTTTGTGCATAACATATTCATGCATAACATCAGAATATGCGAATACTACCTGATCGATCTTTTCTTTTTTTATAAGATCGACGAGATCGCTTTCAGCGTAGATCGGAATGCCTTTCGGATATTGCTTTTTACCCGCAAGTTCGGCGGGATATTTGCGCCCGTCGATATCGGGAATCTGGGTAGCAGTGAACGCCACTACTTCATACGCTTCGTTATTTCTGAAATAAACGTTGAAGTTATGAAAATCTCTACCTGCCGCACCCATGATAATTACTCTTTTTTTTGCCATTGTAAACCAATCCTTTCGTTATTTGTTAATTTTCCTGACTGTTAGTTATTAATTAATTTGTTTTGATATATAGTTCAAGGCGCGCTTTGCGCGCCTTGAAGCGTAGGAATCCGGACTATCCGGCTATTTGTTTTATTGTTTTTTCGATTAAATCCATGCCTTTGTCTATTTCGGCATCCGTCGAAGTTATAGGCGGAAGTATTCTTACGATATTTCCATCAGCGCCGCAATTAATAAGAATAAGGCCATTTTCGAGGGCGGTGCTCAAAAATTTATCACAGGACGCTTTATCCGGCGTTTTATTTTTATCCGCGAACTCGATAGCGAGCATATAGCCCAATCCGCGAATATCGCCTATAATTTTATATTTTGATTTAAGGTCATTAAGACGTTTTAACATCTTTTCAGAATTTTTAGCTGCGCGCGCCAATAATTTTTCTTCTTCAATAACATCTATAGTCGCGCATGCAGCGGCGCACGAAACCGGGCTGCCGCCAAATGTGGTGCCATGCGCGCCCGCAAGCCATTTTTTCATTACCGAAGGCCGGCCGGCGACCGCCGAAAGTGGAAAACCCGATGCGATACCTTTAGCGATAGCTATAAGATCAGGAGTAACTCCAAAATGATCAGCGGCGAACCAATTAGCGGTACGCGCCATACCCGATTGCACTTCATCGAATATAAGCAATACGTCGTTATCATCGCACCATTTACGAAGCATCTTCATATATTCTACAGGAGGTACAATATATCCGCCTTCGCCCTGTACGGGTTCGATCAACACGGCGGCCACGTCTTCTTTAGGAACTTCGTATTTAGCGATCGCTTCGAACTGTTTAAAGCAGGCGATGCCGCAGGTTTTACGTTCAAGATTGATCGGGCAGCGATAGCAGTTCGGATAAAGTGCGCGATAAATTCCTGCAAGCGGAGTATAATGTTTCGTATATTTTGAATTAGAAGTAGTTACCGACACGCAGCCCATCGTACGGCCATGGAACGCTCCACGGAACGCTATTATAGCGTTTCTTTCAGTTGTATATTTAGCGGCTTTCATGCAGCCTTCAACCGCTTCAGCGCCTGAGTTAGAAAAAAAGAACATGCCTATATCTCCAGGAGTAATTTTTTCGAGCCGTTCGCAGAGATCGAGCATCGAATCGTACTGGTAAACACAGCCTGAATGAACCAGACTATCAAGCTGTTTTTTAACCGCGTCAATAACTTTCGGATGACGATGGCCGGTTATATTAACGGCCGTACCCGACGACCAGTCGAGATAGGTTTTTCCGAATTCACATGTTACATATGAGCCTTCGGCTTTTTCAACCGTAAATTCGACATCCCAGCCCAATGCGGGGGCAAGATATTTTTCCATTCTTTTTTTGTTTCTCGATAACTTTTGTCTGGACATGTTTTCCCTCCTGTTTTTATTTTTATATTCATATTATTAATAGCCCGCGAAAGCGGGACGGATTTGATATATTGTATAAAACAATACGGTTGTATTATATATTATTATAAATGATAATACAAACTCTAAAACCCGATTTTAAACATAATTAGCCATTATTAAACGATTTTAAATAAATATGTTGACGGTATGCTTAATTATACATATTTTCTCTTAATTTCTTACGAGTATGCTGTTTTTATAAAGAAGAGCCACTGATCGAACGCCAGCCAGTTTTTAATTTATGCGGGAAAAATTTTTTACCAAATTCCAGTGCCCTATGGAACTGCATCGGGAGTCCGGCCGCATCGATTTCCTTGGGATCATAATATATATCGCTATTAAGCTCACCGGCGATATAACATTTAAAACGTTCTTCAAGTTCGTTTTGAAGCAGGCCGGTAATTTCCGTCACGCCAACATAAAACCCTGATTCACGCAATTTTTCCCGCAGCATACTGTTTACGAATCCGGTGCATATTTCTATTCTATGAGTATCAGGCGATGCGCCAAATTTTTCATATACAATTTTCAATCCGCGTATGCTATACTCTTCGAGATATTTTTTAGATGTAAAATTCGAGTCCTGAAAAAATTCAACCGGCACGATATCGGTATGAACTATTATTTCATCGCTCACGCCGACCATTACGCCGCATAAAGGAAAGCCCCAACCGGAATCGTCTATTTTTAAAAGCTTCAAGTCTGGCGGCTGTAAATCGAAATTACCCGCCAGAAAACACTTTAGCACTTCAGAATCGGTGCATATCATCGAGTGGCCTTTTTTATTTTTACTAAACGAATAAAGCTTTACGCTCCATTTCGGGCTGAGTGTACCCGTTCCGTTATAAGCGCACATCAAATATTGATTATTTTCAACGACTGGCTGTAACAACCCGCGCGTCGCCGCCTTTTTGAGCGCATCCATTATAAGCCCGGCTTCGGCCGGTGTAAAAAGTTTTTTATTAAGATTCATGTGTCCGCTCCAGAAAACCAAAAATAACCAGAATGTATCTGAAAACCATTAATAAAGCGTTGCCCAAATTCGAAAAATCAACTATTTACAATGGGTTTATCCACTAAAACACATCCCCAAAAGCATATAAAGAAAATAACAATAAACAGGGTGCGATTTAAAAAGCCAAAAACTGAAAAATTATAACTAAAAATTAAAGTTAAAGAAAAATTATATTAAAATTTTAAAAGTTTATTTAAGTTTAACGCGAAATAAAATTATAATAAAACCGCATATCACATAATAAATGAGTCCGCTATAAAAACTACAAAAATGCCTATAATTAAACTTGAAAATCCGCAAAAACACGTTGCAATTTTTAAAAAAATGACCTTCTTAGAATGGACTCATAAATACATTAATTATGTTTGATTTTTGTTTATAATTTATAATAGCAATGCATTAGAAGAGCTAATAAAAAAATATAAATCCAGAATAGCTTATGCCGTACCATGCGAAAAACCGCATTTGCCCGGCATAAGCCGGCGTTGTAAAACAACGCTTTATTCACGGATTATTTTTTGACTGCGACACCCATTATAAGACGTTTTTTACCTGATTTTTTAAAATTAACGGTCATTTTCTTTTCATTATCTTTAGTTATGCCGACATCCAGCACCGTTCCGATATCGTCAAACACTTTGTGAAATATCACATCGTTCACCTTGTAAGTCGTGGAAATGTTGTACTCTAAAGGTTCTTTTTCCTTTGTACTCATATATTCTCCCCTTTCTTAGGTTAAAAAAATTGCCATCGCATTAGATGGCAATAATTTTTATTTATCAAATTTTTTTAAAACATTCGCCGATTTTTTTTACGTTTTCATCTATGCTATCTGTATTTTCATGATTTATTACGGTCATATTTTTACCGGCCGATAAATAAAGATTATTATAATACAGGATACCTAGTATCGTTTTAGCGTCAGTTATTTTACCGATTGCGATCATTTCGAGAGCTTCAGCGGGCGTAAAATCCGCTATAGCAATAAATTCATCCACGTCGCACTCCGTTCCCGACGAAACGCCAATTTCAAGTTCGCGAGCTATTAACAGATGCAGCTTTTCATCGCAAAAACCGGGCGACGTATAAAATTCAAGAAGCTTTTCCATCGAAGCGCACGTATATCCAGTTTCTTCCGTCAGCTCACGTTTAGCGCATTCGAGTATTTCTTCGCCGGCATGATCGAGTTTACCGGCGGGCAATTCAAGCATAAAATCCGCTATCGGATAACGATATTGCCTTACGAACAATATATTACCGTTATTTAATACCGGAATTATAACGACGGCTCCGGAATGTTCTACAACTTCACGCGTCGAACGGCTGCCATCAGGCAATATCACTTCATCGATCCTTAAATTTAAGATCCGGCCCCTGAATATTGTCTTAGAATCGGCGGTACGTTCGGCCAGATCCGCTCCCGCTCTGAGTATGCGATATTTATTAAGTTCCATATTTTAAACCATTTCCAGTATCATTTCAGATACTTTTTTAGTGGCACCGATGCCGCCTAAATTTTTAACCACCGATTTAAGCTCATCTTTCATATCGGATATTTTTTGCGGTGAATTAAGAAAATCTGTAACCGTAGAAGAAATTATTTCAGCGGTAACGTCTTTTTGTATAAATTCCGGCACTACCGGTTTATTTAAAATAAGGTTTGGCAATCCAAAATATTTAGGAAGCGAAGTCATCAAACGCGCATATATTTCGGTAAGCAACGATACTTTATAAACTATAGCCATGGGCGTTAACAGGCAGGCGGCTTCAAGAGTAGCCGTACCGGAGGTAATTACGGAAAAATCCGAAACGGATAAAATTTCATAAGTCATATCAGTTTCAACCATAATATTGGCTTTGTAACTTCCAATTACCGATTTAATATAATCGAGCGTTATACCGGTGCCCGGCGATATGGTCGATGACGAAACCGGCATTATAAAACGAATATTTTTAAGCTTATCACCGAGTGCCGCGGCAGTTTCGACAAGAACGGGAAGCATATAACGCACTTCCATTGATCTACTGCCCGGAAGCAGCGATATTATCCGTTCGCCTTCAGCACAGCCGATTTTCTTTAAAATTTCTTCACGACTGCCGCGTGTTTTCACGATTTCGAGCAGCGGATTTCCAACGAATTCAACACTGGCTCCAGCTTTTTTATAAATATCGTATGTATGTTCGAAAGGTGCGGCCACGCGAGTAATAGTGCGCGCGGCATCGCATACGTCTTCGTGATTATACGACCATTTTGACGGCGGAAAATAATAAAGAGTCGGAATTGAAAGTTTACGAGCATAGCGGCATAAACGCATATTAAAACCGGGATAATCGATTAAAACAAGAACATCCGGCATTTCACGCCTTATTTTTTCGCTTATATCATAATACGCCCAGTATAAATAAGGCAGCTTTTTAATCGCTTCGATCATGCCGATTGTGCCCCATGAGGAAGAATCATAATATATTTTCATGCCGGTGCTTTTCATGCGCGGCCCGCCGATGCCGGATATTTCAAAATCGCGCCCGGATTTCATCAATTCGAGCACTAAATGATGGCCGTATAAATCGCCGGAAATTTCACCGGCTATAATCATTATTTTCTTATTTTTACGCATATCAATCAATCAATTCCGGCATTACCTTCTTTTTTGGCCTGATCGTACCCGGCCGTTCACCCTTTCCGGCCGGATGATCCACATCCCCGTCAGTTCCAGCTTTCGAACCGTCATCCATATTCACGCCGTTATCCTCGCTCGCTTCTTCATCTGGTTCGCCGCCGGATTCAATATCGGCATTCAAATTTTCATTATCGGAACCGCTATTTACGGTATTATTTCCGTTTATACCAGCATCATAACCTTCATCTTCATTATTATTATTCAACTTAATATACTTATCGAATTTATTATAAATTTCAGTTTTATCATCATCATCATTAACGTTTAATTCATCTGCTCCGCCTGCATTAGTATTTGTATATAAACCGGAATCCAGACCATATTTATAACCGGCATTTTTAACTGCGCCGCCATAATTTTTTTCATCTATACTCTGTTTTTCAGCTTTTAATACGCCGGCATTCACGCTTTTAGTTTCATTTTCAAAAACCGTATCATCCTTTACGTCTATTTCGTTTTCAGCATCGGCGTCCGCATCAATTTTATCGACCGCGCCAGATTCCGTTTCAGTTTCATATTCAGCCACGGCTTCAGTTATTACGGCCGCCGTACCTGCCGCCGCGCCGGCCGCAGAATTTTCAGACGATGGAACATCCGGATGCATCCGTATATCAATTTCGCTTTCAGCAGGTTTTAAAAGCATATTTTGCGCTTCATGACTCATATCATTAAGAATTTTTTCGAGATGCCTGTGCGTCATAGCCGCTATATTAAGTTTATCAGGCATAATCGGACGGCCTATAAGCATTATGCCTTCCGAATAAGGATAAGGCATTACATACTGATCCCATGCTTTAAACTGTTTAAAAGATTTAAACGCGCAGGCTATCGGAAGTATAAGGCAGCCTTCTTTTATAGCGAGATAATTAACGCCTTCCTTCGCGGTATGATAAGGTCCGCGCGGGCCATCGAGGGCGATCGCCGCATCGCTGCCGCCGCGTATTTTTTTTACGAGTCCGATCAAACCGGCTACCGCGCCGCGGCTCGACGAACCGCGCACGACTTCATAGCCGAATGAAGATAAAATGCTGTTTTGTATCTCGCCGTCGTTAGACATACTGACCATTATAGCTATCTTTTTACCACGGAAGTAGTAAATGGGATAAAATTGCTGGCCGTGCCAGAAAACTATAACGCATTTTTTCCCCATTTCCTTGATAAAATTATAATTTTCATATCCAACGACATTCATTTTAAGCGTTGAAGATATGGCGTTAATCAAATAACGCCCAACCGGCGGTACTATATAACGTTTTATCGATTTAATCATAAACTACTGCCTTATTTTATTATACAATGCGTAGCATACACTGATTCAGCCGCGCTTTAAGCAAATCACTTAATTTTTAATAATTACCACATAAAATCCGATTATAAATTTATTTCCGCCGCAAAAATTTAATGAACGGCCGCGCCGTTTACTGCCGGTTCTTTTTCAAAATACGTTTGATATAATTTTTGATACACGCCGGCTGTTTCGATCAATTGTTCATGAGTTCCAGACTGCGCCAGCAAACCTTTTTCAAGCACGATTATATTATGGGCATTTTTTATAGTCGATAATCTATGGGCTATTATAAACGTCGTACGGCCCTGCATTAACCTGTCGAGAGCATCTTTTACTAAAGTTTCGGATTCGGCATCGAGCGCGGAAGTCGCTTCATCGAGAATCAGTATTTTTGGATCACGCAAAATAGCGCGTGCTATCGCAATTCTCTGACGTTGACCGCCCGATAATTTAACGCCGTGTTCTCCCACTTTTGTATCGAATCCAAGCGGAAATTTTTCGATAAAATCATAGGCGTTCGCCATTCGCGCCGCTTCAAATACCTGTTCTTTCGAAGCGGCTTGATTACCGTATAAAATATTATCAAATATAGTACCGGAAAATAGCACCGAATCCTGAGGAACAATACCGATTTGAGAACGAAGCGATTTTAATTTCACGCGCTGTATATCGACGCCGTCGATTTCGATAACGCCGGAATCTAACTTATAAAAACGAAGTAAAAGATTCATCAACGTAGTTTTTCCAGAACCTGAAGGCCCTACTATAGCGGTTATAGCACCCGGCTTCACGGAAAGATCGAAACCAAAAATACCGCCTTCTGATCTGGGATATTTAAAATAGAGCGTTCGAAATTCAATACTGCCTTTTATTTCAGGTAATTCAGACGCGCTTTCATCGCCGTCATCCTCAGTGCGTTCATCAAATATCTCATAAATACGTCCGATACAAACATAAGCCTGCTGGTAATAATTAGTCGCATTAGTAAGCCTTTTAATCGGAGTGAATAACATTCCGAGCGCCGTTAAAAAACTGATTAATTCACCTGGCGTCAGGCCGGGTTCAGGTTTTATTACAAAATAACCGCCCACGCTTAAAACTATTACTATGCCGGTCGTGTTTAAAAATTCGATAACCGGAAGTATCAGGGCGAGAAGTTTATTATGTTTCATGGCTATTTTGAAATTTTCTTCAGTTTCAATCGCAAAGCGGTCATTTTCAATTGATTCATTCGAAAAAGATTTAACCGTTCTTATGCCCGATATTTTTTCATTAAGTATCGATGTAATATCGCCGACCTTATTTTGAAGCGTGCGAGTTATATTACGAACACGCTGTGAAAATTTAGATACGATAAAACCTATAAACGGAATTACGAGAAAAGCCAGAAAAGCCAATTGATAATGAATATAAATTATCCAGCCTATAAGTCCCGCCACCGTTAATATATCGGACGCCACGCCTATGCTCGCGTCTATTAAATTTTGTAAAAGAACCACGTCTGACGTAATACGCGCCATTATATGACCGGTTTGTTTTTCTTCAAAATATCCGATCGGCAAACGATTGATGTGTATATATATATCATTGCGTAATTGCCGTAATACCGATTGTCCTATATAAGCCGTATAATAATTTTGTATATAATAAAATATACCTTTAATAATAAATAAAAAAATCAACCCGATGGATATTAAAAATAAATAATATGAACTTTTTTCAAATAACACTTTATCGACTACATATTTCATTATACCTGCCGGAAGCGCCGTCGCAATCGAAACTATAAGCGAAGCGAGGCAGATAATTAAAATGCGGGTATAATATTTAAGCACATACTGCCTATAGAACCTGTTGATAGGACTCAAAACAGCCTCCAATCGCCGCATAAATATCAGCCGCCACTCTGTCATGCGGCGAACGGCCGCGTTCATATTTAAGCAGTCCGGCCGTTTTAAAAAGGCATTCAACTACCCGTTCACGGTCCGCAGGGTAAAAGATTCGCAGCATGATACATTATATTATCGAAGTTCGCTTCGCGCTGGATTAATTCAGGCACTATAGCGGCGCGGGCGATTATATTCGGAAGGCCGACGAACCGTGTATCGAGCAGAAAGCGGCCGGCGATTTCAGTCAGAAGCGCCATTTTATATAAAATAATCATCGGAACGCCGAATAAAGCCAATTCGAGAGATGCGGTACCGGAAGCCGTTAACGCAAACGCCGCACCCGCAAACGCTTCATACTTATCATAATCGGAATAAGTAAACCGGTAATCAAAACGCGCGCGGCTCAAATATTTTTTAACGAGCTTTTCATCGGTCGAAGGCGCTATAGGCATAACAAATTCAAAACCGCCGGCGTCTTTCGAATATACCTTATTTATCGAGCCTGCCGCTTCAATAATCAACGGCATTAATCCGGTTATTTCACTTTTTCTAGAACCCGGCATTAATATCACTTTATTTTTAACGTCATTTTTTTGACCGCCGCGGTCAGAAACGCACTGAGTATTATTTTTATACGCAGCTGCCAGATAACCGTCATAATCAAAACCCGATGACTTAATTATGTCAAATATCGGATGACCATAAAAAACTGAATCGAGGCCATGTTTATTATAAAAATCATTTTCAAATTTAAATATCGAATATACTTTATCGATATTTTCACGCATTCCCGCTATTCTGAAAGCGCCCCAGGCCCATAATTTTGGCGGTATAAAATAAAAAATAGCAATTTTAGTTTTAATTTGTTTAAGCATCTGCGCTAATTTAAGGTTAAATCCGGCATAATCTATCAAAATCAACGCATCTATTTTTTCAGATTCAATCACATGAGCACATTTTTTTAAATTATTATAATTAGCATAGAGCGAAGTTATAATTTCGGTAACACCCATTACCGAATGTTTTTTTTCACAATCAACGAGCCTGACGCCGGCCGCACGCATTCGGTTAAGCCCCATTCCATAAAGTTTGACGCCGCCGCCGTACAGTCCTTGAAAAGCCATAGCGAGCTTCGCACCATAAATATCGCCTGAACTTTCACCCGCCGAAATAAATATTTTCTTTATATTAATCACCCGTTCCGCAGAATATAATCCAGCTTTAAAGCGCCACGATTTTAACGCCGGCCGCGCGCGCACGGCTGATAACTTTTTCTTTATCTAAAAATATAGTCTTACCGGCATCTACTACAAGGGTTCTGGCGCCCGCTTCTATCATCACATTAATCGTATTAAGACCTATTACCGGCATATCGAAACGCTTATCCTGATTGGGCTTTGATACCTTCGCCACCACGACGCCGCCGCGGCCGAGAGCGCCGCCGCGATAAATAGCTTCGTCGGTGCCTTCAATAGCTTCTACGGCAAGCACGGCGCGATCTTTCACGACCACCGTCTGACCGATATCAAGACCGGCGATCTGCTTTGCAATATTAAAACCATAGCGGGCGTCGCGCAACTCATTTTCATTAAGTTCTTCATCGGTAATACTGCCGCTGCCTATAAGCAAATTATTTAAATAAAGCGTACTATCGCGAACCGTGATTCCTTCACGACAGAGTTCGCTAACTAAAGCGAGAAGAATAGAATCATCATTATTATTTTCAATTTTTTTCAGAGTTTCACGGAGGCGTTCGTCAAAAGTAACATTCGTAAACAGATAAGTTTTAGGAATTTTCCCGGCCATAATAACTTCGCTGACTGATTCGGCTTTAAGAATATCTATCATTTTTTGAAATTCGCCTATTTCGATCCAGTGGACGCGAGAAGCCAGCCGGTCAATTTCGCCTGACGCGATACCTTTCAGGGCTATGGCCACAAGAAACAGTCCCTGCGCCTTTGCTTCTTCGGCGAATATAATCGGAAATCTTCCGGCGCCGGCTATTAATCCGAAACGTTGTTGCACAATTGCCTCCTGGTAAACTTATTTAATGACGACTATCGAATGACAACCATTATTTTATATCTTTAAGACTTTAATGTCAATCGTTTTTTATAATTTTTTGACCTTGCCTTCAGTTAATTTAAGAAGAAAATCTTCATAAGAAATATTAAGCTCGGCGTCTTCTCCATCTATCGTTATACTCACCTGATTAGCTTTTTCATCGATAGATTTAAGCATGCCGTTTTGATCGTCTATTATTATTTTTGAATTTATCACAGGCACAGCTATTTTATTACAGCAGCCATCCGCTTCGCCTTCATAGCGCAGACAGCACAGCGGCCTGCTGCAAAGACCGAGCGCTTTGTTCGGAAGCTGCATATTATTATTGTTATTATTGTTAGAGGGCGTTCGGGGCATATCTATATTAATTACCGGTTTTGCACGGCAGCACCAATAATTACAGCATACCCGGCGGCCGCAAACTCCAAGTCCGCCGAACAATTCGGTTTCATCGCGAGGGCCGATCTGACGAAGCTCGATGCGCGTGCGAAAAACGGCGGCAAGTTCACGCACTAATTTACGAAAATCGACTTTTGAATCGGCTTTAAAATAAAAGGTAATACGGCTGCCATCGAAAGTATATTTAACTGTAAGAAGCTTCATTGGAAGTTCGAGTTTTTTTATCTTAGTCTGACATATTTTAAACGCCTCTTTTTCACGTTGCAAATTACGTTCCTGCTGAGCGGTATCACCTGAATTCATCCGTCTTAATATACGCAATTGCGGATCGGTTATCTTCGTATCCATAGGAACATCGCTCATCGCGACTTCCGCTATATCTTTACCTTTAGATATTTTTACTATTACCTGTTCGCGCGGTTTCAAATCGAAACCTTCATCATACAAAAAATAAAATTCTCCGGCCATTTTAAAACGTATCGCCACAATTTTGCCGATAGGTTGAGCCGGAAGTGCGGCGTTCTCTTCGCAGCCAGGTTCCTGTACCGCCGCGGTAATTTGAACGCCGTTGCCGGCCGCCTCATCCGCTATCAGTTGAAAATCATCCGCGGCAGTTATTTTTTCGATATTAGCATCGGCGGTTACGTTTAAAGTCGCCGTTGTATCCAGCGTTTCATTCGTATTGCCCGCTTCTCCGGCATTATTCGCTTTATCTGACATTTATCGTCACATTCCTTGCTTACATTTTATATAGAATTCTTTTTTTATTTTCCACTATGGACATTAAATAATGTTCAAGATATAATTCCACGTTTATATTAGCGGCTACGTCACGATAATGGCCTGCCATTATAACGTTTATCATTTTTTCGAGCCCGGCGGGTTCATAAAATTCAGCCGCGCGAACGACGGCTTTTTCAAGCGGAGTCGAGGCCGTTGATAACTCGAATTTTCCAGATTTCGCCGCAGCATAAACATATATTTTTTCAAGCGCGCCAAGCGTCAATGAAACTATCTTTAAATATTCCTCGCGTTTAAAACGGGCCGTTTCTTTTTTTGTCTTATCGAGCATCTCTTTTATCAAGTGTGTTGCAATAGTATTTTTGAATCCGGATATATAATCCGCCGCACGAGTTTCAACATGCTGATAAAAAGCATCGATTTTATAAGATAATTCATAACATGCGCTCTGATAATCGCGCCGCGTCGCGCCGCCTGCCAGCAACAACATACGATAAATGAGCATGAGTCTCAAATATTGTTTTGAAAGCCGCTCGCGTTCAATTCTATCAAATAGTTCATCCAATTGCAAGACATTTTCTGAACAAAAATCGAAAGCCGCATCCGCGCTTTCAATCGAATAAACCACCGCGGCCAACCCGGCGGCATCTTTAGCCGCGGGCGGAAGTTCCAAAGAAGCCGTAAAAGAATCGAGCGAAGCGGAATCATGAACGGCGTCACGTCCTGTAAGCGCGGCTATGACGGCCCCGATGGAACCTGCGGCGCCACAGACGGTTTCTATATTTTTTATCCCCGATTCAAAAGCGACCGGCTGAGCATAAGAAAAAATTTCCGCAGGTTTCGGTTCTTCAAAACGCGCTATCTGACAACGTGATCGTATAGTCGGCAGCAGGGCGTCGATAAAGGAAGTAATTAAAATAAATATAATATTTTCAACCGGTTCTTCGAGTGTTTTAAGAAAACAATTAGCTGATTCAGAATTAAAGTATCTCGCATCATTTATTATATAAACGCTTTTAACGCCCGAAGGCACCTTCAACGCGCAGGGCGCTATTATACGATTACGAATATCGTCTATCGGAATTTCTCCGAAATTATAATTTAAAAAAGTCAAATACTCAAAACGGGAATTAAGAATTTTCTGACAGCGTTCGCATTTATAACAGGCAAGACCGTTTTCATCGGGCGAAAGGCAGTTGATAGAAAGAGCCATAAACTTCGCGAATGTCGATTTACCGATATTTTTAGGACCATAAAACAGGAATGAATGCGAAGAGTTATTTTTAGTCCTTATAGCTTTAATAAGTTCGATTTTGTCTGAATGCCCGCATAAACCATATTTTATAAAAATTTCAGATAAAAACCCGTTCATTTTTTTTCACCTGCCGCATCGAGCGAAGATTTTTCGTCAACGGCGGATTTTTTTTCAGCAAGAGCGCCGCGTCTCGCGTTAATAATATGGCGCATTCTGATCATACCTATTATGAAAAGAAGGCATATAAGCAATAATAGAAACATAGCTTTGATATTATTAATTTTTGACATACCTATCGAAAAAAAAGAAAGAGAAAGCGCGATGGTATAAAGCACTATTACAGCTTGCTTATGTGAAAGGCCGAGCTCCAGAAATTGATGATGTAAATGCTCTTTATCGGCGATATGCGGCGGTATATCGCGCGTTATGCGTCTTAAAATCGCGTAAATCATATCGAATATCGGTATCAACAGCGCAAGAAACGGAACCAGTACTATAGCGAATGTAGCGCTTTTAAACGCGCCCATCACCGAAGCCACTCCGAGCGTAAATCCAAGGAAAGTAGCGCCGCCGTCACCCATAAATACGCGTGCCGGATGAAAATTATATTTAAGAAATCCCGCGCACGCCCCGGCCATCGATGCAAGCATTACGCATGAATTTATAGACAGTTTATCGAGATAGTTTATAATTATAAGAGTAAGCGAAGCAATTACGGTTATGCCGGCCGCAAGACCGTCGAGGCCGTCTATAAAATTAATCATATTCGTAATAGCGACCACCCAGAAAATAGTAGCGGGTATTTTTAAAACACCGAGGTCAAAACGATCGCCAGGATTGATACCCGAAATCATTTCTATCTTAAGGCCAAACGTTACGAGAATAGAAGCGGCTAAAATTTGAACAAAAAATTTAAAACGGGGCGTAAGATCGTATTTATCATCAAACACTCCAAGAATAACTATTATTAATGAAGACAATAAAAAGCCCGTCATAGAATCATCGAACGAAATAGCTGTTTTAACCGGAAATCCGAATTGCGCCGGAGCGAGTATTCCGATAAGAAAAGCGAAGTATATAGCCACTCCTCCAAGACGGCCGCGCGGTTCTGAATGTATTTTACGCGGCGAAGGTTTATCGAGCACTTTAAAATATTCCGACAATTTTATAGCAAGCGGCGTAAGTAATAACGAAGAAAACGCCGCGATAAAAAAACTTATAAGTATTTTTTGCATTAAAGGCGATATCATTTTTTATCTTTCCATTTTTCTTTAAGCTTCATTTTATTATATTTTTATAAATCCATATTATGAATTATAAGTCATTTTTTAAAAAATTTATTCTGAATGCCGGCGGGCCTATGATAGTAACATTTTCAGTTACTTCGATCGAAAGTTTTATTTTACACTTAAATTTATGAATTTCATTTATCATATCATGTAAAGTAATCGTATCGAAATTAGAAAACGGCTCTATGATCATACCGTCTTCTTTAACACGTTCTCTTACTTTTTCGAGAAACGCAAGAAGCTCGATTTTAATATGCTCGCGATTTTGCGCCCCATCGATCAAAGAAAAATTCACTTCTTTAGTATTTTGCGATGGCTCTTCGAATGAAATCACGTCATTTTTATGATAAATAATCCGGTTACGCTCCGCCTGCACTTTAACGTCTTCGAGAAATTCGCCTTCCATGACGCGCTGCGTAGTTTTTAAATAAACCACAAGTTCCTGATTAAGTTTTAATTTAGACGCCGCATCCATTAACGGAGTGCGCAGCTGTACCCATATTTCTTCAAGCGTGCGGGTACGGACGCCAAATTTAGAGCATAAATTTCTTACCCGCTCGATCATGACGAGATATTGCTTTTCGTAATCGGCTTCATTGCTTTTAGCGTCGGGAGATATTACCACAAAATCAAGGAGTTCTTCCGGCTGAAATACTAATCTTTCGCGTTTTTTTATTTCAAGCGTTTTTGAAAGACTCGCAGTTTCAGCGCGCAGTTTTTCCTTGGATTCGTTCAGCTCTTTTAATACATTCAACGCTCGTTCGTATTCAAGCTTTATAGTATCACGTTCCGCTTTAATCTCACGCGATTTAAATACCGCAACTTTTGCTTCTTCAGATATAGTAGTTAAAATTAATAAAGTTACTACCGTTATAAGAATCCCGGTAATAACAGATATAACTATAGCGGTAGTTTTCGGACGCAAACCGGGAATGCTGACTCTGAGCTTTCCGAGCCGCCTGCCAAGATAATCGCCCATGTAAGCTAAAAATCCGCTCAATAAAAGCAATATAAGAATATTTTCATTAAAAAAATTTTTCATTTATCTGAAATTTACGCCACCAGACTATACCTTTAAATTATAATAACGCCGCATTTATTATTTCGAACCAGCGGTTGTCACTTTACTTTATATTTTATTTAAAATGATACATGATAAAATGATAAATAACAAGAAAAAAATTATAAAATCCAAAATTAAAATATCAAAAATACTTTATTATTTTTAAAAATTGAACTTTTTTTGAATAAACTTATTAATTAAAAATACCGGTATGTTCTAATACTATTTTACATCCGATAACTATCAGCATAAGGCCGCCGGCAAGCTCCATACGGCCGCCGAATTCAGGCCCTATTTTTTCGCCGATTTTCATTCCGATTATACTCATAATCATAGTTACTATTCCTATTATAACGGCGGGATACCATATATTCACGTTTAAAAAAGCGAGACTCACGCCGACTGCAAGAGCATCAATGCTCGTGGCTATCGCGATAAAAAACAATGTAAAACCGCTGGTCGGATCTTTCACCTTCTGTTTTAATTCACATGAACATTCAGGGAATTCAACATTACAACTATCGTCATCAGACGATAAGGTTTTAAGTCCGGCTTTATCTTCGACGTCAGATTTTACCCCTATATCGGATTCAAATTTTTCATAAATGGTATTTTCACATTTTTTTTCTTCGAACGATTCACGTATCATTTTAAGGCCTATAACGCTTAATACTATAAAAGCTACCCAGTGATCATAGCTTGATATATATTTTGAAAAAGCAGAACCGGAATACCAGCCAATAACCGGCATTAAAAATTGAAAAAGCCCGGTATGAAATGAAAGCCTGAAAATTTGCCGTTTCGAAACATTTCGCAGGCATACGCTCGCGGCGATCGATACCGCGAACGCATCCATTGCAAGGCCCATGGCTATAAATAGTATCGTAAAAAAACTCATTAAATTAGTATTATTCCGTCCCTTCATAAATTAATCGCGCATTCATTTAATAATTAATTCAGTCTAAATTAATGCGATTATTTTTAGTTAATTTTAGTTCAATTCAATTATATATCAAGTTTTAGTATATTATAGTTCGATTATATTTCGATCATATATTTATTTTTACTGAAGGCGTTTTAAAATAAAAAACGGACCCTTTCTCCGGGCTGGTTTCAAACCAGAATTTCCCGCCATGAGCTTCAATGAATAATTTACATAATTTCAATCCCATACCGAAACCGGATTCACGAAATGTTCCATCGGTCGATATGCAAAAATCACTTAAAAAAGTTTTTTCCTGTATTTCTTCGGATAAGCCCGTTCCCTTATCGGCTATTGAAAATAAAAGGCTTTCACCTTCAAGGCATGCCGCGATAACGATCGTTTTTCCGGCGGGACTGAATTTTACGGCATTAGACACAAGATTATTTACTATGGCGCTAATTTTTAATTCATCAATATTAAGCGCATCGAGTTTTCCACTTATATCCCTGCATATATTTACATTTTTAATTTTTATAACGGGCGAATAATAGCCTGTGGCCTGTTCTATTATAGAATCAAACGAAGCCCTGGTTCTATTTATTTTTAATTTTTCTTCGAGTTCGCCATCGAAATCCGCCGCGCCCAAAAAATCAAGATATGCGTTTTTAGCGGCCGCGGAAATTGTTTTAATTATAACGCCATATTCTTTAGCAAACAGCTCATCGCCAAAGCATAAAGTTTCGAAAAAATTTATTAATGCGTTTAACGGCGTTTTTATATCTATCGATATAAGCCGGTCAAAATTACGCTCATTTTTTTTAAATTCAGAAAGCGCTGTTTTTAATTCATCCACATTTGATTTTAATTCTTTTTTCTGCTTTTCCGCCACGCCAAGATTTTCTTCGAATTCCGTCATATACCTTGCCGTCATTTCAATCATAAAATTTAAATTTTTAGCAAGGCTGCCCACCTCGGTATCCGAAAAAACCGCGGCATGCGCGCCGTAATTTCCAGACGCCACTTCATCGGTAAGTTTTGAAAGCTCATTTAAAGGACGGCTGACATGACGCTCTATTATCTTCCGGATACGCTTCGAAAGTATCATTAGAAATATAACGAAAGCAATGATAACAATAATAAAACGTAAAGCTGCATCGGCGGGCAGGCGATCAAAAAGCATAAAAATCGGCATTATTAAAAAAATAAAAAGCAATAACGCCGTCAATATTATTTTATTACATATAGTTTTTTCGATCGGATTCGACGCATGTAACATAGCGTTATTGATTTTACAGTATTTTTTTATAATAGTCAATAAAGATTAAAAATTTTCTATTTAAGATAGCCTATAAATTTAGCTCTCACCTCGCCGTAACGAAGCGAACCGACTTCGTTATATAAAGGATCCGCGTCCGTTCTGGCGGAAGTTCCCGACAGAAAGAAAAGCGCGTAACGTTTAATGCGCACTTTATCGCGTCCGACGATTTTATATATATATTCAGGCGTCTTGGAAAGATTTTGAGCGCCCGTATATACAGGTGATCCGTTCGTATAATAATTTGATACTAACGGCACCAGAACGAAGCGCGAAGAACCTTCCGCATAATCAAGATATGTGCGCATACCGCTTTTACCTTCGGACCGTGGCGTCTCAACGTCATCTGCGTAACGGCTTGCGACCGCGGCGTCAGTGGCTTCTTCGAAACAGTAAGGTATCGAATCGACTAACGGCGTCGTCGCAATATCGCCGGGATAAGTCAGGCTGATTTCTCCAAAAAGCGGCTGCCCGCAGCCATAAAGGATCCCCGCTTTATAGTCTTTCTCATCTTCGCTATAACCATCGTTAGTGTTATTCCAATCAAGCGCGCCATAAGAAATTGAAGCGGCGTTGGGCGGATTATTAGTTGAAAACGAGCCTATAAGAATATTATCAAGTATAAGCCGATAGGTAGAAATAAAACGGGGATCATGACCGCCAAGAAAAGCGAACCAACCGTTTCCGTATTCGGCGCCGAGATATTTAACCTCGCTCGTCGTGTCGCCCGTATAAGCCATTATATTGACGCGTGAATCGTTCGGGCCCGTGATGGTTTTAACGAATTCAGCCTTAAAAGCGTTGGTAGTTCCGCTAAATGGTGGATAATTTTTCTGATGGCTTTGAGTAACGCATAACGGCCGTTTAAGCCGGTCGGCGGTAAATATTTGATTTTCGAGAGTCATCGGCCCGTCGTAAGCATCGATCGCTCCGGCGTCTTTAGGCAAATCTTTCGATGGGTCAAAGCCTGTAAAGGCGAAGGTATAACGGTAATCGCCGAGCGGATTTCCCGCTTCGTCACAGGCGAGAACGCGATCGATAGTTTCAGTGGCGCAGCACATTGTAAACATATAACCGCCGTTTACTACCCATTCTCTGATTTTATGCGCTATCTGATATTTGCCTGCATAAACCGCGGCAAAAGCGGCGGCGGGGCGCAGCCAGCGAGTAAAAAAACCTTCGTCAGAGCACAAATTCATTTTTGCGTAAACCGGATGTTTAAAAAATGAACGATTATTAGAACGCATCGAGGAAAAAGTTTGAGCGGAATGTTTGTCAGCGCTTAAACACAGCATATTTAACGCTTCCATACGCGGCTTTAAAACACCGCGAACGGCATCGAATAAAGCGATTAATGAATTAAAACGGCGTTCAAACGGCGCCGTTAATATTTTAATTATCTCTGGAAAATGCGGCAATCCAGGCTGAAGTCTAACATATCCGGGCGTTTGCGAGTTAGTATAATCTATTTGATGCGGGCCGCTTACGATTTGAGCATTAATAAACGCGGTATCGATTACGCGCATGGTTACTCTAAAATAAGCGTCGAATGAACGTCTGACGCTTGTAACGCCGGCGGAAGTTAAATCTATTTCGGCCGTAAATAAACCATTGCTGTTATTGGCGAGATTAAAAAATGCAGTGGAAACGGTTTTAGGTTTACCGCGTTTTTCAATTTCTATACTTGGATTATTTTTATAATTATCGGCAGAAAAATCAGAGAATTCGGAAAATTCAAGTTTAAAATCGCTCGTAGTAACGCTGGAATAATTAACTTTAGACGCGGCGGCGGGCGGCGCGGCATTAAAAACTATATATAACTTTCCATTCGAATTAAAAACCGGATAAGGCGTGAAAGCGTTAGTATCAGAACGAGTACCATCATGCTTTATATCATACGTTTCGCCGAAATATTTATTGCCGCTTATTATAGCGCGTAATTCGGAATTGCTCGAAAACAAAACAAACTCTTTAATAACTTCGTATATTCTGGGAAACGAATCCTGTATTTTAAGATTAAGTATCCATAAACCGTAATGCAGCGCGCCGGAAGTTGAAAGATTATAGCTGCCGCTGTATGTTTCGTCCATATTATTGGTTAGATCGGGAAGATTATAAAAATG
>CAYQWL010000042.1:0-866 GCA_964421195.1 uncultured bacterium | reverse complement strand
GCGGTTTTTTGAGTAACGTCGAATAAATTAACCACATTCGATTGAAGCTGATAATAAATCGTTGAATTATGCGCTATGCCATAATCGGCTGAAGAAAAAGTCGGATTAATCGAAAGCGCGGATGACTGCGTTTCTACATTGGTGCCTGTAACGTTAATTACTTTACCTGGCGCATAAATTTTTCCTGACGAATCGGCGATATAAAAATTGACCTGCCATACGCCATTATGAACATGATCATATGCGCTCCAGTCGAAACTTCCGGTATATGAAAAATCACCGTTATTAGTTAAATTAATATCTGAAACTATATGTTTTTCAGCGCCGATATGAAACGCGCATTCAACGCCAAATTTAGCGTGCATGTTCGAACCGGGGTCAAGTTCAGTCGATACGACTTTAAGATACATCGTACTGTTGACCAATCTATCAAAAGAGTCGTTATTAGTCGAAAAATCTTCATTAATAGAAGTATAAAAAGTAGAAATCGGATTAATCGTATAAACATAATCGATAGTGGAATAAGATGGGCTGACAGCTTTAATTATAGCGGCTCCCGGCGATTTCATCGGAACCGTAAAAGTAACGGTAAAATTGCCGCCCGCATCGCAGGTAATCTTATAATCGTCTGAAATCAGCGCGCCGCCGGAATATCCTGGAAGAAGCGCGGTATTCATTCTAACGCCGTCAAGCATAATTTCTATATTTTCCATGCCAGGCGGAAATCCGGAACCGTTCACAGTAATAGTTTCATTAACCGGTCCGGAATCACCGGGTGCGGAACCGTCAGTAATATCGAGCGCAGGCGTATATACGGGCGTTCCGATTTCATATTGAACGGTATTAGAAACAGGCGCATTGCTTAT
>CAYQWL010000041.1:0-26408 GCA_964421195.1 uncultured bacterium | reverse complement strand
TTCGGACGGCTCGAGCGCTCAAATGGTTTCCGGAGCGAGCGGTCTTGCATCGAAAATAGCCGCAAGTATTAGAAAGCTTGTTGGTTCTACCGCTTTTAGAGGCGCGGACGTTAAAGGCGGCAGCGTCGCCTGCGCTAAAGTGGTATCTACGGCCCTTAAAAATGCCGGCGCTATCAATAAAGTTATTCTCGGCGTTCCGGCTTTGGTGAGCGAACTTAAAAATAAAGGTTTTAAAGAAGTGAAAGCGCCTCCTTTTAAAGCCGGCGATGTCGTTACATGGCGTACTTATGACCGTAATCGCGATGGAAAAAAAGATAACGATACGCATGTCGGCATAGTCGATAGTGACGGTAAAGCTATATCCAATTCTTCGTCGCGCAGAATGCCCCGCCGTCATTCAGTTAATTACGCTCCGATATGCAGAGTTTTAAGAAAAGCGTAGTTTTAAAAAAATATATGATTATATCCGGCGGTTTTTAAGCCGCCGGATCTTTCATACTCGTTAATATAAATTTTAATTTTAACTTTTTATATGAGGAGAAATAAATAAATGTCTGTATTTTTAAGTTCATACCGCAGTTTATATTTTACGGCGTCCGCTTTATTGATAAGCGCGGCGCTTTACTTTTTTTCGCCGGCGGTTTTGTTTGCCGCCGACAGTTTTTCAGAATTCAGTCTTGGATTTGGCACGGCTGAAAACCAGGTTATGTATTATAATAATACTATAAAAGACTTTGAAGAGGCTTATCCGATGGGGCCGGCCGATTTTTGCGTTTTAAGCGCGGAACGCGCCGCCGTTCTTGATTCTTTTAATAATTCAGTTAAGATTTTTAATAATAATTCAAAATTAATCGAAGTTATCGATATTTTAAAAATCGTTGAAAAAGAGCTTGCTACTGCCGAAATTGCTTTGTCGGCTTTTGCTTTCGCGGGTTACGACGATAAAAATGGCGCGGAATTTTATGTCGCCGATGCGATCAGTTCTAAGATTTTTCATATTTCCGCTTCTAAATTAATTAAAACTATTGGCGGACGCGGCGATAAAGCTTTTGAATTCACCCAGATCGAACAACTTTTTTTAACGCCTTCCGGCTCGCTTTTAGTATGCGATTATGCCCTGAATAAAGCGGCGGTTTATGATACCGCGTCCGGCGCCTGGCTCAAGGAATATTCGTGGAATTTATGCTCGATATACGCCGATTCTGAATATATTTATTCGATCAATCCACGCTCCGATAAAAGTTATGTTTTTTACAGGCAAAATTTAAAAACCGGATACGTTGAAACTATGTTTAGCGTTAGAATGCCGGATTATCGAATCGCTAAAATTATAGGCGTCGATAAAAATAACGGCGTTATGGCGGCATTTTTTGATGATTCAATACAGAACGCTCTTATCGAATCTAATAACGGTGAGTATCCGGCGGGTTATTATACTATAGCTTTATTTACGGGCAGCGGTCAGCTGGCTGCTTCTAAAAATATACCGGTCTGCGCTCCGCTCGGCAATCAATTTTATTATAATGCTTCTTTGAGCGCGGCATATTTTCAAAATTATAATTCAGACCGCGCGCCGTCGGGTGATTATAAAATAAGCTGTATAGAACCCGGTTTTGAAGAACTGCTTAAAGTTAAAAAATCCGTTCCCGATAATATGTTTTCATTGAAAAAATTCGTCACTAAAATTGAATATGGCGATGAAACGAATAAAATTACGGGCGGCCCCGTTCTGGCGAAAGACAGAACGCCGATATTAAGATGTGATAAATACGGTTATTTTTATATACTTGATCGTAATGCTGGAAAAGTATTGTGCGTGGATGAGGCGTTTGCAAATATTAAAGCGGTCGAAATAATTAAAAATATTTCAGCCGGAGAAGGCTCTGAAACTGGCGGAGATAGAGAAAATGTCCGTAAATCAGGCGGAACTGAATATGATTTTTGCGATTTATTCGCGGTTTCGAGCGCGGAAGTTTATGTTTTAGATTCTAAAAACGGTAAATATTATCATATAAAATCTTCGGCGGTCTCCGAATCTAAGTCTTCTGGCACGGCGTCTTACGATATAAAAGTGGTTGAATACGATGAAAAATCCGAAGACCGTTATGATAGAATTTACGCTAATGCCATAGGCGATGTGATGCTTTATTCGACTATCGACGGCGATTCGATTTATTTCGATGAAAAAGGCTCCGAAAAAAAAGCGGCTGATTCGATAAATGGCGGCGGATTTTTCGTAATGGGCAACTCTGATATTATCGCCCAATCTCAAAATGAGACATCCGGAGAGGTTGTTTTGAGGTATATGGATTTTTATGGAAATATTATGCAGCGGTTTATTTCGGCGCCAACGATTAAAACAGCCGGCGTGAATATCAGCGCTTCACATATAATCGGCGTCGATGAAAATATTAATGTTTTTATGTCTTATTTTAACGGAACGGTTCAGAAAATCGTTGTTTTTAGCGTTACCGGCGATAAAGTTTGCGATTTTAATTTTAACGCGCCCGGTATTAATCGTTATTTTGAATCGTCAATGGCCTGCGGCGCGAAGGGCGTTATTTATGCCGGACTTCCGCTTGAAGACGCTTATTATGTGGTGCGGCTGCCTTATAGTTCGATAATAGAATATATCACGAAAAAATAATGTGAGCGTATCGCCGGGTAAAAGTTTTGAAGGCCCCTGAATACGGGCCGTTGAATTATCCGTAAAGGAGTATATATGAAAGTAAGGGTCTTCCGTGAAGGCGATACTTACATTTATAAAGTAACGGACTCAGATATAATTACCGAATATGCAGTTTGTTTCAGAATTAAGGGCAATATCTTATAGAGCATTAAATATAAAATTAAAAAATGAAGCCGTTTATAATTAACGGCTTCATTTTTTAATATGTATTCAAACGATTGCGTTTAAATATTATATTAATGGGTTTTGAAATTAAATTTTTCGTATTTATATGTAATTGCGCCTTCGACGGGGCATACGTGATAACACATCAGGCACCCCACGCATTTTTTTTCATCGACTTCAGCTTTGCGATTTTTATCGAGGCTTATTGCCTGATGCGCGCCGTCCATACAGCTTATGTAGCATTGTCCGCATCCCACGCATTTATCTTTATTTATAACTGAAACGGCCTGTTTTTTATGGGAAAGTTTGGACGGATCTATTACGGCGGGAAGGGCCTGGCCGACCATTTCCGACAGATTTTTAAATCCTTTTTCGTTCATATAATCGAGAAGGCCTTCCTTGAGGTCTTCGACTATGCGCTGGCCGTAGCGCATTATAGAGGTTGTAACCTGCAGGGTGGATGCGCCGAGCAGAATGAATTCAGCGGCGTCTATCCAGGTCGTGATTCCACCCATGCCCGATATCGGTAATTTTAATTTTTTATCTTTCGCTAATTCAGCTATGAAGCGCAGCGCGATAGGTTTGACGGCGGCGCCTGAATAGCCGCTTATGGAAGATGTTCCTGATATATTCGGAAGCGGCGTCATTAAATTTACATCTATGGCGGTGATCGCTTTTACGGTATTAATAGCGCTTACGGCATCGGCGCCGCCTGCTTTCGCAGCCAGCGCGGCCGGCGCCATATCGGTGATATTCGGCGTTAATTTAGCCATAACTGGAAGTCTGGTGCCTTTTTTAGTGGCGCGCGTGAATTCGGTTATTAATTCGAAAGACTGCCCGACTTTATGCCCCGCGCCTTCGCGCGCCATTTGCGGGCAGCTAAAATTAAGTTCGATCATATCCGCGCCCGCTTCTTCAGAAAGCGCGGCGAGCTCAGCCCAGTCTTCGTCGGAGTACCCCATTATGCTCGATATAAGCACTTTTTGAGGAAATTCTTTTTTTAACCGTTTGATATCTTTTATATTTTCTTTAATGCCCCGGTCGGTTATCTGTTCTACATTTTGAAGGCCGACCACTTTTTTGCCGTCGTAATGAAGCGCGTTTAAACGCGGAGAAGGCATAATTACCTTGAATTTTTTTTCGAGGTTAAGGGTTTTATATACTACGCCGCCCCAGCCGGCATTAAAAGCGTTTTTACACATTTCATAACAGTCCGAAACTGGCGACGACGAAAGCATGAAAGGATTTTCAAAATGAACGCCGCAGAATTTAATCGAAAGGTCAGTTTTTTTATTTTTTATAGCCATTATTTTATCCCGCCTTTTTTCGTTGAAGTTAAGAATTCGTTGATCGCTTTAGCCGCGGTTTTGCCGTCGTAAACCGCCGCGGCTACGGTGTTTAATCCGCGGCCGGTAGCGGCGAGATCGCCGCCGGCGAATATTTTTGGATTCGACGTGCGGTAATCGCAATTTATTTTTATACGGTTATGTTCGTCAGTTTTAATGCCTGCGTCTTTGAGCATTTCTGTGGTTTCGACGTTGACGCGCGCGCCGATCGCATGAATTACAATATCCGTTTTTATCGAAAATTCGCAGCCTTTAATATCGCGGGCATTCGCGGGTGTCAGGGGGCCGTCTTTTTTTATCCATTCAGTTTCTATGCCATCGAGGCCCGTTACTTTTTTGCCGTCACCTTTTATTTTAATTACACGGCATTGCGGTTTAAATATAATGCCGTTCGCGCCGGCGAGTTCGATTTCTTCGATGTCGGCGGGAAGTTCTTTAAGCGCTTCTAATGAAATTATATAAACTTTTTCGGCGCCGAGTTTTTTCGCCGAAACGGCGGCGTCTATAGCTACTGAACCGCCGCCTATAATCGCGGCATTCTTTCCCGCGGTTATTTTAGCCGCTTTTGAACGTGATTTTATATCGTTAGACATCGATAAATAATCCGACCATGTGTAATTTCCGTTTAAATCGTGTCCCGTAGTTTTTAAAATATTAGCTTCGCCGAGTCCGCAGGAAATGAATACGGCGTCGAATCCTTTTTTGAAAAGGTTATTTATAGCATTTTTGCCGCTTATTTCAGCTTTACATTTTATTTCGACTCCGAGAGATTTTACTTCGGCTATATCGTTTGAAAGAGTTTCTGGATTAAGGCGCATATAAGGTATTCCATAGGTAAGAATGCCGCCCGGTTTTTCGTTTTTTTCGAAGATGACGGCTTTATGGCCGGCAAGGGCAAGTTCGGCCGCGCATGAAAGGCCTGACGGCCCGGAACCGACAATGGCGATTTTCTTTCCCGCGGGCTTTATTTCATTTTTGTTAAAAACTTTAAATTTTATATCGTATTGATGGTTCATTAAAAAACTTTGAATTTTATTTATCATAACGGGCCGGTCTATGCCGGTGCGTGAGCAGCGTTCGACGCATAATTTGCAGGTCGGACATACTTCGGCGCATATTCCGCCGAGAATGTTGTTTTTTCTTATCGTTCGTATGGCGCCTTTAATATTTCTGAAACGCAGCTGCCTGATAAAACGGCCGGGATCGGTTCCGGCCGGACAGCCTTTGCTGCATGGCGCATCATGGCATAAAAGACAGCGCTGGGCTTCTTCTAAAGCATGTTGAAGGTTGAATTGCAAAGACGGTTCCGCCGCCTTTTTTTTTGTTTTCGATTCCATCGAACGCTCCTTTAGCTTAATTTTTTATATTTTTTTTGACAATCTAATAATTATAATTATATATCTTTGAATTGTCAATCGTTTTTTATTTTATTTTATTTTTATATTATTTATTGTTAATTTATTCTTTAACGTTTTATTTGTTATATTTTTATTCGGCGAAGTTAAATATATTGGAAAAAAGTAAAAAAATAAATAAAAAAATCTTTAAAAACAAGGTAAAGAAGAGTTTTCAGGTTCTATAAAAATAAATTATAGATATATAATATAATAAAATAATACATTATTTTATTAATATTTTAATAACTTAATAATACTTTTTTAATTTTATAAATTTATAAAACTATTGATTTTTTCAGGGCAATCGTATATAATATCGTTTATATTATCGAGTATGCAGCGTGCGTTATTATATTAATTAAAAAATGGCGTGTATTAACGTCAATCAGGGGGTAGTCATAATGAGTTTTAAAGTTCTGGTATGTGATTCAGTGGCTAAAAAAGGCGTGGAATATTTAAAGTCGAAAGACGTCGAGTGCGTGGAAGCGGTCGGAAAAACTGAGGATGAAATAATGGTTCTGGCTAAAGATTTTGACGCTATTATCGTACGTTCGGCGACGAAAATAACGCCGAAAATATTAAATGCCGGAGTGCCAAGGCTGAAGGTTGTCGGCCGTGCCGGCGTGGGTTATGATAATATAAACGTCGAGGCTGCATCGGAAAATGGCGTTGTGGTTATGAACTCGCCTTTCGGAAGCACCATATCGGTTGCCGAATTAGCTGTGGGCCTTACTTTTGCCATTTCTCGCAGGATACATCTCGCTGACGCTAAAATGAAAAAAAATGTCTGGGATAAAAAGAGTTTTATGGGTAATGAGCTTAACGGTAAAACTGTCGGAATTATAGGCGGAGGCCGTATTGGCGTGGAAACTGGAAAACGTTTCAAGGCCTTTAATATGAGAGTCCTCTGCTATGTAAATAAAGAAGACCGCCGCCTTATGGGATTCGAATTCGTTGATTTTGACACGCTGATTTCTGAATCTAATATTATTTCACTTCACGTTCCTAAAACAAAAGAAACTACCGGTATGATTAATATGGAAGTAATTAAGAAGATGAAGGATAAAGCAATACTGATTAACTGCGCGCGTGGAGGTATTATAAACGAAACGGACCTGCTTGAAGCTTTAAATACCATGCCTGATAAATTTATTGGCGTCGGACTCGATGTTTTTGAAGCTGAACCGCCCGTAAAATGGGACCTTATTAATCATGAAAAAGTGTGCGCCACTCCGCATATCGGCGCTTCTACCAGAGAAGCCCAGGAATTAGTCGCCGTTCAGATATGCGAGCAGATCGTGGAGGCCCTTTTTAAAAATAATTATGTTAATGCGGTTAATCTTGATAAAATAAAGAAATAATGTATAAAAGATGTGAGGGATAGTAATGTCGTTTGATAATATAAAAAATACCGATAAACAGATTTACGAAATAATAATGCGTGAAAAAAAACGCCAGAAAAATAATCTTGAATTAATAGCGTCTGAAAATTTTGTAAGCGCTTCAGTTCTTGAAGCGATGGGGTCGTGCCTTACCAATAAATACGCCGAGGGTTATCCGGCACGCCGTTATTACGGCGGCTGCGAGTACGTCGATGAAGCGGAAGCTCTTGCTATTAACCGCGCTAAAGAAATATTTGGCGCCGAGCATGTAAATGTTCAGCCGCATTCTGGCGCGCAGGCTAATATGGCGGTTTATTTCGCCGTATGCAGGCCGGGCGATACCGTTGCCGGCATGGATCTTTCACATGGCGGTCATTTAACGCACGGACATCCTATAAATTTTTCTGGTTCGATGTTTAAGATCGTAAGTTATGGCGTAAATAAAGAAGATCATAAAATCGATATGAACGAACTCGAAAAAATCGCGATGACGCATAAACCCAGAATGATAATTGCCGGCGCTTCAGCTTATCCGCGTATCATCGATTTCGCTGGATTTCGTGAAATATGCGATAAATGCGGCGCGGTATTGATGGTAGATATGGCGCATATCGCCGGTCTTGTAGCCGCAGGACTTCATCCGTCGCCCGTGCCGTACGCTGATTTCGTCACTACCACCACTCATAAAACTCTGCGCGGTCCGCGCGGCGGCATGATTTTATGCCGTGAAAAATACGCTAAAGAAATCGATAAATGGGTTTTCCCCGGCTGTCAGGGCGGCCCGCTTATGCATGTTATCGCGGCTAAGGCCGTGGCGTTCGGCGAGGCGCTAAAACCTGAATTTAAGCATTATTGCGGTCAGGTTGTCGCTAACGCGGCTGCCCTTGCTAAAGCGCTTCAGGAGGAAGGCTTCCGTCTCGTATCCGGCGGCACTGATAATCATTTGATGCTTGTCGATCTTTCACCGGCCGGGCTCACGGGTAAAGTCGTCGAAAAAGCCCTTGATGCTGCCGGAATAACCGTTAATAAAAATACGATTCCATTCGATCCGCAAAAACCGATGGTTACTTCCGGTATCAGGATCGGAACGCCCGCCGTTACCACGCGCGGAGCAAAAGAAGAACATATGAAAACGATAGCCGCTTTTATAAAAAAAGCGGTAGATAATCATGATAAACCTGAAGTTTTAAGCGGAATTAAATCTGAAGTTACGGTTTTTTGTGAACGACTTATAGAAATGGCGTAACAACTGATATATTTATATCTTGCAATTACTATTTTATGCTGGGGTGTCGGTCAGACGCTTCTAAAGTTGGGGTTTGCCAGATCTACTCCGATAAGTTCTTACCTTCTTGGCGGAATTCTCGGGTTCGTGGTCTGGCTGCCCTATATTTTATTAAATAAGCCGGTTTTTGACGACATCGGGCTTTTTATGCCTGTTTGCCTTGCTATTTCTTTATGCTACTTAACATTTTATTATGCGCTCGATGCCGGCGAGCTGGCTATTACAAGCGCGATACTCGGCACTTATCCTACTTATACGGTTTTATTCGCGGTTTTTGTTATGGGAGAAAATCTCGTTTTAAAACAATGGTTCGGCCTTTTTGTAATAATGTTCGGCATCGGGCTTCTTTCTTATTTATGTTCGGTTCAGTCTTCGGATGAAAATAAAACGGCTGGCGCGGCTGGTTATGCCTCTTACGGCTGGTTTTATCTTGCGTTGTCTTCATCTATATTGATGGGGATCGCCGATGCCATGTGTAAAGTAGTAATTGATAAAACGAATGTTTCCGCGTTCAGCCTTTATCTTAACGTAATGCAGATAGGCGCGGGTTTGTTTTTAAAGTTGTTATTCGAAGGGAAAAAAATTTCTTTCGATGCGTTTAAATCAAAATATTCTCTTTCAGGCTTATTGATACTCAATTTTGGCGGGCTCGCTTTTACCATAGCGCTTTCATCGGGTCAGGCGAGTATTATAGTGCCGTTATCTTCGACTTATTTAGTTTTAGTAACGTTGCTTTCATGGATGTTTCTTAAAGAAAAAATGGGATTGTTAAAGATTGCCTCGATTTTTATGGTTGTAGCGGGCATTATGATGATTTAGCATTATTTATTATTTATGAGTCCGCACGGCTTTTGCATACAGGCGATGCATTTATCGTAAAGCTCCGCGCCGAGGGCTCTATCAGACGGCGGAGCCGGTTTTAACAGGGCGTTCCATATTTCAGGGCTTTCCATGCAAAAATATAATTTTATATCATTTTGAATATCATATTTTTTTATGAATTCAATGACGGTTTTAAATAATTTTTCGCGTTTAAATCTAAAATAACGTGATTTTTTGTCGTATCCTTTAATGAATTCGTTATAAATTATACGACTGTTTGGAAATCTTTCGGCTATAATATCGGCGAGCGCCGGAATAAAGCGGAATGCGCCAAAACTTATATAAACGATATCAGGCGGTTTTAAATATTTGAATATTAATTTCACGGTTTCGGCTATTCCCGGTTCAAAGTCGTCGCAATCTATTATCGGATCGAAATGCAGCGTTACTTTATATCCGTGTTTAACGCAAACCGAGGCTGCTATTAACCGTTCTTCGATAGAAGCGGTTTTTAATTCTTCACGCATACTTGCGCCGGAAGAGTTCATTGAATAAGATATTAAAACATTCCCGCGGCGCGGGCCGGTGTAATCGGTAAATGTTTTAATATAATCGGTTTTTGATTTAAATTCTATTATAAATTCGGGTTTGTCTGAAAAATAATCCATTAATAATTTCGAATATTGGCTCAAATGTTCGAGCGCGAGCGAATCTGTAAATTCGCCCGTGCCGATGCGTATTTTTTTATCTGATTGCGCTTCAAGTTTTTTATCGAGTTCTTTGAGCATATCGTCGATATTCGCGTAAACGACCATAAACGGATTGTTGAGGTAGGCCTGAAGTATGCAGTAAGTGCATTCCATCGGGCAGTTTTGCGCGAAATCGATTATGTAATAGTCGCAGCATATATATTCGTTCGTGCCGGGGCATTGTTTTAAAAATTCGCCGCGGTTTGCCGTTATTAAAAGCGTTTTTTTGCCATCTCCGCGAGAGTTCGCTAATTGCGAAGCTTTTAATACCGCCTGTTCTATTTCCGCCTGGCTTAAATACGATATTTGCGTTTTACGGCCTTTAACCGCATTTAAAATATTAACCGTTACAGGTGATTCTATAATTCGAGGTTCGTTAAGTATTATTATATTTTCGGGATAGTATCTTATCATTAAGCGATTTCCTTATTCTTTTATAAATTTATTAATAAGATGCGATTTTTCTATTTTTTTCAATGCGCAAATAGTTTTTTCTATGTCTTTTAGAGATTTGATATTGAATTTAACGATTATTTCATCTTTTTCGAAGTATGGAAACGGGTTAAGCGATATTTTATCAGCTTCGAATTGCGAAGCGAATTCTTTAAAATTTTTCAGCGCGGATTCATACATTGGCCTTTTCAGGCCGTGAAGCGAGGCGCGTATGAGTTCGGTTTTTCGATTCGAATCAGAGCCGGTTTCGGTTAATATTTTTTTATATTTAATTTTTTCGTAAACTTCAGATATGCTTATATTATATTGTTTTGAAATTTCAAATAAAAGTCCGGCCGTTTCAGTGATTAAATTAGCTCCCATTTTCGCGTCCGTTATGATTTTTATAAAAATATCCTGCTGAACATGGCTGAAATTTATAAGAATAAACGCCGCGGCCGCCGGAATTTTCGAACCGGCGATTAGCGTTTTAATGCTTTGTGAAAGAGAATTCAGGCTGAGAAATCGTTTGTAAATATATTCTGAACGCTGCATTTTCATTAACGGCATATATTTTTCTATTATTTCCGTGACGGGTGAATAAAGTGAAAGTTTATGAAGCGCGCCGGCGATTTCTATCGCGTTTAATTCGCGAGTCGATACGTTATCGATTATATTTATAAGCAAGCCGTCGAGAGCGCTTATATCGGAAATTACAAGGCAATTTATAACGGCGCTGGAATTATCGGCGGCCGTTCCGGCGAATGCGTCGAATCTTTTAAACCCGTTTATTATTTTATAAGACGCTCCGGAACTTTCCGGCTGGACCGTTATGGGTGAAAGCAAGCCGTAAATCGCGATAGAATTTTTGAGTTCGTTTGAAACGCATTTATGCGAAATTCTACACGAATCATCGCCGGCGTTTATTTTATCGATCGGTATAAGCCTGTATTCGTAATTTAAAAATTTATACATTTATAAAAACCTTTCAGTTAATTATCTTTATTTGCAATAAAAATATATTTTATACCAGACCGGTTAAAATATCAATATTTATTTTTTTAATTTTTATTTTTTTTGCGCTCTTACAGGTAATGCAGTTGAATAAAAATCGATAAAAAGATATAATATAATTATAAGATGGAGGTTTTATGAAAATAGTTATTACAGGCGCATCCGGTTTTATCGGCGGTTTTTTAAGCCGTTATATGAATCAGGCGGGGCATTCGGTTATCGGCGTTTCAAAAAATGATTTTTTACTTTCAGATAAAGATTTTATTTTGAAATTTGAAGGCTCTGACGTTGTAATAAATCTTGCGGGCGCTAATATAGGCGTACGATGGAATGCTGAATATAAAAAGGTTATATATTCGAGCCGCGTCGATAATACTTACAGGATTGCGCGTGCTTTGAAATTATGTGAAAAGCCGCCGCATCTTTTGATCAATGCTTCCGCCGCCGGTATTTATGAATCAGGCGGTATTTATGATGAATATAATTATAAATATGGCTCGAATTTTCTGGCTGATTTATGTAAAGATTGGGAAGAAGCGGCTTTTAAGGCTGCTTCAGGAAAGACTCGCGTTGTCGTTTTTCGTCTGGGCGTGGTGCTCGATAAATCAGGAGGCGCTCTCGCTAAAATGCTTCCGATTTTTTTGTCTGGACTTGGCGGACGTATAGGTTCGGGCCGGCAATATATAAACTGGATAGTTATAGCTGATTTGCTCGCCGCGTTCGTTTTTGTTTTAGATAATGATAATCTTTCCGGTATTTTTAATCTGTCTTCGCCGGGAACGGTTACTAATGAAGAGTTCAGTTCCGAGCTCGCCGCCGCTTTGAATAGGCCGGCATTTTTTACGGTGCCGGTTTTTGTTTTAAAATTTTTATTATCTGGCGGCGAATCGGTTTTATGTGAAGGCGCTAAGATTTATCCCCGCAGATTAATCGATTCCGGTTTTAAATTCAGGTACGAAAAATTAAAACCAGCTCTGGCCGATATTTTTTTTAAAAAAAGCGATGAATCTTTTTGATTTTATGCATTCGATAAAATATAATGTTAAATCATGGCGGCGGGGCGTTAATAGAGTATTAAAAGTAATACCAGATGGTTTTATAATCATCGATATCTTCGCCGTCAGCTTCGAGTCTTTTTAAATAATCATAGATTGAAACGTCGGTATAAATATAAGCTTCGCTTATCGCGAATCGCGATTCCCATGGATAAAAGCGATATATTCTTTTCCCGTTCGGTTTTATCATTATAGGTTCATGGTCCTGCCAGGCGCGAAGGTGTGATTTTCCGATTTTTGGAACGTTAAAAACCGGTTCGTCGGTTCTTACTATGCCGGGCAATAGACGCGCTTCTTCTTTACGTTCCTGTTCTAACCGCGCTATCGGTACTCTGAAATCAATGGTTTCTTCTTTACCTTTTGTATTAAACGTATAATAAGGGTCGATTCCTATTAATTTAAGCGTTTTTCTTAACAGGCAGGTTTCATATTTTTTGCTGTTGAAATAAGTGAATACCTGTTGATTATAAATATTAACGCCTGCGTTTTTAAGCTTTTCAACGGCTTTGCACGCTTGCGGCGTAATTTCTATCGGATGTTGAAAATGGGTTATTATGCAGATTTCACGTTTCCCCCATTTATGGTATTTTTTTATTATTTTAATAAAGCCGTCGTCTATTCGTTGCGGCATGGTAACCAGAGTTCTCGTGCCTATTCTTATTCTTTCGATATGTTTGATGGCGGCGAGTTCTTTTATAATCATTTCAATAGGTTCGTTATTTAAAGTAAGCGGATCGCCGCCCGTTAAAAGTATTTCGACGATAGAGGGGGTGGCCGCGATCCATTCAATGGCTTTTTTTAATTTATCTTTAGTGGTCTTCGCCGATTTGAGATCGGTTATTTCCCAGTTTCGCTGACAGTAGGTACATATTTGAGGGCATGAATCGTAAGGTTTCAGTATTACTATCTGCGCATAACGGCGGGTTATAAGATCGATAGGACTTGTCGATTTTTCGCCCATATAATCCATGTCGGCTCCGCTTTGTTTACTTTTAAATACGTTTTTACAGTAATTTTTGCTATGAAGCACCTGCGATCTTACCGCGCGGTCATTATCACTGCGGCCGGTTTCATCGAATAACGACAGGTAATATGGAGTTATTTGAAAAGGTATTGAATATTTTGCGGCTAATTTTAGTCCTTCAGTCTCTTCCCTGTTTAGTGATACTAATTCTGAAAGAGTTTTAAGATCGGATATTACGTGTTTTAGCTGCCAGCGGTGATCGTTCCAGTCTGACTCGTTTGCGCCGTAATATTTTAAGATTTTAGCTTTCATTTTTTCACGTGCTTTAATCATATCTTTTTCGAGTCCTGTTTTATAATTATTGTAACGAGTCAGCGTTAAGTTGGAATATGAATCGAGCGTTTTTGAGCGGCTTATGGCGGCGTGCCGGGCGTTTTCGTATTCTACCGGTCTGCTATGGCATAAATAAGTTGAAGAATTAGCTTTTAAGCCTTTTAAAAGAAAAATAAGTTCGCATAAAAAACCTTCGCTGATTTTATTTAAATATTCAGTTTTATCGCAGGCGAGTTTAAAAATAATTTCGAATGCCGCGCAGTGAGTAAGTTTATCGTTTTCGGTTCTTGTAATATTTTTTAGAACGCGGATACATTCTTTGGCGTTATTACGTTCTATGATAGGCGTGTCAGTGCGATAATGCTCGGATTGAACGTTAAAATAGCTTCTTTCAAAATAATTAAGGTAAGCGAAAAAATTGTTTCTTGCTTCGAATAAGATTTTTGAATATTTTAAAAGTCTTTTTACATCCGGATTTTCTTTCCATAAATATTCGAGCAGTTCGGTTTTATTCATTTTCATAAATTTTTTCATAAATTTCTCCTTTGTATTAACAAAAAATGATAGTATATAATTATGATTTTTCAGAACCGGCGAAACGATTTAAAAATTCGAGCAATCCCTCCGGATTATCGAGATTGAATTGCGCCGCCGTATGGCCCGAACCGATTTTTATGGTATAAGCGCCGTATCCGAGCGATTTGAAAATGTCTTCGTCGGTTGTATCATCGCCGGCGAAAAAAATGAAATCATAATATTTAGAATTTATAAAATTAAGCGCTCCGCTATATTTATTTACTCCCGCCTGACGTACTTCTATTACGCATCTGCCTTTAAGAAGACATAGGCCCGAATTTTCAATTTTAGAATTTAGCGCGGCGGCGAGTTCATTAACCCGGTAGCGGGCGAGTTCAGGATCGCTTGCTCTGTAATGCCATGCCACGCACAATTCTTTTTCTTCTACGAACGAACCGGCGAGCCGGCCGCAAAATTTATTCATCAGTTCTATAACGTTTTTTTTCCAGTCGGTTTTAAATTCGGCAGCGGCCTGCCAGTCTTCATTATTTTTTTTAATCCATGCTCCGTGTTCCGCGGCGAAACTTAATTTTAGTCCGCCGAACCATTTCTGGAGAATGTTTTTGCCGCGTCCGCTTACTATAACGATATCATTTTTTTCATCAGCGGCAAGATTTTTTAAAAGCAATATTAATTTATCGTCTGGTTCGGCTTTTTCAGGATCTTTTTGAAAATCGACGAGCGTTCCGTCATAATCGAGCATTATAAGACGTTTTTTTGCATTAATATAATCGGTCAGAATTTTTTCACGCTGTCCGCCGTCTAAAAATTTAGAATCGAGTCCACGGCGTTCATTTACAATTTCTATAAGCGCGCTGATGAAATCTTCCGCCCATTTGACCACGGAATACTGGCAGATTCTTCGCCGCATTCTTTCAAGCCGCGCCGCGCGTTCGTTATAGCTCATAGCGAGCGCGGTTTCTATGGCTTCGATATAACTTTCGGTATTGTTTGGATTCATAATCACCGCATCGGTAAGTTCGTTCGCGGCGCCGGCCATTTCGCTAAGTATTAAAACGCCCGTTTCATTTTTTTTACATGCGAGGTATTCTTTGGCTACAAGGTTCATTCCGTCGCGAAGCGGAGTGACGAGCGCAATATCGCTCAGTATATATAATGCGGCAAGATGAGAGAAATCGATAGATTTATATCTATAAATTACAGGCGTCCAATCTACGCTTCCATATTTTCCGTTTATAGCGCCTACTAACTCATCTACCTGTTTTTTTAACGCCTGGTATTGAGGAACTTTTACTCTTGACGGAACTACTATTGAAAGCAAAATAATTTTTTCGTGCAGATCGCGCCGTTTTTCTAAAAATGCTTGAAACCCTTTAAGCCGGCTGGCAATTCCTTTGGTGTAATCGAGCCGGTCAATCGATAAAATAACTTTTTTTCCGGCGAATGAAGTGCGGAGACGCTCAATTTCAGATTGCACTTCCGGCAGGCGTATAGAGTCGTTAAATTTTTCGAATTCGATTCCTATCGGAAAAGTATCGGCTTTAATTACTCTGCCGTCATCGAATATTTTGCCGAAGTTATTTTCGAGAAAGCATATACGCGAAGCGCATCTTAAAAAATGGTGCGTATAATCGCTCGTGTGAAATCCGCATAAATCTCCGGCAAGAAGGCCTTTCATAATTTTAGAACGCCAGGAGCCGGGAAGCAGACGGAAAATTTCGTATGAAGGAAAAGGAATGTGATGGAAATATCCAAGAGCGGCATCAGGAAATTTTTCACGTATCAGTGCGGGAAGGAGCATAAGTTGATAATCGTGCACCCAGATAATGTCATCGGGTCTTATTATTTCAGAAGCGCTCGATGCGAAAAATTCATTTACATCGTTATAGCATTCCCATTGGTTTTCTTCGAAGGCGGTCAGCATTGGAAAATAATGAAAGAGAGGCCATATAGTGCGATTGCAGAACCCGCTGTAAAATCTATCCATTATTTTATCGGGAAGAAAAACCGGCCATGATTTATAGTCGTTAAAAAGCTTTTCTTTAACTGCCTGGCGTTCGCCTGCTGCTATTTCTATACCGGGCCATCCGATCCATAAATAATCGGTTATACCCGATTCTAAATATTTTCCGGTTTTAAAATAAGAATTTAAAGCGCTTGCAAGGCCGCCCGCGCTTTCTTTATAATCTAAACCGCCTGAAGCGTTTCGCGATAATGTTACTCCGAGCCTGTTTGATATGATTAATAGTCTCATAACATATAACCTCCTTATTATATTTTCAAATATCTTTTTTATATCCGGGCCGGTTTTTTTAAATAAAAAAAGTAAAAACCGTAAGGCGAATGAGTTAATAAATAAGGCAGGTTTCCGATAGATGGAAATTTCGTATTGCCGTATATTTCTATAGGTTCATATCCTTCATATTTTTTTAAATCTATAGTAACCGGTTGTGCGGTTCGTGAAAGGTTAAAAGAACATAAAACGACGTCTTCGCCGTATTTTCTGATATAAACTAATATTTTTTTATTATCGGGATATATGAATTCAAGTTCACCGCAGCCGAATATCAGACTGTTATTATACATTTTTCTGATTTTTATCATGTTTTTGATAAAATGTAAAAGTGAATTTTCGTTGGCAAGCTGTGAAGAAACGTTGACGGCGTTATAATTGTATTCAGGATCGTTAATTACCGGGGCGTAAACCATCGAAGGCTTGCAATCGGAAAAACCTGAGTTTTTATTTTCGTTCCATTGCATCGGCGTTCTGACGCCATTACGATCGCCTAAATAGATATTATCGCCCATTCCTATTTCGTCTCCGTAATAAATAATGGGAGACCCGGGAAGCGTAAAAAGCATGGCGTATAAAAGCTCGATTTTTTGCCTGTCGTTTTCGAGAAGAGGCGCAAGCCGCCTTCTTATTCCAATATTGATTTTCATCTGCGAATCGTAAGCGTATTGCTTATACATGTAATCGCGTTCTTCGTCGGTACACATTTCAAGCGTGAGCTCGTCATGGTTTCTTAAAAATATTACCCATTGACATGATTCAGGTATCAAAGGCATTCTTTTTATAATATCTACTATAGGGCCATGATGTTCCTGTTTTATAGCCATAAACATTCGCGGCATGAGCGGGAAATTGAATGCCATATGAAATTCATCTCCGGTTCCGAAATAATCGAGCAGATCTTCGGGCCATTGATTTGCTTCGGCAAGAAGAACCCTGTTTTTATAACGGCCGTCGATAAAAGCGCGTATTTCTTTTATGTAATCGTGAGTTTCCTTAAGATTTTCGCAATTAGTGCCTTCGCGTTCAAATAAATAAGGTACGGCATCTACTCTAAATCCGTCAACTCCGATATCGAGCCAGAATGATAAAATTTTTTTCATTTCTTCACGAACCGCGGGATTGTCGAAGTTAAGATCTGGCTGATGATGGTAAAACCTGTGCCAGTAATATTTTTTACATTCATTACACCATGACCAGTTAGAAGTTTCAGAATCGGTAAAAATAATTCTCGCATCGTTATATTTTTCATTGGTGTCCGACCATACATAATAATTGTGATAAATTGAGTTCGGGCCTTTTTTTGCATCGATAAACCACGGATGACGATCGGAAGTATGATTTATAACTAATTCGATAAGCACTTTTAAACCGCGTTTATGAGCTTCGTCGAGAAAAACTACGAAGTCTTTCAGCGTTCCATATTCGGGGTTTATAGAATAATAATCCATTACGTCGTATCCGTCATCCAGTCCGGGCGAAGGATAAGTCGGCAACAGCCAGATGCAATCTATGCCAAGATCACGAAGATAATCGAGCATGGAGGTTAAACCGATAAAATCTCCTTTACCGTCACCGCTCGAATCTTTGAATCCTTTAATGTATAGCTCGTATATAACGGCGGTTTTATACCACGAATTATTCACGGTAACCTCCTTTTAATTACTATAAAGGATTAAGCGAAATAAAAATATGTAAATTCTATCTTTGAAATGGAATCATAAACTAAAAAAAGATATCTATATCAGACAAGAATTTAAAAGTTATAATCCTATTAATTTAGCTATAATCATTAAAGAAATACATACAGCGAGAGCTATATATATTTGATTGAATTTAACCGACGAAATATCTCCGCCGTGATTGTTTTCGTTTTTCGTCTGATTGTCGTTAGTTTCGTTTACTTCAGGTTGATCGATAGCGTTTTCTTTTTCTTTTTTATTTTTGGCCATTAATACACCGCCTTTATAATGATATCAAAAAGAATTTAATTATTTTTCAATTTAATTTAATTTAATTTAATTTCATTATATATAATTTTTGAATAAAAGTCAATAAAATTTTGCGCTATGGTTTTTATTTATGGGTTATTTTTCTTTTATAAAAATTATTAAAAATTTTAAAATTCTTAATTAAATATAATTTATTGATTTTATATTTTACGCTTTTTAAAAATAACGCCGCGGCTTATAATTTTTTTAGATTTTAAGCCGAAAAATATAACATAGAGGTATTTTAACCACTGTAATAAGGGGTGAGCACATTGTCGAGATTTCTTTCAAAATTAAGGGATGTAAAAATTAATATCAAGCAGGATGGCTTTTCGAAGACATTTAAATCAATAGAGCAGGACTGGATGCCGTCAAATAAAACGGCGCTTACGGTTATATGGATAATAGTTTCAATAATGGCTGGCGAGCTGATAATATATAAACATCAGAATTTTTTTAGTTCTTATGTTATAAATGCTTCCGACCTCGATTATGGTTCACGTAATGTTTCCGCTTCGACGGCGAGCCGTGAAAAATATGATACGAGCGTAAATTCGACATCCAGGCTTTATCAAAATATTCTTGCTCGTTATGCAAGTGAAGAAAATAATAAACGTAGCGTCGGCGATAAATTAAACAGGATTGCAGCGAGCGATAGTTCAAATATGCCGCCGGTAAAGTCTTTAAAATTAAATTCGCGAAATGAATCGTGCGTTAAAAACACAGCGGCCGTAAAAAATAATACGAATGTGAAAAAAAATGCGAGAATAACGATGAATTCCGGCAGAGTTGTAATTCATAAGGTAAAATCGGGTGAAACTTTAGCGCATATCAGTAAAAAATATTTTAAAACAATATCTAAGTATAAGCAGATTGCGCTTCAAAATAATCTGAAAAAGCCTTATTCGGTAAGACGCGGCGACAAATTGATAATCGTGTTAAGATAAATCATTTATTTAAATTAGAATTATGATTATGAGCGTCTGCGAGAATAAATAGTGGATAGTTTTAAACCTGTGATAATAAGAATTAAAAGACAGATATAAAAATAAGAAGCGTTTTTTAGTCTCTTGCACTGATAGGGATTATGCCAGGGATTGCTTCCGGCGTAGCGATGTTCTTTATCGCCTTCGTGTTCGTGAATGCATACGCCATGTTCATGTTCATGTTCGTGTTTATGTTCGTGATTATGGTTTAAATCGTGTTCGTGAATGCATACGCCATGTTCATGTTCATGTTCGTGTTTATGTTCGTGATTATGGTTTAAATCGTGTTCGTTGATCATTTTTGTCCTGATATCGTTTTGTCCGAATTTTGTATGAAAAGAATTAATATCGAAGCTTTCGTCCAGAGAATTTTTTAAATACTTATTTAATCTTAAAGCGAGATGTGCATTATCCTGATCGCATTCGCTGTTCATATATTTTTGTCCCGCATCAAGCATTAATATAGCTTCATTCGTTTCTTTTTTTAGCATGGCATATATCCAGCCTGCCTGAAAATAAAGTTCCGAAAGGCGTGGAGCCGGCGGATGAAGGTTGTTATTTATAGCTTCTTTAAGCACCATGAGCGAGTTTTCTATTTTATCGAGGTGGAAGGCGAGATGATGTGCAAGAACTATATATGCGTCGATAAAGGACGGATCGAAAATGGTTACGAGTTTAAATAGCGGAACTATTTCAGAATTTTCACTCATTTTTACCGCTGTAGAATGAAAATATTCATCCACTCGCAGCCATAAATATGATGCTGCGATCTGTCGTAGTTCTTTAGACATTGAAAGCGATAGAGATATAATTGGATTTGTCGAAGCTTTTTTCTTTATTTCATTGGCGGCCAGGTCGTTTTTATTTTTTAAATAACTGGTTGTAATAAAAAAAGAAAGTAAAACCGTTATTGATAATATCGTAAATAAAATAAAGGCGTGTGTACGCCCTCCGGTACGGATGGCGTTTGTAATTTTTTCTTTAATTAAAAATGGGTTTATTTTTATAAAATACATTTGAAAATTAAACTCTCTGACTTTAAAAATTTGTAGTTTACGCTTAAACGTCTTTTTTGTTAAAGATATAAGCCGCGCCAGTCAGTATAATTGAATTAGCGGCGAGCGTATAAAGAGTCAGCATAAATAAATAAGAAGCCGCGCCGTTGAAATTTTCAGTAATGACATGTTCGGCGGTATAATATTTAAAATTAGGCAGTAAATAACCTGTTATGAATCCTATTATATTTAAAGTATATGAACTTGCGCCGCTTTTTTCAAGAGCGTAAGATACATAACCGCCCCAGTGGCCGATAAAGTAAATAAAAACACTGAGCGACGGGGCTACCACGAGAGACGATGCAGTGCAAAAAAATGCTGCGATGGCGGATAATAAAGATAATTTAAGTATGACGATATAAAAATAAATAATGCTTAATGAGCTGATGAGCGCGGAATTAAAATAGATTATTAAAAATATCTCGATGAATATTATGAGTACGTTAAAGGCGGTAAAAGCCATTGCGCCAAGCCATTTTCCTATTAAAAATTGCGTGCGTGAGCATTCCGATGTAAGGATAAAATATGCCTGTTTTGAATCGATCTGGGCGCGCACCTGTGACGTTATAAGATAAAGGCATAAGAACGCTCCGAGTATCGAGGCGAGCGAGGTGCCGAAATCAAATATTATGCGGTCCTGTATGCCCTGATCAAAAAAATCGAGGGCAAAATTTCCCGCCACTATTATAACTGATATAAGCATTAGAGCGATAAAAAGTTTATCTCTAACTGACTCTAAAAATAAATATTTTCCTATTGATAAAATTTTACCCATATTATATCTCGCCCTTTTCAGAATTCATTAGCTCAAGGTAACGCGCTTCGATGCCTCCTGATTTTTTTGCATAATCGGCAAGCGTTATAGTTTCTAATAGATTTCCGTATTTAATGACTGACACGCGGTCGCATACTCTTTCGATTTCAGAGATATGATGTGAACTAAAAAAAACGGTTTTTGAATTTTTTTTAAATTTTTCGATGATTTTTAAAAGAAGCGATATGCCGTCCGGATCAAGGCCTGAGCCGGGTTCGTCGAGTATGAGAAGGTCCGGCTCGCGCAGAAGGCATAATGCCAGTGCAAGTCTCTGACGCATTCCTTTTGAAAATTTTTCGACCGCCGAATCTTTCCATCTGTGCAGGCCGGTTTCATTTAGCGCATTCTGGATTTTGTCTTTCAGGCCGTTTTTAGAAGTGCCGGTAAATGATACCGGATTAAGCGATATTGAAAAATTCATTATTTCGATCGGGGTTAAAAATTGATAAAAATTAACGGATTCGGCTATGTAAGCTGTTTTTTTTAGAAAATCAGCCGTTGAAACGTCTTCACCGGATATTTTAATGCGGCCGGATGAAGGTTTTATGAGTTTTACGATCATTTTAATCGTGGTGGTTTTTCCGGCGCCGTTATGGCCTAAAAATCCGTGTACTTCGCCTTTTTTTATTGTAAGATTAAGATTTTTAACCGCGGATTTTTCACGGTCGTTTAAATTCGCGTTATAATTTTTCGATAGATTAATACATTCTATTGAATATTCATTAAAAATTTCCCTGCCGGGATTTATATTTTTATTAGCGCATTCGTCGTTCATAATTTATTATCTCCGTTTTTAATCAAACAATTTATTGATATCGACAGAATCTATCGATGAAGGGTGGGCGGGCGAAGCGTTTTCCTGCCGTTCGCCTCCTGATTTTTTTGCGGCCACTTTTTCGATTATTTTTCTTATAGACCGATCGGAAAGCAGTTCTTTTATTTTAGGATTGGCTTCTATGGCTGATAAATTTCCGGAAAGCAGCGTCGTCATTATAGATGGATCCTGCGCTATAGACATGATTTTTGGATTTGACGATAACGCCAGCACATCCGGATCGTTAACGAGTTCGGTCATCAATCCGAGAAGTTCGCCAGGATCTACCTGCGTCGATCCGCCCGCGGAAGCGCCGCCTGAAAGCATATTTAAAATGCCGTTCATATCGGGCATAGAACCGCCCGGTACGTTCGGCGTCATGGTTATGGGAGCGAAGCCGGCGCCGGCGGCCTGCCTGGCTGCCGGTCGTTTATCTAATGATGGATGTGATTTTATGTAATAATTTTTACCCTGTGAAGATATGAGTATTTTTTCACGTAGTATATCTTTGACGCCCGATGAGCTGGTATATGAGAATGTGACCGTAGCGGTAAGCGTGTCATCGGAATTGTTTTGAAAATTAAGGATTTTAAGATTTTCCGGAGACATGAAAGTTTCACGCCATCTTTCGATTTTAGCGATAGTTTCGTCACTGCGAGCCGAAGCATGCATGGATAAAATTGCCTCTTCATAATTTTTCGTAAAAATATTTTCGAAGTAAGAACGTAAAATTTTTTCGGCTTCAGTATTTGTGGATGTTTTTTCGCCGGTCGTAGATTCTAATGTTTTTTGCGCGGCCGCTTCCCGGGGAATAACATATAAAAAAGATAATAAAATGATAGAAAATATTAAAATAGTTGTGAATTTGAAATGCCGGGTTATTTTTACGAAAATATAAGTCATAAACTATTCCTCCATTTAAGGCGTTTAATAAAAAGTTGATGTTATTGTGAGGTTAGCGCTATTTTTATTATAATAAATTATTATAAAAAAATCAATAAAAACATCGTGATTTTTATTAAACCAGATAAATATTGCCGGCGGTTATATTCGAAAATATTAAATTAAAAATATGGTTCATTGAAAAGAGTTTTAAATACTGCCTGATAAATATTTCTGGAATTTTTTATATCCGAAAAAAAGTTTTTCGTTAGTATCCGAACCATAAAGGCCAAGTTTGAAAATTATGGCGTCTTTTTGATTTTCCGTCGAAGCAGGAAATATATGCGCCGCTATATTTTTATCGGGCCATTCGAAAAAATAAGGAATGAAATCGGTATAAATTCGCCGGCATTTATGGCATAGCGTTGAATTCAGGGAACCGTCGGCAATCATTTTTAAATATTGCCGGGATTCTTCGGCATTGACATTTAAAAACACCTTTAAATCGAGTTTTTCGCCACAAATACATGTAATCGAATCGGTTTCAAAGGGAGGCGTTTTTTTTAAACGGGCGCAGAAAATATCGAACGTTATTTTTTTATCGTCGATTTTTTCGGGCTTTAATGTTTGTTTATACAGCGTTTGAAAATAACCGAAACAATCGAAGATATCGTTTTTATATTTTTTCATGTCGATTATTGTCGGCGCGTTGAAAAGGCCCTGCGCGATACTTTTGTGCCGTTCGGGTTCATATCCTCCGCTGCCGGCTATATCGGCAAGAAAAAAGGCGCCGTCGTCTTTTAAAAGGCTGGCCATAGAGGATAACGCTTGTTTTTTATCGGGAATTAAATTGAATGCGGCGTTGCTGATTATATAATCGAAATAAATTTTTTGCGCAAGGCATGTTTCGCCGAGCGATGCGCATATAAAATATGTTTCGCCTTTTTTGCCGCAAGCATCGACATGCTTACCGCCGTAGTTGATTTTTATATTAAGATGCCCGGCGAATTCTTTTGCGCCTAATTTTAAAAGATTGTGAGATATGTCGATATTATAAATGTCAGCATTTTTAAATATTTGCCTGATTAAAAATAAATCAAACCCAGCGCCGCCGCCCGCATCTAAGATGTTTATACTTTCGTCGAACGCCCGCCCGCGTTCTCGCGCGTCGGCGATAAGCCATGAAACAGGGTTCATGCACCCGAAAGTCATTCTGGCCATCGAATCAGGAATTTTAATGTTTTTGAATTCACTTTCGAGATTTTTATAAAACGTTAATTTTGACGGCATGGTATTACGCGGATCGAAGGAATTATAATATCGCCGTACTTCGCCGCTAAATTTTGAAAGTTTAAGTTTTTCGGAACTATCATTAATTTTCTTCGACATCAATTATTTCACCGTCGAATGCCTGTAAAATTTTTTGAACCATGGGATCGTTCTTTTTTTCTTCGAGAATTTCTTTTTTTCGTTCTTCGAGGCGCGCGGCTTTTTCGCGGGCTGGAAGTATGATTTTAAATTCGACGTTTTCATTATATGTTTTGACGAAAGCTTCTGCCGCATATTTTAAATGGGCGCCCGTCGTAATGCGTTCGCCGCAAAAAGCGTTTTTAGTAAAATCGAGTTCGAGAATTCCGCCGCAATATCTGACGGGAATTCCGGAACTTATTATGGCGAGAGTGGGGATGGAAATTTCTTTTAAACAGCCTAAATAAGAGGAATTCCATATTAATTTAATGCGCTCCAGCGTTAAAGCAGGGCCGTCTTTTTTTACTGCCGTGCTTGAAGCGGTGGTGGCCGGCTGTTTCTGCGTTTCGATGGCAGCCGATCCGGCGGGCCGGGCGGCACACCGTAAATCTGAACCAGTAAAAGCGAGGGCGGATATTTTATCGTCTATTATTGCGGATATTCGAGATATTAAAGCGCGTTCTGAAACCGGCGGGCCGTCCGCAGCTGATTCCGGGTTCCGGGCCGTCTGAGTTTCTTTTGCTCCGGCTTGAGGCATATTAAGAATGGTTTTAATATAAACATATTCAAAATGGGCTTTTTGATCTGAAATAAATCTTATTTGTGAAAGACATTCAGAATAAGAATCGAGCAGATACATTAAATTTTCAATTTTAAAGGCCGATGCGGTTTCTTTTAATCCGGCGATATCGTCTTCGTCGCAGTCGAAAAACGAGGCGCTCGTTACTCCGAGTTTGATAAGTAAAAGCGAACTTATGCAGGAATTCAAACTTTCGAGAAAAGATATGAGCTCGCTTCCTGAGTCGTAGTTTTTTTTGATTATTTCGAGTCCGGCCGCCGCATTTTTTAAGCGAATGCTTTCAATAAAATTTTTTATCTGGCCCGTCGAATGTATTCCAAGTATGCGTTCGACGGAAGCGGCCGTAAGCGGTTCTCCGGCGCCGAGCGCGATAGAATATTCTAAAAGTGAAAGAGCGTCGCGCATTCCGCCGGCCGCTTTTTTTGCGATTAAAAAAAGCGCGGAACGTTCATACTTGATTTTATCGCTGCTGCGCGCTGAATTTTCTTCGGTCATTACGAATTCTAAGCGTTTTACTATGTCGGCCGCCGCGATGCGAGAAAATTTAACCGACTGGCAGCGCGAAAGGATGGTGGCTGGAATTTTATGATGTTCGGTTGTGGCGAGAATAAAAATAACGTAAGGCGGCGGTTCTTCAAGAGTTTTTAAAAAAGCGTTGGCGGCCTCGGTGGTAAGCATATGCGCTTCGTCTAATATGAAAATTTTATATCGCCCGTTTACGGGCATAAAAGCGACATCGTCGCGCAATGAACGTATATCGTCGATTTTGCGGTTGGATGCGGCGTCCATTTCTATGATATCGACGGCGGCGCCGCGGTCGAATTCCACGCAGTTGCGGCATACGCCGCAGGGTTCATAAGAAGTTTTGCCGCTGCAGTTTAAAATTTTAGCGAAAAGCCTTGCCATAGACGTTTTACCGGTTCCACGAGGCCCGGAAAATAAATAGGCGTGAGATATTTTATTGTATTTAATCGTATTGATAAAAAAAGAAGCGACCTGCTGCTGGCCGCACATATCATTGAAAGATGAAAATCTGTATTTTCTGTAAAAAACCTCTCCGGATTTGTCCGCCGGCGCCTGTATTGTCTGCGGCGCATCTTCGCCGTGCCGATTGATGGTGTCGGACATTATCAAGCTCCTTGAAAACTTTTATATGAAATATTGAGGGCAAGAGTTGAGTTACCCCGTGGCACCCGAAATGCGATACTTACCGTTGCTCCTGTCAAGGCCTGGCGGGGTTCGTAAGACTTCGCCGCACAGGACCCAACCCTCACCCAATATTTATTTTTCAGAAACAGCCGGCCCGGAGGCAACAAAAAAATTACCCGATGGAAATCCGGCTGAAAATAAAACGGA